>NZ_CP135921.1:2771666-3143333 GCF_032397745.1 Bradyrhizobium prioriisuperbiae
CCATACTCATGGAGTCCCGGCCCATCAACCAAGCTGTTTGTCATGCCGGCGCGCACCCTCTCTATTTCCTGGTATCCACCGTTGCGATGCAATGATGCACGTGTGGCGGTCAAAACTATTGTAACGACGCCGCTGGCGCGCCAAACGGTCGAACATTGTTCTTGTGCCTTACCTTGTCCGCCCTAAGCGATCACATTCCTAATGGCATTCAGCGCATTCGGCAGATCGCTACACTCTCTGTTGAGCATCCAACTTCCCGCGGCAGGCGGCGGATACCGCTCCCTGATGTGTCCAGCATTATCAAGTATGACTATGTGGCGACGGATCGGATTGAACGAACGCCAAGCTACTTGGACGAACACAAAAAAATCGAGACAAGTTGGGCAGATCACTACGATAACGACGGCGCACTCGCTTGTCTGTAACGCGAGGCCCTCAATATTCCGCCTTATGTGCGAAAACCAAAGTCAATTGCGGGCCTTAGGCTGGGCCCGCAGCTTCCTCTGCCGGCCAGGCCTATTCCCTGCCTTCGCGCCGAATTCGCTCGGCGTCAGGCCATAGGTCCGTTTAAACAGCCGTGTCAAATGACTGTTGTCGGCAAAACCTGCTTCGGATGCAACGGCTGTAATGTCTAATGTGGAGTTGGCTAGCAAGCGGCGGGCCAGGGAAAGTCGTTGTGCGATGACGTACTGAGCTGGCGTTAAGGCGAACGTCGTACGAAACGCGGGTATCAGCTTCGTAACGGACAGGTTAACAACAGCGGCAAGGTCTTCGAGAGTGATCCGGTGTCTCAGGTTTTCCTGGATATAGTCAACCAACGAGGCTGACATCTGCGCATTCAGCCGCGAGCCGCGCGCTGAGGGCAATACTGCCGAGGGGTCGCCATAGCCATGGCCGAGATGCAGGCAAACGGCACGACTGAGGGTGTGCCCCATCATTTCGGATAGATCGTCGTTTGAAGAAAGAAGTGTTCGCATATAATCGATGATATGATTCAAGAAGGAGTCTTGATAGTAAAACTTCGGTACCAAAGATTGAATGGGCTGCGCCTGCCCTAAATGATCCGCCATTGTCTCAGCATCAATCGATAGGCTTGCAACAAGGATGCGACCATTCCCTCGCCATTCGCTAGCGCATCGCTTGCCTGCAGGCACAAGCAGAGTCTGCCCCAGGTTCGGACCGACTTGGATCGTCCCATTCAAACGGGTTTTTAGAAAAGAAACTTCTGACTCCAGAATCGTGCTGACGCAATGATCGTTCGTCTCACGGGTGACCAGCCGGCCACCATGAACGACTGAAGCAATGAGCGTTAGCTCCACACCTGACCATTTTCGCGAAATGCATCGCGTGCTTTCCGTGAGCCGCGGATCCATTGTGATCCACCCGGTCCGCGTACCGACGTCCTCTTTAGAGCTTGATGCCGTGAGTCTACCTGCAGACGACATATCGGCATTCCTCGGTACCTGCCCGCGCAGAGCTCTCTCCATTCCGGAAAACTGAACCTATCAGGGCGCCTCGTTTGCGGCAGCCATCCCAACGGGAGCGTCTGTTCAGGCTGTAACCGCAACCGGCAAAACGGCACCCCACAAGCTAACTCCGGCATCACGCGACCTGTCAACTGGCCTTGGATCGTTCCCCGCCGATCGCGGATCTGTTGATTGTCCAAGCTATCAACGAATTATCCAATCCCGCTCTTCTGGAAACTTCTACAAGCCCAACACATGGAAGCTCCGCGGGCGACAGAACAGGCAATGCTACCCGACACAGATGCATCGCTGATCACCGCTGAAAGGCTTTTTGACGTCCGCGGCAAAGAGTGCCCAGCATCGACGGGTGCTCCATCGCGGCTTGCTCATGCACTGGGCGACAACAGATGAAAGAAGATCCGCTTGCAGCGTTCGTCTGCGACAGCGCTTGCAGCGCGCCACAAAGGCTATGTTTGAAGCCACAGCGTGTGAACGATCACTACCGGACCTTTTCCGAAAAGCAGTCGCATTGGCTTCATGCGAATTCATCGCAAAATGTTCAATCCAGATTCCAGATTGGTCTCCATACCGACGACGTCATTACAGGCTTCATCAATTGATCGCCCACAGCACAGGCGCGGCGACCAGGCTGATGCAACCAAGCCAACCCTGCCGCGAAGGCGCGCGAGGGTCGCAGTGCTCGTTCGCTGCAGACACTCCGTCCATTCCCGGCAATCTATTTCCTTCAATGCCCACGAATATGACGACGGCGCGGCATCATCACGAGGTGGCAACGAATGCTTTTGAATATCGAGTACAAGACAATGTCGCCACATGCGGTTGCAGCGGACGATGCTCTGTTCGCCAAAATCAGCTGGCGCCTCATGCCTCTGCTGTTGACATGCTATCTGGTTGCCAATCTCGACCGGGGAAACGTCGGATTTGCGCAACTTCAAATGAAGCAATCATTGCCATTTGGTGATGCCGCATATGCGTTCGGCGCGGGAGTTTTTTTCATAGGATACCTTCTGTTCGAGGTGCCCAGCAACCTGATGTTGGAGCGATTCGGCGTTCGGAAGACGTTTCTCCGTATTATGACGACCTGGGGCATCGTCGCTGCCGCCATGATGTTTGTTCAGACCACAACTCAGTTTTTTGTACTTCGGTTTCTGCTCGGCGCATTGGAGGCGGGATTCTTTCCGGGTGTCATTCTGTACCTTACTTACTGGTATCCCGCCGCACGACGCGGGAAAATCATCGCACTGTTCATGGCCGCCTCGGTGGTCGGCGCTCTCGTTTCTGGGCCACTCTCGGGTGGCATCATGAAATATCTCGACGGAGCTGCTGGTTATCGCGGTTGGCAGTGGCTGTTTTTGCTGGAGGGCCTCCCGGCGACAGTCCTTGGCGTCATGGCCTTTCTATACCTTCATGATGGCCCTGCCAAAGCGCGCTGGCTAACCCCGGCCGAGAGAGTCGTGCTGGCGCATTGCTTGACGACCGACGAGTATGCGGTAGCGAAGGCCTCGCATGGATCGATAAAGGAATTGCTCCGAGACAAGCGCATCTATCTTCTCTCGATCGCATGGTGTCTGTTCCTTGGGGCAACCTCTGCGATACTGTTCTGGTCTCCGACCCTCGTCCAGAGCTGGGGTGTCAAGGACGTGTTTATGATCGGGGTGCTCGGCGTTATCCCGGGCCTCGCTGGCATCGTCGGTATGTTGCTGATCGGACGCAGCTCCGATCGGTTACATGACCGACGCTGGCACTATTTTTCTTGCACCGCAATTGCAGCCGTCGGAATTGCCGCGACCGCGCTAACTCTTGAAAACCTGTTCTTGTCAATGATAGCGCTCACCGTCGCAACGGTTGGGACGTCGGCGGCATCACCGTTGTTTTTTGCCGCACTGAGCGAGTACATCCCGAAGAAGACCGCGGCGGCTGGGGTTGCGCTTGTCAACAGCCTGGGCCACCTCGGTCCGGCGTTCGGCCCTCTCGTCATCACCTGGATCAACGATAGTACGGACAGCCCTGTCTATAGCTTGTGCTGTTTGTCATTCATCGTTCTCGTTTCAGGCTGTTTGTTGCTCGCGGTGATACGGCCTGCAGGAAGGAGCCGGCTGCGTCCTGCCTGAACCCTCCACGAGTCAACCGCGGTTTAGGCCTCGCCTTGGAGGAAATCATGCCGATTTGAATGACGATTGCGGCGTTCCAAGTATCTTTTTTTGTAAAAACGAACCCTCTCAAATGTGAGCGCACCTGGTAGGAAAACATGACGGAGACTGATTTTTCTTTCTTTCGGTATCATCTCGATCAAGCATTGAAGTGCCTTGAGGAGAAGACCGATGATATCAACAGAGAGTTCAGGCAGGCGCTGAGTCTGCTGATTGAAGCCGCGAAGAAAGTTGAGTCTTCACCGTCCACGAGAGATACGAATGTGCTTCCGTTTCCGCACGGCCAATGGAGCAAATGATCTGGTGCGATGCCGATGGCGCGGTCCATGCCGGTCTCATCCAATTCGCAGCTTTTGGGTGGCCTGGTTGATAGGCCGTGAATGAACGACTGATCGCACGCGCTATTTACGATGTTCGTTGTGATGGAGATGCCCAGGCCCCAATGCTGCTCGACCTTGGAGCCTGGGGAACGGCTTCTGGACTCGCGCGGAGCCGGAGGATTATCGCTGGCGTGCCGCCCAACTCGGCGCCAGCAGCAGGCTCCATTATCGCGACGTGCCGGCGAACGGATTCGTGCGGCGCATCTAAACCCGCAACAGGAGGGACGTTGAGGAAAACGCATGATAAGACCCGCACGACCGATGAGGTCGGGCTCTGAAGAGTGCCGCCGCCACTGGCAGGCTTATCGAGATTTGCCGTCAAATCGATGAGAGATCCCGTTATCAACGGACCGGCGGGAGACAACAGCTTGATACCGGAACGGCGGCGATGCCGCCGTCGCCGTCCTTACCGACACCGGCTTCAATTTCATGCTACGGCTCCGCCTGCGGATGTCTGGGCAGCCCGAGCGTGGACACGCGGCGGCATCCAAAGAGTGGATTCCGGTTTAATCAGGTCACGGCGTTATGTCTTATGCAGTTGGCGTAGTAGGCGAGGCTGCGTTTTGGCGTACGCTTCTGGCTGATCATATCGACATGGATCAGGCCGAACTTCTTTGTAAATCCCTTCCCCCACTCCCAGTTGTCTGTGGCAGACCAATAGAACAACCCCTTCAAGCGGGCTCCTTGTTTCTGGGCGGCGTGCGCGGCGCTGAGATAGCTGGCAAGATATCCAATGCGCTCGCGATCTTCGACCACGCCATCGAGCGGCGGCGGATCGTCAAGGGCAAAACCCGTCTCGGTCACAAAGAGGTCCGGCGCGTCGTAGTCGTCGTGTAACCTCATCAAGACTTCGATCAAGCCGTCCGGCTCGACGTGAAAATACGCAGTTCGCGGCAGGTTTGCCGGCGGCTCACCCCTTGTCACACCGAAAGCGGTGCCGGCCGCCCTTGCATAGATACGCGTATAATAATTTACGCCCAAAAAGTCGGGCTTGGTCGCGATGACTGCCAAGTCGCCACCCTGAACAAAAGACGACAGCATCGGGGTGAGGCTGGACGGATACCCCTTGCCATACAGGGGATCGAGAAACGCTTTGTTCCACATCGTATCGAGCAGCCGCGCCGCTGCCTCGTTTTCAACCCGATCTCCCTCCGGGCGCACAGGAGCCACATTAATGGTTGTGCCAATCCGGCGGCCTGCCGGCAATGCCGCACGCATGGCCTGCAATGCGAGACCTTGACCGAGATTTTGGTGATGTATCGCGGCAAACACGGCCTTGGCGGAACGCAGTCCCGGCGCGTGCACACCGGTTCCATAGCCCTGCAACGCGACACTGTTCGGTTCGTTGAGCACGATCCAGTTGTGCACACGATCACCAAGTTTGCCGGCGACGATCGCCGCATAATCTGCCAGGTGTTGAGCGATCTCGCGGTTGCGAAAATCTCCTGCCCACACAGGCACGTCCCAATGAAAAATAGTGGGCCACGGCGCAATGCCACGCTCCAGCATGGCGTCGACCAAACGATCATAAAAGGCGAGTCCTGCGACGTTCGGCGTTCCGGGCCCGTCCGGCTGTATCCGCGGCCAGGAGATCGAGAAGCGGAACGCCTTGATCCCGGCATCGGCGAGTAGCGCAAGATCGTCGGGATATCGTTGGTCGAACTCGGTGCAGAGAGAGTTGGTCGAGCCGTCTTCAATGGCGCCAGCCGTATCGGCGAACGTGTCCCAATTGCTGCGACCGCGGCCAGCTCGACTCTCGGTTTGGGGAGCTGATGCTGCAACCCCCCAGACGAAACCATCCGAAAAACGCGCGAGGTTCTTGTCCGCGAAAGCCGGCATACTCGGCAAAGCCACCGTAAGGCCAAGGGCTTGCAACATTATCCGCCGGTTGCACAGCGGCGTGTTCGACGTGTTCAGTGACATATGTGTCTCTCGTGAAATGTTAGCGTCCGATCAACGGGGAGCTGGTGTTTCGAGAACGGGTGGATCAAACGCCTCTCAATGCTGTGGCTCACATGATCGTTTTGGCTGCCGCAACGATCGGCAATCTGGTTTCATCGCCAAGCCTGATATTGCCGAGGGATCAGCGTAGGATCGGTTCAGGATCGTGTCTTGAATGATCTCTTGCAAATTTGAACGAGTGGACGAGCTGTCGCGCCACTAAGCCGAAAATCAATCGGTGCGAAATCGCCAGACGCCACGTCGGTCACGCAACTTCGTATACTCGGGTACGACAAACATTGGTTCTGGTGCGCAACCCCGAGCGCGTTTCTTCTCGATCGATGGTTGCGACCCAGAACGTTGAAGGCTGGTGACGGCGCGGTGTGTGTCAGCGCATGCCGCCACCACCGTGGATATGGCTGCGTGTTGTCTTGCCGAAGGCATCGCGCCAAAGATGCCCGATGTCTATTCGTGCCGCAGCACTGCAGTCAGTCCGCAGACCTCGGACATGTTCGTGGCCTTCTGAGAAACAGCCAGATGATATCACGCACGGACAGCTGCTCCCTGCATCGTGACGGCATGCGTTTGTATGTTTTGGCGACGATCAAGCGACTATATACGCCGCTCGGGCGAGGTCGGATGTATCAAACGCGTTGCCTCTTCCAATCGCACCAACGGAGGCGACGTTCAGGATCGATGTAAATCGGCTAACTGCTTTCAGCCCGCACGTTCGAATTGAATGAAATGTCGCTGATTTGTACAAAATTCAGAAACACGGAAGATTTGGAGTTCGGCCCTATCTGGATTATTTTTGGCATCGGAGGCAGACCGATCCACATGAGCTAGATACGGAGTGATCAGTTGAACGATCCGTTCCCGCTGAGTCCGGACATTCGAATTTCCGAGCAATTGCGAATTGACGCAACGACCGCCAAGACCGCTAGATTTCGGACGCGCACTTGGGCGGGCGTGGAGCTTGGGCTGGCGGACGCCTATGTTTGCAGGCAGGCCGCCTGGGCGTGGGAGTCCGAGCAGCATCATATGAGAGTTATTTTTTCAACCAGTTCCGTTCGCTTTAATATCAAGCAACTCGGCAATGTCGAAAAAATTTCGGTCGCGCCGGGGCGGACTTACTTCACGCCAGCTCGGTGTTGCTGTGTCACGGAAACGCGCGGAACGGGACATCTGGCGGGTGCCGGACTTAACGTCCATCCCTCGGCCATCGCCGACGTGATTGGGATTCCTCGCAGCGATATCGATTTGCGGCCTAAGCACCAGTATTCGGATCCCTTTGTTTGGCAGGCCGCTCTACAACTGCGGGCCCTGCTCGATGACACCGATGACCTGTCCGAGATGCTCGGACAAACCTTAGCGCAGGCGATATGCCTTCATCTGTACCGCGAATACAGCCGGCCTGGTGCCTCGCTCAAGTCCAGCCGAGGGCCTGGCCTTTCAATTCACCTCGCCTCAAAACTGACCGACTATATCAACGAGTCTTTGAGTGAGCGCATTTCGCTGAGTGAGATGGCCAGTCTCCTCGGAATGACGCCGAGCAGCTTGATCCAGTCGTTCCGATCAACTTTCGGGGTCACGCCAGCCCAGTACATTATTGATAAGCGCCTTGAACGTGCGACCGAGCTTCTGACAACGACAGACATGGGGATCTCCCACGTGGCCGCCGAGGTGGGATTCTGCGACAATAGCCATCTTACCAGATACTTTAAGCGCAGACACAATATGGCCCCTTCCGAATTGCGGAAACACCGTCGCGCATAGGCTGCGATCGAAACTGAACGGCAGCGCGCACCAACGCAACGATTGCGCCACGATGAAATCTGGACACATCGACCTCATCGAGGTTCTCGACCGGTTCGCCGCTGATTTAGCCACGACTGGACTCGTTCGCGCTACCGGTGAGCGATGATCGCCGCAGGCAGGAAAACCGGTTTTCATGGCGGCTTCATTGTGTCGCCATGACACGCCTCATGATAATCCGTTGCCGGCGCGCTCGTGGTCGCTCCAGCACTAGATCAGCCGTATCCCCTTCAGGCTCGCGTGCCCGTTCTTGCCGACGATGATGTGGTCGTGCACCGTAGTGCCGGGCGGGGCGGCGATCTCGACGACCGCCTTAGTCATCGTGATGTCAGCCAGCGGCGGCGTCCGATCGCCGGAGGGATGGTTGTGCACCGGGATCAGCGTGTTCGTGGAGAACCCCAGCGCGCGTTTGGCCGCGATTTTTCCGAGCAGGAATGCCGCTAATTGTCCGTCAAGAGAGCAAACCGGCGTCTGTCGATCCGCTCGCGCGCCAGCTGCCCCGCTGCTGCGCAAAGATCGGGCGCATAGAGCTGGCAAGCTCCTCGCTTTTCGAGTCCCCTGTCGATCAGGTCCAGAAGTCGTGCAGGTGCGATGTCGGGCGGTGCGGCAATGCGACCGGTGACGACGTGTTTTTCCATTGTCTCATGATCGGCGTGATCGAAATCGGGGTCGCGCCAGCAATTGGCGCACATGATCTTGAGGTTCTCGGTGTGCGAATAGATAACGGCGTCCCCGTCCAATTCCGCGCTCAGATCGACCAGTTGCCGTGCGGTCTCTTGGGTGCCCGCGAAAGCAAAGAACTGGTAATTCCGGCGCAGCAGCGTTGCCAAATGCGGGAAGACCGGCACCTGCTGTTCCCCGTAGGTGTGGTGCGTAATCGGGGCGCCGTCCATGAGGATGACATCGCCATAGTCGACGCCGAGATTGCGGTACAGTACGCTGCGAATAACGCCATGGCACGGGCTTAACCGTTCGATCCATACCGTTTCCTCCTCCCCTGGATCATCGGAGTCCGCCGTCCGCTCAGCAAGGGGCCGCTCGGCAAGCCTCACCTTGCAGGCCGAATACCCACCTTCCGGTAGCCCGAACCGTCCAGGCTCGATCTTCTGTCCCATCCGCTTCCATACGTCCAAAGCGATCTCGGCGTCCCCTGCGCCCGTGGCGCAGATTCCAAGATTCCACTCGGTGCTGTCGATAACCTCCTGCGCCAGGCTTGCGGCAGCCCGGCCTGCCACTGTGCCTTCCGCAAATCTGCCCCGCGTCTTGTAGAAAAGGCCCAAATTGTATTGATGCGCGCTGTTCGATGGATCGATTTCGGTCAGTTTCCGGAGACTGTTCTCGGCGATTGCATCCATCTGGCGCGCCATCATTCGCGCCGATGTGGCGAGCCCGCGCAGTATCTGCTCCTGTTCAGGCCGCCCCTCATGGAGCTTGGCCAGGCGGTCCAGCTTCGCGACCATCGTCTGAAATATTGGGTGTCCCGGCGGTGGCGCGTTCAGGTCATCGATGTCGCGGACGGCTTCGAGGCACAGGCCAAGTGTTGAGAGGATGCCGATGTTGCCATCGTGGGCATCGGCGATCTCGGAAAGAACGTCGGCCGCCTCTTCCCTTGCGAGACTTTGTTCGTCGATGATCCATAACAATGCCATCGCTGCCTCCGGTTGGTGGGGCTGGGCCTTTCGAAATGGTTGGATCTTCTGCCATGCCACCTGCTTGCGGCCCGCCTGTCCTTCTGCAACGACGTCACGTGTAATCGCGTCGATTTCATCGGACGTGAGAACCGTGCTGGGACCATTCGACATGATCGTCTCCGTGAAGGCGCTTCGTTGGGCAAGGCTTCGTTGGGAAAAAGGCTTCGTTGGGCAGAGTGATGGTTGTGTTGTCGCGTCTCAATGGAACGGGACTACATCAGCCGCAGCCCCTTCAAACTCGCATGCCCGTTCCTGCCGACGATGATGTGGTCGTGCACCGTGATGCCCAGCGGCTCGGCGATCGCGACGATTGCCTTGGTCATCGTGATGTCGGCCTGCGATGGCGTCGGATCGCCGGAGGGGTGGTTGTGCACCAGGATCACGGCGGTGGCTGAAAGCTCCAATGCGCGCTTGACCACTTCGCGCGGATACACCGGGGTGTGGTCGATGGTGCCGACCTGCTGTAGCTCATCGGTGATCAGCTGGTTGCGCTTGTCGAGGAACAGGATGCGGAACTGCTCCTTGTCGGCGAACGCCATGGCGGTGCGGCAGTAATCGACCACGTCGGTCCATGACGACAGCGCCGTGCGCTTCTTGAGCTGCCCCTTGGCGATGCGGCTGGCGGTGGCGGCGATCAATTGAATTTCCACAATCACCGCGTCGCCGACGCCGGTGATCTCCCGCAGCCGTGCCGGCGGGGCGTGCACGGCCTCGGCGAACGAGCCGAACTTTTCCAAAATCTTCTTTGCCAGCGGCTTGACGTCGCGGCGCGGCAGCGCGCGAAACAGCACCATTTCCATCAGCTCATAATCGCTCAGCGCGTCGGCGCCGGCGCTGCGGAAACGATCGCGCAGCCGCTCGCGATGGCCGTGGTAATGCGGCGTTTCTGCCGGTTCGTTGGGCTGGGATGGGTCGTCAGGCTCTGCGGACATCGGTCGGCACGGCGGAAGCTCCCGGGAACCTCAACCATGCCCGGCCGGAGGACATTTGCAAGACGCAAAATCGCCCGGGATCACCCATCGGGCGGCAACACGGCCGTGGATCGCGGCTACTTGATCAGCGCGATCGCCTCGCGGAAGCGCGGGTGCTCGGCGGTCTCCAGCCATTCGAACACCACCATCTCGGTGGTGACGATGTCGGCGCCGTGCCGCTGCATGCGGTGGATGGCGGTCTCCTTGTCCTCGGGAAAACGCGACCCGAGCGCGTCGCGCACGACGTAGACTTTCCGTTTGGCGTCGAGCAGACCGAGCACGGTCTGTTGCACGCAGACATGGGCTTCGCATCCGGCGACAACGATGTGTTTGTCCACCGGGAGTGCGGCCAGAAAACCGGGTTCGCGGACGCCGTCGAACGTCATTTTGTGCAGTAGCCGGCCCTTGCTGGTCGGCAGCTCATCGACCGTGGAGCCGAGTCCCCTGGCGTTCTGCTCGCTGAAGACGATGGGAATGCCGACAAGGGCCGCCATGTCGATCAACTGCCTGGCTTTCTTGACCACAGCCGCGCCCTGATGGATCGCCGGCATCAGGCGGGACTGAAAATCGACGATCAGCAGCAGCGACGTTTTCGGGTCGATGGTCAGCATGTCTTAGTCCTCCGTCAGGTGCCGGACTTTCTCGCGAACATAGGCATCCATCAAATCGGGGGCCGATGCGCCGAACATCCGGATGCGTCCGGTGTGCAGCAGCAGGAGCAGGCCGGTGGCGTGCGCGAAGCAGTCCACCATCAGCATGTTGGCTTTCTGCCGTGTCGCTCCCAGGGCTTCGGCCGCCTCCGCGATCGGGCGCAGCGCGGCCTCGAGCGCCGCGTTCATTTCCTCGTCGCGGGCATGTCCCAGTCCGGCCGGCTTCATGCCGCCACGAAACAGATAGAAGCCGAGATCGAGGTCGCGCGGGTTCGCGGCATAATAACCGAAGAACGCCATCGCGGCGGCCTGAAGTTTCTGTTTGGGACCGCGCGTCTTGGCGACGGCGTCGTCGACGGTTTGGCCGAGCGACACCAGCGACCCCCGCAGAACCTCCGCGTAGATCGCCTCCTTGGACTCAAAATGAAAATACAGCGCCGCGGGCGTATAGCCGGCACGGGTCGCAATCGCGCGCAGGCTCGCGCCTTCGAGGCCTTCCGCGGCGAACACCTCGCGCGCCGCATCGAGAATCAGGTCCCGCTTGTGCCCGCTGACCGACTCTTTTCGGCTCTCCCGCTTCTGCCTCATCCGCCCCAAGCCTTACGCCCCAGGCCCCGATTCCATTCTTGACAGGAATTCCGGAAAATCTAACATCGTTAAAATAATTGAACAATAAAAATCGAGGAAACGCCATGCTGATGACGGCCGCCGATTACAGGGAATCCCTGCGCGCCTACAAGCCGCGGGTGTTCATCAATGGCAGCGCGATCGACAGCGTCGCGGACGAGCCGTTACTCGCGCCCGGCATCGCGGGCGTCGGCGTCACCTACGACTTCGCCCATCGCAAGGAGCATGTGCCGATCATGACGGCGCGTCAGGGCACATCCGGCAAGACCGTCAACCGCATGCTGCACATCAATGAAACCTCCCAGGATCTGCTCTCCAAGCTCGAAGCTGTGCGGCTGGTGTGCCGGACCTCCGGATGCGCCCAGCGTTACCTGACCCACGACGCGTTCAATGGGATCTTCCAGGCAACGAAACTGACCGACGACCGCCACGGCACCGACTACAGCCAGCGGTTCCTCGCTTACATGCACGACGTGCAGGATCGCGATTTGACGCTGGGTGTGGCGATGACCGATGCGAAGGGTGATCGCTCGAAGCGACCGGGCAAGCAGGCCAACCCGGATGTCTATGTGCACATCACCGAGCGCAGGCCCGATGGCATCGTGATCCGCGGCACCAAGGCGATTGTCACCGGCGCGCCTTACATGCACGAATTCCTGGTGATGCCGTGCCGGACCCATGTGCCGGAGGATGCGGATTTCGCCGTGTGCTGCGCCGTCCCATGCGATGCGCCCGGCGTTACCATCATCGCGCGCCCGGCGGGCCGGCCCGGCGAGGCGGCCGCCAAGTTCTCGGCCAAATACGGCCAGTCCGTTGGCGTCGTGATGTTTGACGACGTGTTCGTCCCTCACGACCGGGTCTTCCTGGCCGGCGAGACTGAGGAGGGCGGCTTTCTCACCACGTCATACGCGACCCACCACCGGCACTCCTGCATCGGGGCGCGGGCGGGTTTCGGCGATCTTTTGATTGGCGCCGGCGCGCTGATGATCGAGGCCAATGGCCTGGACGTCGAACGCCATGGCCACATTCGCGAGGCGATGGTCGAACTCATCACCATCACCGAAAGCTTTTATGCCTGCGGCGTCGCGTCATCGGTGTATTGCACCAAAGATCCCGCGGGGTCGGTGATGCCGGATGCGGTGTTCTCCAACATCGGCAAGCTGCTGCTCGCCACCAAGATCTACGACATGCACCGCGTGGCGCATTATGTGTCGGGTGGTCTCATCGTGGCTCTCCCCGGTCCCGAGGAGGATCACAATCCGGACACCGCCGCCTCGCTCGCCGCGGTGATGGGCGGCCGGCCGGACATTCCAGCCGAGCAGCGTGCGGAGGTCGCGCGTTTCATCGAGGATCTCACCGTGTCCCATCAGGCGGGATGGTACTCGGTGATTTCGCTGCACGGCGGCGGCTCGCCGGAGGCGATGAAGCGCGAGATCTGGCGCAATTATCCGGTGATGGAGAAGGCCGAACTGGTGGAAGGCCTGCTCGACCGCGGGATTCTCGACGAAGGGCGCCGGGTCTCCAAACAGCCGGGCCGCTGCTGTGCCAGCGGATGCGAAGTGCCGGAGCCGCTTGCAGGGAAGGCTCAGCCGCAGCTCGAGGGCGCGGCCGAGTAGCTCCCGGCGTTGTGTTCGAGATCAGGCCCGCGCCATCGATGGCGCCGGCTGTCGGGCCTGTGCCGCATCCTCCAAAATCATCTGCGACGCCTTCTCGGCGATCATGATGATAACGGCATTGGTATTGCCCGACACCAGATCCGGCATGATCGAGCCGTCGATCACGCGCAGGCCGTCGAGGCCGCGCACGTTCAGGCGCTGATCGACCACCGCAAGCGGATCGTTGCCCATGCGGCAGGTCGATGTCGGGTGATAGATGGTGCTGCCGCGCCGGCGGCAGTGGGCGAGCAGATCCTCGTCGCTGACGATAGCTGTGCCGGGATCGACCTCCTCGATCACGAACGGCTTGAGTGCCGGCGCATGCAGAATGCGCCGCAGGATCTTGAGACCTTCCACATTGGCGGTGCGGTCGGTTTCTGTCGCCAGATAATTGATCCGGATTTCCGGCGGGGCCGCGGGATCGGCGCTTTTGATGCGCAGCGTGCCCCGGCTTTCCGGCCGCAACTGGCACACCGAGGCGCTGAAGCCGGAAAACGCATGCAGCTTCTCGCCCATCTTGTCGGTGCTGAACGGCAGGAAGTGGATCTGGATATCCGGCGTGGCCAGCCTGGGGCTGGTCTTGAAAAATGCCCCGGCCGTTCCCGCGGCGATGGTCAGCGGTCCCTTGCGCAGGGTCGCATACTGCACGCCGGCCCAGAGCTTGCGGGCGGGGCTGGCGACAATGTCGTTCAGGGTGATCGGCTGCGCGCAGCGCATCACCATGCGCACCTGCATGTGGTCCTGCAGATCGTGGCCTACGCCGGGCGCATCCAGCACCACATCGATGCCGTGCTGCCGCAGCAGGTCGGCGGGGCCGACGCCGGACAGCTGCAGCAGTTGCGGCGAATTGTACGCGCCGCTGCAGACCAGCACCTCCTTGCGCGCGCGGGCGGTACGCACCGTGTCGCCTTGCTTGTAGCTGACACCAGCGGCGCGGCGTCCCTCGAACAGGATGCGCTGCGCCAGTGCGGAGGTCTCGACGCGCAGGTTGCCGCGCTGCTGGGCCGGACGCAGATAGGCCACCGCCGTGCTGGCCCGTCGCCCGCGCCGGGTCGTGGTCTGGAAAAAGCCAGCGCCCTCCTGCGTTGCGCCATTGAAATCGGGATTTGTCGGGATGCCGTTCTCCGCGGCCGCGTCGACGAAGGCCTGCGACAGCGGATCGGGATGGCGCCAGTCCGACACCGCAAGGGGTCCGCCCGCGCCGTGGAATTCGTCGGCGCCGCGCTGCTGGTCCTCGGCCTTCTTGAAGTAGGGCAGCACGTCGTCGAAGCCCCAGCCGACATTGCCGCGCTGGCGCCAGCGGTCATAGTCCTCGTGCTGCCCGCGCACATACAACAAGCCGTTGATCGAGCTGGAGCCGCCGAGCACCTTGCCGCGCGGCTGGAACACCACGCGCCCATCCAGCCCCGGTTCGGGCTCGGTCTGGTACATCCAGTTGACGCTCGTATCTTTGAACAGCTTGCCGTAGCCGAGCGGCACATGGATCCAGATATTGCTGTCCTTTGGGCCGGCTTCGAGCAGCAGCACCGAATGCTTGCCCGATGCGCTCAGGCGGTTCGCGAGCACGCAGCCGGCCGATCCCGCGCCGACAATGATGTAGTCGAAGGTCGAGTCGTCAGAATGAAACGTATCCGATGATCTGCTGTTCATGCGTCCTCAAGTGAAACGGTGTCCGATGCTCGACATCGACGTGGGGGGCGATTGATCAGCGGATGTTTGAACCGGCGGGATGGACAGCGTAGTGCATCGTTTCGGTGCGATCCAGTTGAGGCGGCATGTCGCTGGGGAGATGAGATATGCAATTCGACGTGCGCGCATCCTGTCTCGTTACGGCGCATGTCTCTCGCATCCGCAACATTCAGACTCCGCGCCGCGCCGCCGCGCGTTTGACTGATGCTTTCACAGGCAAAGGGGCTGCGAGAAGCTTGGCCAGTCCCGCCCGGCTGGCGTTGTCCGCCGGCGTATAGACCGAGAGGGTGAAATCCCCGTCGCGGCCGCCGGGACGCAGCGTCGCAAAGTCGAAACGCATCTTGCCGGCGCGCGGATGTCGCACGCTCTTTTGCCAGATCGGTGGTTCGGCGAGTTCGCGATCGTTCCAGCAGGCCGCGAACTCCGGGCTGATGGATTGCAACTGGACGATCATTGCCACCAGCACCGGATCGTCCGCCATCGCCACGGTCGCGAGCCTGAATTGCGCGACGGCGGATCGCGCCACGATGGCCCAGTCGACAAACCGTTCGCGCCACAGCGGATCGAGAAACAGCCGCGCGATCAGGCTGCCGCCCCAATCGTCAGCCGGATCGAACGGGCCGAGCAGGCGGCGTGCCGGATCGTTGCTGGCCACCACCTGCGCATAACGGTTGACGATATAAGCGGGATGCGGCGCCAGGCCCTCCAGAACGGCCAGCAGATTGGCCGACGGCATCTCCTGTTTGGCCAGACGGGGACGCCAGTCGAGATCGGGCCGGGCGAGCTGGAACAGGTAGGTCTGCTCCGGTGTGCTCAGCCGCAGCGCCTTGCCCAGCGCGCGCAGCGCATGGGGCGAGGCCTTCACGTCGCGCCCTTGTTCGAGCCAGACATACCAGGTGGTGCTGATCCCCGCGGCGTCGGCGATCTCCTCGCGGCGCAGCCCCGCGGTGCGCCGGCGGCCGCCGGCGGCGATGCCGAAGTCCGCAGCGTTCAGGCGGGTGCGCCTGTCGCGCAGAAAACGGGCGAGTTCGTCGCGTCGGTTCGGAGCGGTCCGCATGCGGGCACCAGATATACCAGGATAAGATGTTATCTTGTACCATCTTATCCGCCCCCTTTATCTCCACGGATCATTGAATCATGTGGAGACGCCGTCCATGAGCGCGCTGAGCCAGATCAGGCAGATCGACTACACTGTGGTGTTCGCCCGCGACATGGACGCGATGCGGCGCTTTTACGAGATGGTGATGGAATTCCCGCTGCAGCGGACGCTCGGTGACAACTGGATCGAGTATCGCGTCGGGGCGACCACGCTGGCGCTCACCCGCCACGGCGTGTTGTTCAATGATGCGCCGCCGGCGGCAGGCGCGTTGTCCTTGCAACTGGCCTTTCGCGTTGCCCCCGATCAGGTATCGGCCTGCGCGGCGTCGCTGGAGAGCAAGGGTGTCGCACCGGTGCTGCCGCTGACCGACCAGCCCTGGGGCCATCGCACGGTGTTCTTCCGCGATCCCGACGGCAATGTGCTGGAGATCTTTGCCGAGATCTGACGTGGCTCGATCGAGTCCGGGCCACAGGTGCGAACGCAACGGCCTTGATTTCCACCAGGCCGGCGTCCGGAGGGGTGTTGATGTCGCGGCATCCGGGCGGCGCTGCGTGGCCGCCCTAAGAGCGAACCGCTCACGCGTTGGCGCCGCCGTCGACGAGAAGGCCTGCGCCGTTGATGGAGCGCGCTTCCGGGCTGGCCACGAAGGCCACCAGCGCCGCGAGATCTTCCGGTTTGCCGTAACGGGGAATCGCCATCCGCGCTCTCTGCGCTTCGGCCTGTTCGCCGGCCGCCGGATTCATGTCGGTGTTGGTGGAGCCGGGATGCACGATGTTGACGGTGATGCCGCGCGGGCCGAGATCGCGCGCCAGGCCCTGGGTCCAGGCAATCAAGGCCGACTTGCTCATGGAATAGAGGCTCATGCCGGCGTCGGGCACGCGTGTCGCGAGGTTGCTGCCGATCGAAATGATGCGGCCGCCTTCGCCCATGTGAGCTGCGGCGGCCTGCGAGGCCAGCACCACCGCGCGCACGTTCACCGCAAGCGTTGCGTCGATGTCTTCAAGGGTGATGGTCTCGAGCGCACCGCCGCCACGGAAGATGCCAGCATTGTTGATGAGGATGTCGAGGCCGCCCAATTCCTTGGCGGCCCGGTCGACCGCGGCCTTCACCGCGGCGGGATCGGCGCTGTTCGCCTTGATGGCGAAACCGCGACGTCCCAGCTTTTCGATGTCGCTCACCACGGCCTGGGCTTTCTCGGCCGAGTTTTCATAGGTGATGGCGACGTCGGCGCCGTCGGCGGCTAAACGTTTGGCGATGGCGGCGCCAATGCCGCGGCTGGCGCCGGTAACCAATGCTTTCTTGCCCTGCAAAACGTTCATGATGGGTTCCTTTCGCCGTTGATGGCTATTTATGTATCGTTCGACACAGAAATAGGCGGCTTGCGGAAGGGCGTCAAGTAAATTATTTAATGATCGACACAGATATCGGGTGGACAGATGGCGGAACGTGGCCGGCCCAGGACTTTCGACAAGGACGCAGCGCTCCAGCGCGCGATGGAAGTGTTCTGGATCAAGGGCTATGAGGGCGCCTCGATGACCGATCTCACCTCGGCCATGGGGATCGCATCGCCGAGTCTTTACGCGGCGTTCGGCAGCAAGGAAGAGCTGTTCCGCCAGGCGGTGCAGCACTACAGCGCCACCGAGGGCCTGGAAATCTGGGGCAGCGTCACCGAGGCGAAGACCGCCTACGAAGCTGTGGAAGGCTACCTGATGCAAACCGCGCGGGTGTTCACGCGGCGAAACAAGCCGCCGGGATGCCTGGTCGTGCTGTCGGGGCTGCATCCCACCGAACACTCCGAGACCGTACGGCGCGAACTGCTCGGCCTGCGCACGCAGAGCATCGAAGGCTTGCGGCAACGTTTGCAGCAGGGTGTGGCCGCCGGCGAGATTTCGCCACAGGCCGATCTGATGGCGATCGCGCGATACTACGTCACCGTGCAGCAGGGCATGTCGATCCAGGCCCGCGACGGCGCAACGCGCCA
This sequence comes from Bradyrhizobium prioriisuperbiae, assembly GCF_032397745.1. NCBI lineage: Bacteria > Pseudomonadati > Pseudomonadota > Alphaproteobacteria > Hyphomicrobiales > Nitrobacteraceae > Bradyrhizobium > Bradyrhizobium prioriisuperbiae. The sequence continues at coordinate 2,789,803 of NZ_CP135921.1, forward strand.
GCAGCTGGAGCATGTCGCGCGCGCCGCGCTTGCGGCGTGGACGCCGCTCACCAGCGCGCAAGCGTGATCAGGGCTGCGCCAATTCGCGCAGGGTCATGCGTTTGTAGGCCTCCACCAGCGCGTCGCCTTCCGCGCGATCGACCGAGATCGCCAGCCGCATGGTGGCTTCGCCCAGTTGCCAGATCAGCAATGCACTGGCGGCGATCTTCTCCGGCGCGACGCCCGGATGAAGCCGCGTCATGATCTTGGTGAGCAGCACTGCGCAGGCCCGGCTTTCCTCGAGTTCAAGCGCCCTCAGTTGTTTGTCGGCTTGCGTGGCCGACCAGATGTCGCGCATCACCGGCTCGGCGAGAAAGATCGCGTAATACTGATCGACCAGCCCCGCGAAGGCGGCGAGGAAGCCGTCGAGATCGCGGACACCGGCCAGCGCCTGTTCGATGCATTGCCGGCTCGCCGCACTGATGCGCTCCGCCAGCGCCCGGATGATCGCGCTCTTGTCCGGAAAGTATTGATAGAGCGAGCCGATCGAGATCTTCGCCATCTCGGCGACTTCGCCCATCTTGATCGCATCGCTGCCTTTGGCCGCGATCAGCTCTGAGGCAACCCCCAGAATCCGCTCGAGTCGATCCCGGCTGCGCTGCTGCGCCAGCGTCCGGTGACGGAAGGCCGCGCCGCTGGTCGCCTCGTCGGCCGGATCAGGGGCCGTGCTGGTTGGCGCCACTTTAGCCATGGGATTCCCCGCTTGACTTTCAAAACATGAGAGTTTATCACTTTTAATAAGTGAGCATAACTCATGTTAATAAAGGGAGAGCGAAATGGCAATTTCAATGTCGGCTAACCAGCGGAATTTGATTTTGGGCGGCACCGGCAAGACCGGCCGCCGGGTGGCGGATTTGATGCGTCAGGCGGGGCATGAGGTGCGGATCGGGTCCCGCTCCGCCACCCCGGCGTTCGACTGGACCGACCGCGGCACGTGGGAGCCGGTGCTGTCCGGGGTGAAGGCAGCGTATGTTGCGTTCCAGCCGGACCTCGCCGCTGCCGGCGCGCTCGACATTATCAGGCCGTTCTTCGCGACCGCCGCAGGGATGGGCGTCGAGAAGCTGGTGTTGCTGTCCGGCCGCGGTGAGCCGGAAGCGCTGGACGCCGAGCGGGCGCTGCAGGCGACCAACCTCGACTGGACCATCCTGCGCTCGAGCTGGTTCAGCCAGAATTTCAGCGAGAGTTTTCTGCTCGAGCCGATCCTGGCGGGCGAGGTGGTGCTGCCGAGCGGGCTTGCGGCCGAACCGTTTGTCGATGTCGATGACATCGCCGAGATCGGCTTCGCGGCGCTGACCACCGATGCCCATTCCCGGCAGCTTTACGAGATCACCGGCCCGCGGGCGCTGACCTTCGCCGACGCGGTGGCCGAGATCGCGGCCGTGACCGAACGCCACATCGCCTTCATCGAGGTCGCTCCGGAAGATTATCGCGCCGAGCTCAAGCGGCTGGATCTGCCGGCCGATTATGTCGACCTGATCATGTACCTGTTCACGACCGTGCTCGACGGCCGCAACGTTCCGCTCGGCGATGGCATCCAGCGTGCGCTCGGGCGTAATCCCGGCAGTTTTTCAGACTATGTGCGCCGCACGGCTGCGACTGGCGTCTGGGGAGGCAACAATGCTTGATCGCTCGATGTTCATTCTGACGTTTGCCGCAGCGATCGGCAGCGGCCTGGTCGGCGGCATCTTCTACGCCTTCTCCACCTTCGTGATGGCGGCGCTGGGACGGCTGGCGCCGGAGCAGGGCATCGCGGCGATGAATGCGATCAACGTCACCGTGATCAATCCGCTATTCTTCCTGGCGTTCTTCGGCACAGGTTTGGTCTGCCTGGCGCTGATCGCCGGCTCATTCGTCTGGTGGGGGCACGCGGGCGGCAAGCTCGTGCTGCTTGCCAGCCTGATCTATCTGATCAGCTGCATCGGCGTGACCATGTTTTTCAACGTCCCGCTCAACAACGCACTCGCCGCGGTCAAGACCATGACGCTGGAAAGTGCTGCGCTGTGGTCAGGCTATCTGCGCGATTGGACGTTCTGGAATCACGTGCGCACGGTGGGACCGCTGATCTCGGCGGTCCTGTTCACGCTGGCGCTGATTTTAAAGTAGCTGGTCTGTAGCCCGGATGAGCGAAGCGATATCCGGGGATGGGCCGTCAAGACAATCCCGGATGTCGCTTCGCTCATCCGGGCTACAACAAAAATTCCGAGTGTCGCCCTCAAACCACCGTGTACGGCGGCTTGTCCAGCTTGCCCGGCGACAGGGTGAAGATCTCGACCCCGGTGGCGGTGACGCCGACCGAGTGTTCGAACTGCGCCGACAGCGAACGGTCCCGCGTCACCGCGGTCCAGCCGTCGGACAGGATCTTCACATGCGGTTTGCCGAGATTGATCATCGGCTCGATGGTGAACAGCATGCCCGGCTTCAGCAACACGCCTTCGCCGGGACGGCCGACATGGATGATGTTGGGCTCGTCGTGGAACAGCCGGCCCAGGCCATGGCCGCAGAAATCCCGCACCACGCTCATTTGCTGCGGTTCGACAAAACTCTGGATCGCATGGCCGATGTCGCCGGTGGTGGCGCCGGGCTTCACCGCGGCGACGCCGCGCATCAGCGCTTCATAGGTGACGTCGATCAGCCGCTCGGCCTTGCGCGCGATCGGACCGACCGCATACATCCGGCTGGAATCGCCATACCAGCCGTCCACGATGAGGGTGACGTCGATATTGACGATATCGTTTTCCTTCATCAGCCGGTCGCCCGGCATGCCGTGGCAGACCACGTGGTTGATCGAGGTGCAGGTGGAATAGCGGTAGCCGCGATACATCAGCGTCGCCGGATAGGCGCCATGGCTGAAGGCGAACTCGCGCACGAAATCGTCGATCTTCGAGGTCGGCACCCCCGGCTGCACCAGCGGCACCAGCTCGTCGAGGCACCTGGCGGTCAGCGCACCGGCCTTGCGCATGCCGGCAAAGGCGGCAGGGCCGTGCAACTTGATCTGACCGGTCTTGCGCAGCGAGACGTCGGAGGCTTCAACATAATTCATGCGGGTGTCTTATTCATGCAGGGTCTTCGGGACCAGTGGCGTTACGGGCGTGTTGAGGGGGCGAACAGGCTCAAAAGGCCTGAAATCTCCCCCTAATTTAAGCAATACGGCCGGGAGCGCAAGCGATCAGGCCAGATACCGGTAATGCGGGGCGGTCACGTGACGCGGAGGGATCGCGCCTCACCGCTGGATGGGAACCGGCCCAGCCAGCACGATTTCATGCTGCCGGAGCGCGCAACGATAGGCCAAAGCCTCCACGCCGGCGTCCCGGGCCCGGTCGAAAGCGCGGCCATAGGCGGGATCGATGTCGCGGGCCAGCGTAAAGGCGCGGGCCGAGCCCATCTGGATCACAAACAGCATAGCCGCCCGTCCCCCGCCTTTGGCGATGGTGGCCAGTTCGTCCAGGTGCTTGGCGCCGCGGGCGGTGACCGAATCCGGAAACTCCGCCAGCCCCGGCCGGCGCATCAGATGCACGTTCTTGACCTCCAGATAGCAGGGCGGGCGCTGCGGGTGCTCGAGCAGGAAGTCGATGCGCGAATTCTGCCCATACTTCACCTCGCGGCGAATGGTGGCGTAGCCGGACAGCTCCGGGATCGCATTCGCGGCCAGTGCCTCGGCAACAATGGTGTTGGGGTGCCCGGTGTTGACGCCGATCAGCTCGGGGCCCTCGCCGAAATCCGCCTCGATCAGTTCCCATGAATACGGCAGCTTGCGCGTCTTGCTGGGTGATTTGGACAGCCACACCCGCGCGCCCGGCTGCTGCAGGCCGGTCATGGCGCCCGGATTGGCCACATGGACTGTTAGTTGGGTGCCGTCGGCCAGCTCCACGTCGGCGAGAAAACGCTTGTAGCGCCGGATCAGCGTGGCCGGAACGAGTTCGTTCGCGAACAGCATATCAGGTTGGATTCTCGATCACGGCATCGACCGGCAGCGGGCCGCGCACGCGGATGTCGCGCACCGGGTAGGGCACGCGGATGCCCTCGCGCTTGAAGGCCTCCCACAGCGCCAGCATCACGTCGCTGCGCACATTGTCCATGCCGGCATCTGGATCGGCGATCCAGAAGGTGAGCGAGAAGTTCATGCCGTATTCGGCGAATTCCGTGATCAGGCAGCTCGGAGGCTTCAGCTTGGTGATGCGGGGTGTGGCGGTGGCGACCTCGACAGCAAGCTTGCACACCGCACGCGGATCGGCGTCGTAGTTGGTGCTGAAGCGCACCTTCACCAGGGTGTTCTTGTCGGTGTAGGTCCAGTTCGTCACTTTTTGAGTGACCAGATCCTCGTTCGGAATCAGGAATTCGCGGCCGTCGCCCGCCGCCACCGAAATATAGCGGGTGTTCATGGCACTGATGCGCCCGAAATTATCGCCAACGGTGATGAGATCGCCGGGCTTCACCGATTTGTCCGCCAGCAGGATGATGCCGCTGACGAAATTGGCGACGATCTTCTGCAGGCCGAAACCGACGCCGACGCCGATCGCGCCGGAGAAGATCGCCAGCGACGACAAATTGATGCCGACCGCCGCCAGCACGATGGCGATGGCCGCCACGATCAGGAGCAAGCGCACCATCTTGATCAGCAGCACCTGCAGCGACGGCGTCAGGTCCCGCGCACTGGTGATCCGGCTTTCCAGGAATTTGCTGATCACGCTGGACAGCCACAGCGCAACCGCCATCGCGATGGTGGTCTTGATGATCAGCAGCGGCGAGACGCGGATGCCGCCCAGCACCACGGCCACCGAATCCAGCGCATCGACGGTGGAATCCAGCAGCCCGAGAATGCTCAGCGCCGCGACCGCCCAGGCGGAGACCGACAGCAGGCGCACCGCGAACTGGTTGCGGATCATGCTGGTGGCGAGGCGGATGATCAGCCAGGCGAAGGCAAGGCTCGCCGCCGTGATCAGCAGATAACTCCGGCTCGGCCAGGTCAGATGCACCATGACCAGCCGCACGATCAGGGTCACGATGGCGAACACCGCCGTGCTCGAACTCTCGACCAGCACGCGCACCAGGAGGCGCAGCGGCGTCGGCCAGCCCATGGCCAGCGACGTCATGTCGATCCGCGACCGCAGCGCCGCGGCCACCGCCAGCGCCACGCCGGTCGCGGCCAGGATCAGGCCGAGCTGGGTGTAGAACCAGGGCGAGGTGACCTCGGCGCCGACAGATCGGAATGCCGCGAGCACCCAGCCATAAAAGGCCTCCAGATCCATCGGCTTGTCGTCACCCACTTGCTGTCTCCCGCGGCCCGCCGGATCTCATGCCATCGCGGTTTGGGCCGTTCGTGAAAATCTGATTCGAAGCAATGCCATATCCGGCATGCGAGGGCCATCCGTCGGCGCGCGTGCATGAGGCCCAAAAGTGGCTGCAGCGCAGCTGTCGCAAGTGACAGGCAGAAATGAGTTGGCGTTGCAGCACGGCGCCTATAAGGATGAAAATCCAGTTATTTCAGCAGGTCGTTCAGGCTGACAATGGCGTCTCTCGACTCGTTCAGCATCGCCATCCTTCTTGGCGCGGTTCTGGTGATGGCGGGCATCCTGTCCAGCCTGGTCGCGCTGCGCTTTGGCGCGCCATTGCTGCTCGTGTTCCTTGCACTGGGGATCTTCGCCGGCGAGGCCGGTCCCGGTGGCATTCCGTTCAATGATGTCGGCACCACCTATCTGGTCGGCTCGGTGGCGCTGGCGCTGATCCTGTTCGACGGCGGCCTGAAGACCAAATTCCAGAGCATCCGCACGGTGCTGGCGCCTTCGATGATGCTGGCCACGGTCGGCGTGCTGCTGACGGCGCTGATCACCGCGCCGGTGGCGAAATATGCGCTGGATGTGAGCTGGACCGAGTCGCTGCTGGTGGGCGCGGTGGTGGCTTCGACGGATGCAGCGGCGGTGTTTCTGCTGGTGCATGCGCAGGGCTTGCGATTGCGGCCGCGCGTCGGTGCGACGCTGGAGGCGGAATCCGGCACCAACGATCCGTTCGCGGTGTTTCTCACTTTGGTGCTGGTCGAAATTCTCACGATCGGCCACAGCTCGGTCGGCCAGGTCGCCTGGCAGTTCGCCAAGGAGGCGGTGCTGGGGGGCATCGTCGGCTTGGTGGGCGGCCGGCTGGTGGTGCTGGCGCTGAATCGCGTCGCCCTGCCGCAGGGGCTGCATGCTCCGTTCGTGACCACCGCGGCGCTGGTGATCTTCGGCCTGGCGCAGATCTCCCACGCCTCCGGCTTTCTGGCGGTGTATCTGGCGGGGATCATCATCGGCAACCGGCCGACCCGGGCGCACAATTCCGTGGTGGTGTTTCTGGATGCGGCGACATGGCTTGCCCAGATCGTGATGTTCGTGCTGCTGGGTCTGTTGGCGTCGCCGCAGCGGCTGATTGGCAGCATGCTGCCGGCGATCGCGGTCGCCGCCATGCTGATGCTGGTGGCGCGTCCTGCCGCGGTCTTCATCTGTCTCGCGCCGTTCCGCTTCAACTGGCGCGAAAAGGTGTTCATGGCCTGGGTCGGCCTGCGCGGCGCGGTCGCGATCTTCCTCGCCTCCATTCCGCTGCTGGTCGGCATGCCCAAGGCCTATCTTTATTTCGACGTGGCCTTTGTGGTGGTGGCGATCTCGCTGCTGCTGCAGGGCTGGACGCTGGGGCCCGCGGCGCGACGGCTCCATGTGGCGCTGCCGCGCACCGCCGATCGCGCGCCGCGACGGGTCGAGCTCGACCTGCCGGGCCAGCTCGAGCAGCAACTGGTCGGTTATGCGGTGCGTCCCAACAGTCTGTTCCTGCGCCGTGGCATCATCCCGTCCTGGTCGAAACCGACCCTGGTGATCCGCAAGGAAAAAATCCTGTCGCCGCAGGAAGCCGAGCCGGTGGTCGCCGGCGACTATGTCTATCTGCTGGCGCCGCCGGAAAAAGCCGAGGCGCTCGATCGTTTCTTCAGTGACATGGCGCTGACCGCGGCACCGGATCCGCACCTGCTCGGCGATTTCATGGTGTCCGGCGAGATCACGTTGGGCGCGCTGTCGGACACCTATGGTGTGATCGTCGCACCGAGCGAGTCGGGACTGACACTCGCCGACTATTTCGATGTCCATCTCGATCACGCGCCGAAGGCCGGCGCCACCCTGCCGCTGGACTCCATCGTGCTGGTGGCGCGCAACATCAGCGGCAATCGCGTCAATGTGGTCGGCCTGCGCCTGCCGGAAGACGAAGACGAGCCCGCGCCTGTGCCGGCGAGCCGCAAAGCCAAAGTCCGGACCGCGCTGCGCCGCGCCTGGTCGTCGGTGGTCGAGGTTTAACCAGGCAGCACCTCGGCGCCGCCCGAGGCGACGATCCGGCCGCGCTTCAGCACCACGATGTGGGACGCGAGCAGCCGCAGTTCGCCGACGTCGTGGCTGACATAGACCATCGGCACGCCGGCTTCGTCGCGCAGCTTCACCAGGTACGGCAGGATTTCGGCCTTGCGTTCGCCGTCGAGCGAGCCCAGCGGCTCGTCCAGCAGCAGCAGTTTCGGCCGCCCGAGCAGCGCACGGGCGAAGGCAACGCGCTGGCGCTCGCCGCCGGACAGCGCGCCGGGGCGGCGATCCAGCAGCGCCTCGATGCCGAGCAGATCGACAATGCGCTGCTCGGCGGTCGCGTCATACGCAAATCCGTTCATCCGCCGTCCGTAGTCGAGATTGCCGCGCACGCTGAGGTGCGGAAACAGCCGCGCGTCCTGGAACACGTAACCGATGCGGCGGCGGTGCGGCGGCACATGAAGCTTCGCCGCGGCGTCATCCATGATGTCGTCCCCGATCGAGAGCGTGCCGCGGTCAGGCCGCAGCAGGCCCGCGATCATGTTGACCAGCGAGGTCTTGCCGGCACCCGAGGTGCCGAACAGGCCGGTGACACGACCCTGGCTCTCGAACGCGGTCTCGATCGAGAAGTCGCCCAGTTGCTTGAACACATTGACCTGCAGCATTGTTTACAATCCGTGCAGGCGGCGGGTGGCGCGGCGCGCAAACCACTCCGACGCAATCAATGCCGCCACTGCGATTCCAACCGAGATCACCACCAGCCGCAGCGCGGCGCGGTCGCCGTCCGGGGTCTGGATCAGCGCATAGATCGCCGAGGAAATCGTCTGGGTCTCGCCGGGAATGTTGGAGACGAAGGTGATGGTGGCGCCGAATTCGCCGATCGCCTTGGCGAATCCCAGCACCATGCCGGCCAGGATGCCGGGCAGCGCCAGCGGCAGCGTCACGGTCAGGAACACGCGCCATGGCGCGGCACCCAGCATGCTTGCCGCCTGTTCCAATCGCTTGTCCACCGCCTCGATCGACAGCCGGATCGGGCGCACCAGCAGCGGAAACGACATCACGCCGCAGGCCAGCGCCGCGCCGGTCCAGCGGAATGAAAACACAATGCCGAGATGGTCGGCGAGCCAGGCGCCGATCAGGCCGCGGCGCCCGAATGAGAGCAGCAGCAGATAACCGGTGACCACCGGCGGCAGCACCAGCGGCAGATGCACCACTGCATCGAGCAGGGCGCGGCCCCAGAAATCACGCCGGGCCAGGAGCCACGCCACGGCGATCCCGATTGGCGTGGCCACGAGCGTCGCGATCACGGCGACCCTGAGCGAGAGCAGGATCGCCGTCCATTCCGTCGGAGAGATATCGAACACGGAGGTCTTAAGTGCTCGGGCGTGTCAGCACCGTGAAGCCGTACTTCTCGAAAATGGTCCGTGCCGCAGACGAGCGGAGGAAGTCGAGGTAACCGGCGGTATCGGGCTTGGCGGTGGTGGTCGCTGCCACCGGATAGATGATCGCGGGATGGGAGTCCGCCGGGAAGACGCCGACGATCTTGACGCCGGGATCGACCTTGGCGTCAGTCTCATAAACGATGCCCAGCACAGCTTCGTTACGCGACACCAGCGTCAGCGCGGCGCGCACGCTTTCCGCCATGGCGAATTTGGACGACGCCTTGTCCCATGCACCAAGCTTCTCCAGTGCCGCCTTGGCATATTTGCCGACCGGCACCGACGCCACATCGCCGGTGGCGATGCGGCCGTCGCCAGCGAGCTCGGCGAGATTGAAGCCCTGGCCGATCGTGACGTTGGCGATCTTGGAATCCTTCGGGGCGATCAGCACGATCTTGTTGCCGAGCAGGTTGACCCGTGTGCTCTCGTTGATGACCTTCTTCTGCGTGGCGTAATCCATCCAGTCGGTGTCGGCCGAGAGGAACACGTCCGCCGGCGCGGCCTGTTCGAGCTGCCGCGCCAGCGCCGAACTTGCGGCATAGCTGGCGTTGATCTTGACGCCGGCCTTGGTGAGGTAAGCGGCGTCGACATCGTCGAGCGCGTTTTTCATGGAGGCGGCGGCGAAAACCGTCAGGGTTTTCTCCTGGGCCAAAGTGGGGGAGATCGCCGCGCCGCAAAGCAACGCCGCGACGAGAAGGCGGGACACAAGACGAATCATGATGAAAGCGCTCCATCGGCGTGGCGCACCGTGTGCGCCCGCGTACAATTATCCGGATAATGATGCAGGAGCGCCGTCCCGCGATCCCGGCTGGCTTACGGCCGACCGGGAGAACGCGCGGAAACTAGCGGGGAATAGCTGCGGGGTCAAAGAGTTATGGCGTCGCACGACGGCTCTTGAAGCGGGCTTCATATCTGCCGAGCCCGACCGCTTGTGCGGGAGCTGCGAGCGATAGGATCGAATTGGTCGGCCGCGACTGATGGGCATGTAATCGTCACGAAACCTGGTCGGCGCGACGAAGCGGCTGATGGCCATTCGTTCAAGGCGCGAGCAGCACCTGTTTGCAGGCCGCCGGCAAGTCCGCCATCGTCAGCGGCGGCTTCGGCTTTGGCGGCGTGGTCGGCGGCTTGGGATGCAGCACGGCGTCGCTGAACCAGTAGTCGAGCTCGTGGCCGCAGCCGTCGGTGTTTTGCGGCGGCTCCTGCGGGGTGCAGTCGGCATTGCCCGCCGGGCATTTGATGCGCACATGAAAGTGATAATCGTGGCCGTACATCGGCCGCACCTTGGAGAGCCAGGCGCGGTTGCCGCTGGCCTCGCGGCACAGCGCCTTCTTGATCGCGGCGTTGACAAAGATGCGCTCCACCTCCGGCTCTTCGGCGGCGGCGCGGATCACCGAGAGGTGTTTCGGCGTCCATGTCTTCGGATCGACGTCGAGCCGGCTCGACGCCACCATGTTGATCGCCGACATCTCCTCGCGCTCGTTGCGCGACAGCATGCGGTTGGGCATCGGCGTCAGCCAGATGTCCGCATCGAGGCCGATCTGGTGGCTGGCGTGGCCGGTGAGCATCGGGCCGCCGCGCGGCTGCGACATGTCTCCCATCAGCAGTCCCGGCCAGCCCGCGACCTTCTGCACCTTGGTGGAGAGTTTCTCCAGCAGCGCAATCAGCTCCGGATTGCCCCAGTTGCGGTTGCGCGACAGCCGCATCACCTGCCAGGTCTGGCCGTTGATCGGCAGCGCCTGTGCCCCGGCAAGACAGCCCTTGGCGTAAAACCCGATCGATCGCGCCGCCAGCGGCGTCGGCTGCGGTTTGCGGCCGAACAGTTCCTTCGCGGCGACGTGCGGATCGTTCGGGTTGGCGAGGGGCGGCAGCGGCTTGGGATCGAGCGTTCCCTTGTCCTGCGCCCATGCGGCGACGGACATGGAGGCGGCAACGGCGGCCGGCACCAGAAGACAGAGAATCAGTCGGCGGATCTGCATGCGGTCCGTCTTATAGCGCAAACCACCGCCGCCGCACGATCAGTTCGCCGTAACTGCGCAACACTTTGTTTACCCTGAAGATGAATGGCGCCATTTCGGGCGGCGGCCGAACCACAACATCTCGTGCGCGCGTGACGGCGCTTCCCAGCCCCGCCGGATGCGCGCGAAATGGAGATATTGTCTTAAAAACCGTCACTTGGCGGTGGCGGTGCAGAAAAACTGCGCGGCAGATGGGCGTCGTGTCCCGGATGCGGGCCGTGTTTTCCCCGATCCTTCAGCCGCCGATCCGATCCCAAGATACCGTTTTTTCAGAGACTTGGCCGACAACACGTGGTCGCAGGATGCGAAGTGGGGCGTAGGAATGCCGAAGAAGCGGCCAACGACTGTCGGTAAGAAAAAATTCAGCAAGCCATTTGGCCGTCGTGTTGTACGTCCGCTGCTGCGGACTGTGCCCCGTCTTGCCGGGCGTGGCCCACACACCAGTGACATTGAGCGCATGCGCGCGGAAGCGGACCATGCGGTGGCCGAAGCCCGCCGGGCGCACGAGCGGTTGCGCGAAGCCATCGACCTCTTGCCCGAAGGCATTGTGTTCCTGGATTCCGAGGGTCGCTACATCCTCTGGAACAAGAAATATGCAGACATCTATCGGCGCAGCGCCGATCTGTTCAAGCCGGGGGCGCGTCTCGAAGATACGCTGCGGATCGGCGTCGAACGTGGCGATTATGCCGAGGCGCAGGGGCGCGAGGAAGAATGGCTCGCCGAGCGGCTCGAGAAGCTGCAGCACCCCGATGGGCGTCATGAACAGACCCTCGCCGATGGCCGCTGCATCCTGATCGAGGAGCGGCTGACCAGCGACGGCGGCGTGATCGGCCTGCGGGTCGACATCACCGAATTGAAGCAGCGCGAGGCGTCGTTCCGCCTGCTGTTCGAGGGCAACCCGGTGCCGATGATCGTCTGCGATCCGCTGGATGCGCAGATCCTCAGTGTCAACGATGCCGCGATTGCGCATTACGGCTATGGCAAGGTGGATTTCGAAAAACTCACCATCCGCCATATTCAGGCGTTCGAGGCCGAACTGCCGTGGATGGGCGATCATACCGAGGACGAGACCACCGCGCGCACCTGGAAACACGTCAAGGCCGACGGCACCCTGATCGATCTCGCGATCTATTCGCGGCATCTGATCTATGACAACCGTCCGGTGATTCTGCTCGCGCTGATGGACATCACCGAGCGCAAGCGGGCGGAAGAGCGGCTGACATTCGTCGCGCAGCATGATGGCCTCACCGGCCTGCCCAACCGCAACCTGTTGCGGCAGCGGTTGGATGAGATTCTGTCCCGCACCCGCCGCTCCGGCGAAAAGGTCGCGCTGCTGTATCTCAACCTCGACAATTTCAAGACCATCAACGACACGCTGGGACACGACATCGGCGACGATCTGCTGCGCAGCGTTACCAAGCGCCTGCGCTCGTCGTTGCGCGACGAAGACGCGGTGGCGCGTCTTGGCTCCGACGAGTTCGCCATCGTGCAAAGCCAGATCGGCCGCCCGGAAGACGTCGTGCTGCTGGCCAAGCGCCTGCTCGACGTGGTCAGCCAGCCTTATCTGTTCAGCGGCCATTCGGTGGTGATCGGTGCCAGCATCGGCATTGCCTTGGCGCCGGGCGACGGCGACGAATCCGACAAGCTGCTGAAAAGCGCCGACATGGCACTGTCCCGCGCCAAGCGCGAAGCCCGCGGCAACTACAGCTTTTTCGAGCCGGGCATGGACGCCAGCGCCCAGGCCCGCCGCCGCATCGAAAGCGATCTGCGCGCGGCCATCGCCGGCGGCGTCCTGCAGCCGCATTATCAGCCGCTGGTCGATCTCAAGAGCGGGCGCATCACCGGCTTCGAGGCCCTGGTGCGCTGGCCTCATCCCGAACGCGGCATGATTTCTCCGGCCGAGTTCATTCCGGTGGCGGAGGAGACCGGCTTGATCAATGCGGTCGGCGCCATGGTGCTGCGGCGCGCATGCCTGGATGCGGCGACCTGGCCCGACGACGTGCGCGTGGCGGTGAACCTGTCGCCGCTGCAGTTTCGTGCCGGCAACCTGTTGTCGGTGGTGATGGACGCGCTCAAGCAGTCGGGCCTGTCGGCCAGGCGGCTGGAACTGGAGATCACCGAAACCCTGTTGCTGGAAAAGAGCGACGAGGTGATCGCCACCTTGCATGCGCTGCGCGCACTGGGCGTGCGCATCTCGATGGACGATTTCGGCACCGGATATTCGTCGCTGAGTTATCTGCGCAGCTTCCCGTTCGACAAGATCAAGATCGACCAGTCGTTTGTGCGCGATCTCGGCAGCAACCGCGATGCGCAGGCGATCGTCCGCTCCATCATCAGCCTCGGCAAAGGGCTCGGTGTCACCATCACCGCCGAGGGTGTGGAAACCGAAGCGGAGCTCGGCTGCCTGCGCACGGAAGGCTGCCACGAGGGGCAGGGGTATCTGTTTAGCAAGGCACGGCCGAACGATGAGATCGTGCAACTGTTGACTGCCCAGCGAACGTCGCGCGGGGCAGGCCGCATCCTGGTGGCCTGATCGGGCACGCCCGACGCGCGCCCCGGCGCGAACGTAAAACCCCGGCACCGGGCCGGGGCTCTGCGTGTCAGCAAGATATATTCAGCTTACTTGGTCTGGTCGTCGACGGCCGCGCCGGGGGCGTTCTTCTTGATGGAGTCGATTGCGCTCAGGGCGGAGGCTTTCTGCGCATAGCCTTCCGATGCAAACATGTTTTCGCCGTTCGGCGCCTTGAACCGGAAACGAAACTCACCGGCCTTGTCCTTGTAGACCTCGAACTTGTAAGCCATGAACGTCTTTCCTCTGCCGTTGACTCTGCGGGATCACAGGCGGTGCGATGGTCCGCTGCGGGATACGGAGAGTCAATCGGCGGGGAGGTGAGGTGCTACCGCCCATTCTCGGAATTTAGTCCTATGAGGATAGCTCGCCGAGCGGGCGGAAGCTGCTACCGGCGAAAGCGCAAGTTCTGCCGTGTGAGCTGGTCGACCGAGGTGCAGCCCATCAATTTCATGGCGCGCTCGATCTCGATGCGCATCTGCTCCAGCGCGCGTTCGACGCCGGGCTGTCCGGCCGCCGCCAGCGGGAACAGGTAATAGCGGCCGAGGCCCACAGCCTTGGCGCCAAGCGACAGCGCCTTGAGCACATGGGTGCCGCGCTGCACGCCGCCATCCATCATGACATCGATCTTGTCGCCGACGGCGTCGACGATTTCGGCCAGCTGGTCGAAGCCGGTGCGCGAGCCGTCGAGCTGGCGGCCGCCGTGATTGGACAGCACGATGCCGGTGCAGCCGATGTCGACCGCGCGTTTGGCATCCTCCACCGACATGATGCCCTTCAGGCAGAACTGTCCGTTCCAGTGCTTCACCATCTCGGCGACGTCGTCCCAGGTCATGGACGGGTCCAGCATCTCGGTGAAATATTTGCTGATCGACATCACGCCGCCGCCCATGTCGACATGGGTGTCGAGCTGCGGCAGCTTGAACGACTCATGGGTGATGTAGTTGAGCGCCCAAAACGGCTTGATCGCGAACTGGGCGATCCCGGCGAGATTGAGCTTGAAGGGAATGGCGAAGCCGGTGCGCTTGTCGCGCTCGCGGTTGCCGCCGGTGATGCTGTCCACCGTCAGCATCATCACCTGGATGCCGGCCTGCTTGGCGCGGGCCATCATCTCGCGGTTCAGGCCGCGATCCTTGTGGAAATAGAACTGGTAGACCTGCGGTCCGCCGCTGAGCTTGCGCGCCTCTTCGAGGCTGACGGTGCCGAGCGAGGAGACGCCGAACATGGTGCCGTATTTGCCCGCCGCCGCGGCCACCGCGCGTTCGCCCTGATGATGAAACAGCCGCTGCAGCGCGGTCGGCGAGCAGTACACCGGCATCGCCAGCTTCTGGCCCATCACGGTCACCGACATGTCCACGTCGGCCACGCCGCGCAGCACATTCGGCACCAGGTCGCAGTCGTCGAACGCCGTGGTGTTGCGCCGGAGCGTGACTTCGTCGTCGGCCGCGCCGTCGATGTAATTGAAGATCGGTGCCGGCAGGCGCTGCTTGGCGATCCGGCGGAAGTCGTGGAAGTTGTGGCAGCTGCTCAGGCGCATGTGATCGCTTTCAGGAGGCCTGGATCAGCTGTCCACCTTCAGCGCGGCAATAAAAGCTTCCTGCGGGATGTCGACTTTGCCGAACTGCCGCATCTTCTTCTTGCCTTCCTTCTGCTTCTCCAGAAGTTTGCGTTTGCGCGTGATGTCGCCGCCGTAACACTTCGCGGTGACGTCCTTGCGCAGCGCGCGCACGGTTTCGCGCGCGATCACCTTGCCGCCGATCGCCGCCTGGATCGGGATCTGGAACATGTGCGGCGGGATCAGCTCCTTCATCTTCTCGACCATGGCGCGTCCGCGGCCTTCGGCGCGGGTGCGATGCACCAGCATGGAAAGAGCATCCACCGGCTCGTTGTTGACCAGGATCTGCATCTTCACCAGGTCAGCCGGCTTGTAGTCGGTCAGATGATAGTCGAACGAGGCGTAGCCCTTGGAGACCGACTTCAGCCGGTCGTAGAAGTCGAACACCACTTCGTTCAGCGGCAGCTCATACTTCACCATGGCGCGGGCGCCGATGTAGGTGAGTTCTTTCTGGTTGCCGCGGCGGTCCTGGCACAACTTCAGCACACTGCCGAGATAGTCGTCGGGCGTCAGGATGGTGGCTTCGATCCACGGCTCCTGGATTTCGGCGATCTTGACCACATCCGGCATGTCGACCGGGTTGTGGATCTCGATTTCCGAACCGTCGTTCAGGCGCATCTTGTAGATCACCGATGGCGCGGTGGCGATCAGGTTGAGGTTGAACTCGCGGCTCAGCCGCTCCTGGATGATCTCCAGGTGCAGCAGGCCGAGGAAGCCGCAGCGGAAGCCGAAGCCCAGCGCCGCGGAGGTTTCCATCTCGAACGAGAAACTGGCGTCGTTCAGCCGCAGCTTGCCCATCGCGGCGCGCAGCGTCTCGAAGTCGTCGGCGTCGACCGGGAACAGGCCGCAGAACACCACCGGGATCGCCGGCTTGAACCCGGGCAGCATCTGGGTGACCGGCTTGCGGTCGTCGGTGATGGTATCGCCGACCCGGGTGTCGGCGACTTCCTTGATCGCGGCGGTGATGAAACCGATTTCGCCGGGGCCGAGTTCATCGACCTGGGTCATTTTCGGGGTGAAGAAGCCGACGCGTTCCACGTCATAGGCCGCTTGCGTCCCGAGCATGCGAATGCGCTGGCCCTTGCGCATCACGCCGTTGACCACGCGGATCAGCACGACGACGCCGAGATAGACGTCGTACCAGCTGTCGACCAGCAGCGCGGTTAGTGTGGCGTCGCGGTCGCCTTTCGGCGGCGGCAGGCGGGTGACGATGGCTTCCAGCACATCGCCGATGCCGATGCCGGTTTTGGCCGAGATCATCACCGCGTCGGAGGCGTCGATGCCGATCACGTCCTCGATCTGCTGCTTCACCTTGTCGGGCTCGGCCGCCGGCAGGTCGATCTTGTTGAGGACGGGCACGATCTCGTGATTGTTGTCGAGCGCCTGGTAGACGTTGGCCAGCGTCTGCGCTTCGACGCCCTGGCTGGCGTCGACCACCAGGAGCGAGCCCTCGCAGGCGGCCAGCGACCGGCTGACTTCATAGGCGAAGTCGACATGGCCGGGCGTGTCCATCAGGTTGAAGATGTAATCCTTGCCGTCCTTGGCATGATAGTTCAGGCGCACGGTCTGCGCCTTGATGGTGATGCCGCGCTCGCGCTCGATATCCATCGAATCGAGCACCTGTTCCTTCATCTCGCGGTCCGCCAGCCCGCCCGTGGTCTGGATCAGGCGGTCGGCAAGGGTCGACTTCCCATGGTCGATATGGGCGACAATGGAGAAATTGCGGATGTTGGAAATAGGTGCGGTGGCCATGCGCGCGGGATAGCATTCACGCCCCCGTGCGGCAAGGCTAGTGGCCTGATTCCGGCCAGAATTGGGGCTCCATAACACTATGGAGAAATAAGACGAATTCGCGTTGCGGGCCGGATTCCATCGCGCCGGGAAAAATGCTTTAGCAACGCCAGAGGAATTTATCATGGCAAGGGTTCAATCCGCTGCGGCCCGATCGGCTCCGCGCCCCCGGCGCGCGGGTGGCCTACGGTATCTGGCGGCCCGGTTCGCCATGGGCGCCACCGACGCCAAGACCGCGCCGGCGTTCGTGCTCTGGTTCGCCCTGCTGCACGCGGTGCTCTGGACCGTCATCCTGACGTCGCTGAAGGCCGCCCAGGACGTCCACATGGACGTCGCGGAGGCCTATGGCTGGGGCCAGCAGTTTTTGCTCGGTTATGGCAAGCACCCGCCGCTGTCGGGCTGGCTTGCGGGGCTCTGGTTCAAGCTGTTCCCGGTCCAGGACTGGTCCACCTATGCGCTGGCGATGGCGACACTCGGTGTTAGCCTTGTGATCTGCTGGCATATCGCGGTGCGGGTGGTCGACCGCCGGCGTGCCTTCCTCACGGTAGTGATGCTCGCGATCTACCCGATCTTCAATTTCAAGGGCTTCAAATACAACGCCGACCTGCTGCAATTGGTCACCCTGCCGCTGATCGTGCTGGCCTATCTGCACGCATTCGAGCGGCGCGATGTACGCTCCGGCCTGTGGCTCGGGCTTGCGGCGCTCGCCGGCATGATGACGAAATACTGGGCGATCACCGTCATCGGCGGAGTCGGTCTTGCGGCACTGGCGCATCCGGATCGGTTGCGGTTCATCGCCTCACCCGCGCCGTGGGTTGCGCTTGTTACCCTGCTGGTCGGCTTCATTCCGCATCTGTGGTGGCTGGTCCAGGTTCACTTCGCGCCGATCGTCTATGCGGGCGACATCTATGAAATCTCCTCCCGGACGCTGAGCCTGCAGCTGGCGCTGACCTATATCGGACACAATATCGGTCTGCTGGTCCCGGCGGTGCTGGCGGGACTGCTGGCGCTGGGCTGGATGCCGTTCCGGCCACGCGCCGCCGTGCCCGCAGGCGCCGGCGTCAATCTCGCGCAGGCGCGCAATGTCTGGATGATCCTGGCCATTGTCGGTTTTGTGCCGCCGATCGCGGGTGCCATCCTGACCATCCACATCAAGACCGACTGGGGCATTCCGCTGTTTTTCCTGGGGCCGCTGGCGTTCATCGCGCTGCCGCAGCTGCGGGTGCAGCGGATCGCGCTGATTCGCCTCGCGGCGATCTGGCTGGCGATGACGCTTGTATTCGCGATCCTCTCGCCATGGCTGGCGGCCTATAATCTCAAGCCCACAGCCAGTGTCGGCTCGACCAGCATCCCGGCATCGCAGCTTGCGCAGCAACTGACCGAGGCCTGGCATCAGCGGTTTCGTTCGCGATGGCCGGTGGTTGCGGGGACCATGGAGGTTGCGGCGCCAATGACCTTTTATAGTCCCGATCATCCGGTGACCCTGATGCAGGGTGAAGCGTGGGGATCGGGCCTGACGTCGCTGGACGAGGCGAAGCGCGACGGCTTCATCGGCATTTGCGACACCGGCGACAACCGTTTGCCGGCCTGCGAGGAATGGATGGCGACAAACGCACCGAATGCCGAGCAGCTCAACATGAGCTCGCGCCGCTTCTTCCGCGGCGTCTCCGGTCCGCTGGTGCGCTGGAAAATCTATATCATGCCGCCGGCGGTGCTGGCGAAGTAGGCGCGAGTTGGCAATCGATGTGATCCGTCATCCTGACAGTCTGCTCGACGGAAGGTGGCTCACCACATTCAGCGTCATCCGCGGGCTTGACCCGCGGATCCAGCTTAAGCGCTCAATACGAGCTGTGCCGAAGAAAGCTGGATTGCCGGGTCAAGCCCGGCAATGACGGAGTGGGGATAATATGCTTCGAAAGCCCTGACCGCATTTTCCGGTCAAGCCAGACGATGACACCGAGAGTTGAGAGGCGCCTCGCCCTTACTCTTCCTCACCAAACTTGTTGGTGACGAGCTTCGTAATCGCGTCGAGCGCCGTCTCGGCCTCGCGTCCCTTCGCCGAAATCAAAATCGTGGTGCCGATGCCAGCGGCCAGCATCATCAATCCCATGATCGATGTGCCGCCGACCGTCTCGCCATTGCGGGTGACGGAGATCTCGGCGTCGAACTGCTCGACCATCTGCACGAACTTGGCGGAGGCGCGGGCGTGCAGGCCGCGTTTGTTGGTAATGGGAACTTCGCGCGTATAAACGCCGGGCAAGGACGAGAGGTCGGGCTTGCCCTGGTCGTCCGACATCGCAGTCATTTGCCGGCGAGAACGCGGCTCGCGATGGTCACGTATTTGCGGCCGGCTTCCTGCGCGGCGGCAATGGCGTCGGGCAGCGGCAGGTCGTCACGAACCTTGGCGAGCTTCACCAGCATCGGAAGGTTGATGCCGGCGAGTACCTCTACCTTAGGGCGGCTCATGCACGAGATCGCGAGGTTCGACGGCGTGCCGCCGAACATGTCGGTGAGGATCGCGACGCCGTTGCCGGTGTCGACGCGCTTCACCGCCTCGATTATGTCGCTGCGACACAGATCGGCGTCATCTTCAGCGCCGATCGTGATCGACTCGATCTGTTTTTGAGGTCCCATTACGTGTTCAAGCGCCGCGCGAAACTCGTCCGCCAGGCGCCCATGGGTCACTAGAACTAAACCAATCATCGAAGACTCCTCGCGGGTGCATTGGTGCACCGCACGAAAGGGCCACATCTTGACCATCCAGAGCCCCGAGGCAAGGGGGGATGTTGACGCTATCCCGCTCCTGCGAGCTTCCGAAGGAGGCGGCGGACGTGGTCTATTCGGTGGCGATATTGGGGCTTATATGGTTACCAAACTCCTTCCGACAATCCAGGCGAAGGTCGCGGGTCCCTTGCAGAACCGGGCCCTGTCAGCAGGGCCGCGACCACCAGTGGCAGCGGCTGAAAGCCGCTCCCTACCGGGATTCTCGGTATTTCAATACCTAAAAGGGTGGTTTTGAAGGCCTCCGGTGGCGGCATCCGCTCGGCATCGTCGGCGGCGAGGTCGATCACGAAACTGAGCTGGGCCTCCGCCGTGAAGTCGCAGCGGCGCAGACCGAGCCCGCGGATCTCGATCAGTCCGACCAGCCCGGGGGCGGCGCGGGCGATGATTTTCGAATTCCGCTGTGCGAGATAAATTCTGTCGTCTCCGACTAACGTCGTAGTCGGAATTTGCCCAGAACGGCCGGCCACGATCAGGTCGAAGGCGAGGCGGGACTTGCCGGACCCCGACGGGCCGCGAATCAGCGCCGCCTGGTTGCCGATCAGCACAGCCGAGGCGTGGATGCTCGGGTCTTGATTTGGGCTGGTCCCGTCCTGGCTCATGGCGTCCTGATTCAACTCCGCGCGGCTCATATCGACGGCAGCCGGACCACAAACCGTGCGCCTGCGATCGGCGTGTCGCCGGTCGCATCGGTCTTGCCGGCGCGGTTTTCCGCCCAGATCCGCCCGCCATGGGCTTCCACGATCTGCTTGGAGATCGACAGGCCCAGGCCGGAGTTCTGTCCGAAGCCTTGTTCCGGCCGGTCGGTATAGAAGCGGTCGAAGATCTTTTCCAGGGCGCCGGGCCGCACGCCGGGGCCGTCGTCGTCGATCACGATCTCGATCGTTTTGTTTTTCACGCGGCGGCACACCAGGCGCACGGCGCCGTCCATTTTTGAGAACGATTGCGCGTTCGACAGCAGATTGGCGATCACCTGGCCCAGCCGTGAATCGTGGCCCGGCACCGAGAATGAATCGATCGGATTGCCTTCGAAGCGCGCCTGCACCTGGACATTGTTGTTGCTGTGGTTGGTTTCGTTGGCGACCGAGACCAGTGTCAGCAGCAGCCGCCGCATATCGACCGGCGTCGCGTCCTGTCGTTGCAGTTCGGCGTCGAGGCGGCTGGCGTCGGAAATGTCCGAGATCAGCCGGTCGAGCCGCCGCACGTCATGTTCGATAACCTGGAGCAGGCGGCTGCGGCTGTTGTCGGTCCGCGCCAGCGGCAGGGTTTCGACCGCGGAGCGCAGCGAGGTCAGCGGGTTCTTCAGTTCGTGCGAAACATCCGCCGCGAACCGCTCGATGCCCTCGATGCGATTGTAGAGCGCTTCGGTCATGTCGCGTAGCGCGCCGGAGAGATGGCCGATCTCGTCGCGGCGGCCGGTGAAATCGGGAATCTCGACGCGCGTTTTGATGCGGCGTCGAACGCGCTCGGCGCTGTCGGCAAGCCGGCGCACGGGCCCGGCGATGGTGCTGGCAAGCAGCAGCGACAGCATGATCATCACGGCCGCGGCGAGGCCGAACACCTTCAGGATGGCGAGGCGTTCCGCGGTCACCATCTGGTCGATGTCGTCGCCCTGGGTCGACAGCATCAGCGCGCCATGCACCGCGCGGAAACGTTGCACCGGCACCGACACCGACACGATCACTTCGCCGCGCTCGTTGATGCGGACCATGCTGGCCTTCTGGCCATTCAGGGAGTCGGAGACTTCGGAATAACCGTTGCCGTTCTCCGGGCCGAGTTCGCGATACAGCGGCAGGTCGCCGCGATTGAGCCAGGTGCGCACCGCGATCATCGCACGCTCGGTCAGGCCGGGTTTGTCGGTCGAGGGCGGCGCCAGATCGAACCGCAGCACGTCGCCGCGGCCATAGAGGCTGCGGCTGTCGAGCACCAGCACGCCGTCGCGGTCATAGATCCGCGCCCGTGTCTTGGTCGGCGAGATCAGGCGCCGCAGCACCGGCGCCACGCGCTCGGGATTGATCGGAAAATCCAGACCCGACAGCACGTCTTCGGACGGGCCGTAGGTCTCGCCCGGCTTCAGGTCCAGCAGTTTGTCGGGATCGACGGTGATGGCGTTGGTTTCGACGGTGGCGGAGGCGGCAATCGCGCTGGCAATGATTTCCGCCTGCACCAAGAGGCTCTGTGCGCGCGCATCGATCAGGCCGGCGCGGAACTGCGACAGATAGAGAATGCTGGCGACCAGCGCGATCAGGCCGGCGAGATTGAGCGAGACGATGCGTCGCGTCAGGCTCGAGAAGCTGAGCGAAAAGAAATATTGCCCGGCGCGGCGCAGCCAGCCCAGCGGGCGCTTCCAGCCCGGCACGGGTTTCGCCGCGGCAAGCTCGCGCGCATCCGGTTCGCTGTCCGGCGCGAACGACGGGATGTCGTCGTCCGTGTCCGGATCTCGATCTAGAGCTGGGCGGTCAAGCAATGACAAAACTGCCTGGGTTGTTTCTCTGGCCACGGCCTCAAGTCTATCCCAGTTGCCGTGGCCCGTCAGGTAACAAACCGGCTTGAAGCGGCCGTATCTCAGGTTTCCTTGAAGCGATAGCCGACGCCGTACAGCGTCTCGATCATCTCGAAGTCGTCGTCGACCACCTTGAACTTCTTGCGCAGCCGCTTGATGTGGCTGTCGATGGTGCGATCGTCGACATAGACCTGGTCGTCATAGGCGGCATCCATCAGGGCATTGCGGCTCTTGACCACGCCGGGGCGGGTGGCGAGCGCCTGCAGGATCAGGAATTCGGTAACGGTCAGGGTGACCGCTTCGTTTTTCCAGGTGCAGGTGTGGCGCTCCGGATCCATGCGCAGCAGGCCGCGCTCCAGCGCCTTGGGGTCGGCTTCCTTGGGAGCGGCCGTCGGATCCTTCGGGATCGCACGGCGAAGCACCGCCTTGACGCGTTCGACCAGCAGCCGCTGCGAGAACGGTTTGCGGATGAAATCGTCTGCGCCCATCTTGAGGCCGAACAATTCGTCGATCTCCTCGTCCTTGGAGGTGAGGAAGATCACCGGCAGATCGGATTTCTGCCGCAGCCGGCGCAATGTCTCCATGCCGTCCATCCGCGGCATCTTGATATCGAGAATGGCGAGATCGGGAGGGCTGGTTCGAAAACCGTCGAGTGCCGAGGCGCCGTCCGTGTAGGTCATGATACGATAGCCCTCGGCTTCGAGTGCGATCGATACGGACGTCAGAATGTTGCGGTCGTCATCGACCAACGCGATTGTGGGCATGAGCCTGCTTTCAGAATCAGTTTGGCTAAACGCGAGCGCTTCGTCCCCAAATCCCTCGACTGAAGCTTCGATTGGAAGCTCGTGATCGAAGACCTTCGGTCCTGGTCCCTCAACCGAAGACGCTCAGACGACTGTGCCGTTCGAAACGGCCAATTCACCCAGGCAGCCAGCAATGCAAGCTGGGCGCAAATGTGACCGAGTTCCCAGAAACGTCTCAGGCCGCGGACCGTTCCGGCTATATAGTGATATTTCCGGGCGAAAAACCCCTTAGGTTCCCTAAAGTTGGCCTTTCATGATGACCCCAGACGCTGATTTCGATGCCGGCCGGCTCGCCCGGGACTTGCTGCGCCGCAGCCGCCAGGGCGCCCTGGCCACCCTGATGACCGTATCAGGCGACCCCTATTGCTCCCTGGTCAATGTGGCGAGCGCCCCGGACGGGGCCCCGATCCTGCTGATTTCCCGCCTCGCGCTGCACACCCGCAATATCCTGGCCGATGTCAGGGTCTCGTTGATGCTGGACGAACGCCGTGCCGGCGATCCGCTGGAGGGCGCGCGGATCATGGCCGGCGGCGTGGTCGAGCAGACCCAGGACGAGGCCGCCGTCGCGCTCCTGCGCCGGCGCTATCTGGCGGCCCATCCCAGTGCGGAAGCCTTTGTTAATTTTAAGGATTTCTCGTTTTTTGTGCTCCGTATAGCGACCGTCCATCTGGTTGCCGGGTTTGGCCGGATCATCGACCTGACCCCGGACCAGGTTTTGACCGACCTGTCGGGGGCCGAAGCGCTGCTGGACGGGGAGACGGACGTCCTGGCCCACATGAACACCGACCATCGGGACACCATGAGCCTGTATGCTACCCGGCTGCTGGGAGCCGAGGACGGCGACTGGTTGGCGACCGGCTGCGATCCGGACGGGATGGACCTCACCGACGGCCGGCAGACCCTTCGGCTGGCCTTCCCGCGGCGGATTGTCGCGCTTGATGCACTGCGGAAAATCCTCCGGGAACTCGCTGACAGCGCCCGGGCCGCCTGATCGGATCGTGTTGACGGGCGTTCGATCGTCTCTCGCGGTCGCGTGCGAATTGCATCGATCCATACCGCAATGCATCAAGTTTACCGCTGTTTGAATAAACCAAAATGTGGGCTGGATCAGCTTGGCAATCTGCGCATTGATATCTATTAGATCGCCGGATCGACGCCGGGGGTTATCGTTCGGCGACCGCGGCAGACCATGGCGTGAAGCGAAGCTCACGTGATGGACGCGGGTTCAAGGAGGGAAGTTCTGTGAAAGAGACGGGCGTACGCAACGGCGCATTCGGTGCCGACAAATTCGGCTTCAAGAACCTTAAAGGTGTGAACTGGAATCTGGGTACGCCCGCGCTTTACGAACACTCGCTGCAGAACGGCGAAGCAACTCTCACGGCTGATGGCGCGCTGTGCGCGGAGACCGGTGTGTTCACCGGCCGCAGCCCGAAGGACAAATTCACGGTGCGTGACGCCACCACCGACACGACGATGTGGTGGGCCGGCAATCAGTCGATCACCGCCGAACAATTCGAAACCCTGTATCAGGATTTCCTCAAGCACGCCGAAGGCATGAGCCTGTTCGCACAGGATCTCTATGGCGGCGCCGATCCGAGCTTCCGCATCAAGACCCGCGTCTACACCGAACTCGCCTGGCACTCGCTGTTCATCCGCACGCTGCTGATCCGCCCCGAGGCGTCCGAGCTCGCTGCGTTCGCGCCCGAGTTGACCATTGTTGATCTGCCGAGCTTCAAGGCCGATCCCAAACGTCACGGCTGCCGCTCTGAGAATGTCGTGGCCATCGATTTCGCCCGCAAGATCGTCCTGATCGGCGGGTCTTATTATGCCGGCGAGATGAAGAAGTCGGTGTTCACCACGCTCAACTATTATCTGCCCGCGCAGGGCGTGATGCCGATGCACTGCTCGGCCAATGTCGGCGCCGACGGCGACACCGCGATCTTCTTCGGCCTGTCCGGCACCGGCAAGACCACCTTGTCTGCCGATCCGCAGCGCACCCTGCTCGGCGACGACGAGCATGGCTGGGGCTCAAGCGGCATCTTCAATTTTGAAGGCGGCTGCTACGCCAAGTGCATCAAGCTGTCGGAAGAAGCCGAGCCCGCGATCTACAAGGCGAGCAAGCGTTTCGGCTCGGTGCTGGAGAACGTGGTGTTCGATCCGATCACCCGCGAGGTTGACTTCGACGATGGTTCGAAGACCGAGAACACGCGTTCGGCCTATCCGCTCGACTTCATCCCGAACGCTTCGCTGACCGGCCGCGCAGGCCAGCCGAAGAACCTGGTGATGCTCGCCGCCGACGCCTTCGGCGTGCTGCCGCCGATCGCCAAGCTGACGCCGGCGCAGGCGATGTACCACTTCCTCTCCGGCTACACCGCCAAGGTGGCCGGCACCGAGCGGGGCGTCACCGAGCCGGAGCCCGAATTCTCCACCTGCTTCGGCGCGCCGTTCCTGCCGCGCGATCCCTCCGAATACGGCAACCTGCTGCGCGAACTGATCGCCAAGCACAATGTCGACTGCTGGCTGGTCAACACCGGCTGGACCGGCGGCAAGTATGGCGTCGGCAGCCGCATGCCGATCAAGGTGACCCGTGCCTTGCTCACCGGCGCGCTGAACGGCTCGCTGCGCAATGTCGAATTCCGCACCGACAAGTATTTCGGTTTTGCGGTGCCGACCGCACTGCCCGGCGTGCCCAGCGACATTCTGGATCCGGTGAACACCTGGAAGGACAAGGCCGAGTTCGACAAGACCGCACGCGGCCTGGTCGCCATGTTCCAGAAGAACTTCGCCAAGTTCGAAGCCAAGGTCGATGCCGAAGTCCGCGCCGCCGCCCCCGAGGTCAAGCTGGCGGCAGAGTGAGGCTCAGCAACAGCACCGAATGCAAAAGGGGCGGCTCGGTGAGCCGCCCCTTTTTGTTTTTGCCACGTTGTTGGAGCTCAGGCGTAATTTTTTGAGGCGAGGCCGCCTATCCCCGCCCATCCTTCCCCACCTCACCCACCAGCCAATCCCGGAACGCCAACATCGCCGCCGATTGCCGCTTGCTGCGCAATGACGTCAGCCAGTAGTCGCCGGTATAGGTCTCGATCTTGAACGGGCGCACCAGCCGTCCCTGTTTCAACTCCTCGCTGAACATGCTGGCGGGCAGCAGCGCCACGCCGGAGCCGCGCGCGGCGACTTCCGCCATGATGATGGAGGAATCGAACATCGCGCCCTTGATGGTCGGGCTGACCAGGCCGGCGGCGGCGAACCATTGCGGCCACTCGTCCGGCCGGTAGGAGCGCAGCAATACCTCGCGTTTGAGATCGGTCGGGCGCCGCAGCTTTTTCGCGATCTTCGGTGCGCATACCGGCGTCAGCGGCGCGGCGAACAGCTTGATCGCCTCGGTGCCATGCCAGGAGCCATCGCCGAAGCGAATGGCGAAGTCGAGGCCTTCGCCGGCGATGTCGACGCGGTTGTTGTTGGTCAGCAGCCGCAAGTCGATGCGCGGAAATGCGTCCTCGAACGCCTTCAGGCGCGGCAGCAGCCACCCGGTCGCAAACGTGCCCACCACACCGACGGTGATGACGTCGCGAAGATAACCGTCCGCGAAGCGATCGAGGGTGGCGCGGATGCGGTCGAACGAATCCGAGATCGCCGGTAGTAGCGCCTGTCCCTCGTCGGTCAGCGCCAGGCCGCGCGGCAGCCGGCGGAACAATTGCACGCCGAGAATATCCTCCAGGCTTTTGACCTGGTGGCTGACCGCGGCCTGCGTCACCCGCAGTTCGAGGCCGGCGCGGGTGAAGGACAGCTGTCGTGCCGAGGCCTCGAAGGCGCGCAGCGCATTCAGGGGCAAATGTGATGATCGCATGTTTTGACCCAAATTTTTCTAATGTCTCCTCCGACGATTGATCGTTTGTCAAGTTCGGCGGTCCCCCACAATTTGCCGCCGGGGCAGACAAGGACGAATCGAGATGTTGAATAGACGGGACATTGTGATGGCCGGCGCGGCTCTTGCGGGCAGCGCGCTGATCGGATCGCGCGCTCACGCGGCTACCGCGACCGAAACATTTGTGGCGGAACTGAAGAAACTGGAAGCCGGCAGCACGGGACGGCTGGGTGTGGCGGTGCTCGATACCGCAACCGGTGCGGTGATCGGGCACCGGCTCGACGAACGTTTTGCCATGTGCAGCACCTTCAAGCTGCTGGCGGCCGCGGCCGTTCTGGAGCGCGTCGATGCCGGCAAGGAAACACTGGGGCGCCGCATCCGCTTCAGTGCCTCGGATCTCGTGCCGTATTCGCCCGTCACCAAGCAACACACCGGTGGAGACGGCTTGTCGGTGGCGGAGTTGTGCGAAGCCGCCGTCGCGCAGAGCGACAACACCGCGGCCAACCTGCTGGTGGCGAGTCTCGGCGGCCCTCCGCAGGTCACGGCATTTGCCCGCACCCTCGGCGATCTGGTGACGCGGCTCGATCGTGTCGAGCCCGATCTCAACGAAGGGCAGGAGGACGACGTGCGCGACACCACCACGCCGCAGGCCATGGCGCTCGATCTGCAAGCGTTGACACTGGGCAAGGCGTTGTCGCCGGCGTCGCGCGATCAGTTGATCGCCTGGCTGGTCGCCAACACAACCGGCGATACGCGCATCCGCGCCGGCCTGCCCGCGGGCTGGCGGGTCGGCGACAAGACCGGCAGCGGCGAGAACGGAACGTCCAACGATGTCGCCGTGATCTGGCCGCAGCAGCGGGCGCCGGTCATCATCTCGGTCTATCTGACCCAGGCAAAAGTGCCGAGCGAGAAGCGCAACGCTACGATTGCCGCTGCCGCGCGGGCGGCTGTTGTTGCCCTCAGCAAGTGATCGCTGAACTCAGCGCTGGTGACGCCTGACCGGCCCGCGCTTCCGGGCATCGGGCTTGGCGTCACCCTTCAGCACCAGCCGTGCGGCCAGCAAGTCGATAAAGGCCCGCACGGCCGGGAGCCGGGCGCGGGAGGCCGGAAACAGCGCGTGCACCACCGACGCGGGGCGTTCGTATTTTTCCAGCACCAGCGTCAGCCGGCCGGCTTTGACATGGTCGGCGACATACCACAGCGGCGCCCGCACCAGGCCAACGCCGGCGAGCGCTGCGGTGACCACCGCCTCCAGGGTGTTGGCGCGAAACCGGACGTTGACGCGCACCGCGGTCCTGGCGTTGGCACTGAGTTGATAACGCCAGGTCAGGTCGTTGGGATCGACGGCGAACACCAGGCAGTCATGCTGCCGCAACTGGTGCGGGGTATCAGGCGATCCATGCCGGCGCAGATAAGTTGGCGCCGCGCAGGTCACGATCCGGATCGTGCCGAGCTTGCGATCGAGCAGCGCCGAATCACTGAGCGAGCCGATATGGAGGCCGACATCGATGCCATCCTCGATCCAGTCGGGGTCGCGATCCCGCAGCGTCAGGTCGAGTTGAACTTTTGGGTGGGCCTTCAGGAAGTCCGGCAGGATCGGCACCAGCAGATGCCGCCCCAGCAGCGATGGCGCCGTGACCCGGATATGGCCGCTGGCCTCCAGCGTGACCGGGCGCAGCGCGAGCTCGGCGTCACGGATGTCGCCGGCGATCTTGCGTGCACGTTCTTGAAACAGGTGGCCGTGTTCTGTCAGCGCCAGTGAGCGCGTGGAGCGCACGAACAGCGCGCATCCCAGATGCGCCTCCAGCGCCGACAGTTCGCGGCTGACGGAGGCCAACGACACCCCGAGCTTGCGCGCCGCCGCGGTCAGGCTGCCGCCGTCGACCGTGCGCAGAAAAACATTGATCGCGCGCACATAGTCCATGCTCGTCATCCTTGCAGAAAGCGTAACAATAACTTGCATGAATAGCTGATTATTTACAACGCGAAACCGCTTCATAACAGCGGCCGATGACATCAGAGGAGATCGTGTCATGGCCTCCGAGAACTGGCAGCCACCCCACGCGCGCGTTCGTGTGCCCCCGGGAAAAGAGCGCGAACGTACCCTCGCTGAATGGATCGAACGCTGCCGAAGGGCTGCTGCGGACGCGCGAATGACACTGCGCGAGATTTTTCTCGAACCCCGCCCCGACAGCGGCGAATGGGACAGCGGCGCGCGCGGGCTTTAAGGCATCATGAGAATTGAAGCGGCTGCTCAGCGTCCGGGCTTCACCTCTCCCCGCGAGCGGGAGCGCGTATCGCTCGCGTATGCGTTGTGCCTTTAGCGGCGATTAAAGAAAATGCGCGAGCGCCGCCTTCAGCGATCCCGCCGCCTTGTCGTAACTATCCCACGCCTTGCTCTTGCCGAGCAGCGCCGGCACGGTGCGAATGGTGAAGCGTGTGGGATCGAGCCCGGCTTTGACCTGCGCCCAGGTCACCGGCATCGACACGGTGGCGCCCTTGCGCGCACGCGGTGACAGGGGGGCGACCGCGGTCGCCATCTTGTCGTTGCGCAAATAGTCGAGGAAGATTTTGCCGTCGCGCAGCTTCTTCGCCATGTTGATCAGATAGAGGTCGGGGCTGTCGTCGCTCATCTGCCGGCAGACCTCCTGGGCGAAGGCCTTGGCTTCCTGCCAGTTCACCGCATCGCGTTTGCCGGTCAGCAGCGGCACCACCACGTGCAGACCCTTGCCGCCGGTGGTCTTGCAGAAACTCTCGAGATCGAGTTTTGCCAGCCGCTGCTTCATCTCCTTGGCGGCATCGATCACAGCCGAAAAATCCACATCGGGGGCGGGGTCGAGATCGAACACCAGCCGGCCCGGCATCTGCGGGTCGCCTGGTGCGTTGTTCCAGGGATGCAGCTCGAGGCCCCCCGTTTGCGCCACTGCCACAAGCCCCTCGATTTCATCGATCTGCAGATACGGCTGCCGGTCGCCGGCGACCTTCACCTCGGTGAGATGTTCCGACATGCCCTTCATGGAATGGCGCTGGAAGAACGTCTCGCCGCCGATGCCGTCAGGCGCGCGGACAATGGAGCAGGGACGCCCGGCGATATGGGGCAGCAGCCAGTCGCCGACGGCGGCCATGTAGTCGGCGAGATCGCGCTTGGTCACCGGCTCGCCGTCATCAGCGTCGGGCCACAGCGGCTTGTCGGGTTTGGAAATGGTGACGCCCATCACCACGGCATTGTCCTTGGAGGATTTGGTCGCCGGGGCTCGGCGTTGCGCGGGATGTGATTTGCCGTTCGTGCGTGAAGCCGGTCGCGAAGCAGACTTATCCATCCGCGGCGGCGCCGCCGTCACCGGCTCTTCCGCCACCACCTCGTCCGCGGATTTGTCCTCGCGCAGTCCCTTGAAGGCGGCCTGTCGGACGTTGCCGCCATCGGTCCAGCCGGCAAACTCGATTTCGGCCACCAGTGTCGGTGTCAGCCAGTGGATATCACGCCCGCCTTTCGGGGCATCCTTGCCGCCGAACGGGCTTTTCGAAGCCGCCGCCGCCTTGAGGTGCGGCATCAGTTGCTTGATCGTGTCCTGCCCATAACCAGTGCCGACCAGGCCGGTGAAAGCGAGATGCCGATCCCGGCCATGCTCGCGATACACGCCGGCCATCAGCGAGCGGAATTTGCCGGCGGTGGTTTTCCAGCCGCCGATCACGACTTCATGCCCGATGCGGATTTTCGCCTTGGTCCAGGTGTCGGTGCGGCCAGAGCGATATGGCGCATCGGCGCGCTTGGAGATCACGCCCTCCAGGCCGTCCCGGCGCGCCGCCTCCATCATGGATCCGCCATCGATGTCGAAATGCTCGACATAGCCGATGGATTTGCGGGCGGTCGCGGGCAACGCATCAATGAGCTGCTGCAAGCGCTCCTTGCGGTCCGTCAGCGGCGACTTACGCAGGTCTTCGCCGTCCGCGAACAGCAGGTCGAATGCCAGAAACATCAGCTTGCCGTCGTGGCCCTCGGAGAGCGCGGCCTGCAGTGCGGAGAAGTTCGGTTTGCCGTCCTTCCCCTGCGCCACCACTTCGCCGTCGATGATGGCGTCGGGTAACTTGGCCGCGTGTTTGGCGATGGTCCCGAATTTGTCGGTCCAGTCGAGGGCTTTGCGGGTCAGCAGCCTGGCGCCGCCGTCTGCGACGCGCAATTGCAGGCGATAGCCGTCGAACTTGATCTCGTGCACCCAGCCCTCACTGGAGGGAGCGCTGTCGACCGGGCTGCACAGCTGCGGTTCGATGAAGTCCGGCATCGGCGCGTGTTTGCCGTTGGCTTGCGCTGTCTTGCTGCGGGAGGCGGTCTTGCTGGACTTTGTCGATGTGGCCCGCGCCTCCGCGGCAAGACCGTGGTTCGAATCCCACACCGCGTCCGACGCCACCTCGGCTCTTTTCAGCATGAACGGCTTGGGCTTGGGGCCGCCGCCTGCGGCGATCTCCGCGATGGTGCGCCCGGAGGCGGCAGAGGTGTCCTCGTCCAGAATGCCGTCGGCGTCGCCGACTTTGGAATAGGGGTCGCGGTGCTTGATCAGCAGCCAGTTGGTGCGCTTGCCGCCGAAGCGGTCGCCCTTCATGCGCACCAGCACCCATTCGCCCTGCAGCCGCTCGCCGGCGAGGGCGAATTTGAGGTCGCCCTTGGCCAACCCCTTGTGCGGATCGTTGGACAGCCAGTAGCCGCGGTCCCAGATCTGCACGGTGCCGCCACCGTACTGGTTCTTGGGAATGGTGCCTTCGAAGTCGCCATAGTCCAGCGGATGATCTTCCACCTCCACCGCCAGCCGCTTGTCGTGCGGATCGATCGAGGGGCCACGCGTCACCGCCCAGGACTTGAACACGCCGTCGAGCTCCAGCCGCAGGTCGTAATGCAGCCGCGTGGCGTCATGTTTCTGGATCACGAATCGCAGTTGCGGCGCGGTCGCAATGCGGGCGTCACCACTGGGTTCGGCGGTCTTGGTGAAGTCGCGTTTGGCGCGATAGACATCGAGATTCTTGCGCGCCGTCGTCCTGGCCGCCACTGTCTTGCCGGCCGGCTTCCCGGGAGATTTTTTGGCGGATGGTTTCTTGGCAGCCAAGGCACGTCCTCGCTCTCGCCGATCGCGGTCCGAAACGAAAACGCGGGATGGCCATTGCCGTTCCGGAACCGGAATTCAACAATGGCGGTCTGTGCCAGATGGTGCAAGGCATGCAGCCGGAAAGCTTGCGGTAGCGTGTCGGCTGACGGGCGGCAGGCCCCTATCGCCTTGGGCTGCCGAACATCTCGTCGAACTTGTCCGAACCGCGGCGGCTGAAGCTGACCACGCGAGAATCCTTTTCCCGCCGGGCCCACTTCAAATCATAGAAGCGGTTGAGCAAAGCGGCGCCGAACGCGCCGGCGAGGTGGTTGCGCCGCACGCTCCAGTCGAGGCAGGCCTTGCACAAGGGACGGCGCGAGGCCCCGATGGTGGTGAGATCGATGCCGAAATCCTCGGCAAAACGGCGGCCCTTCGTTGTCAGCGCCAGCAGCGCGTCGTCGAACGAGATCAGGCCGCGCCGGGTCAAATGGTCGAACATCTGCACGCCGCGATCGCCGGCGAGATGGTCGTAGCAGACCCGGGCCTGGCGCATCGCCGGGTCCTTCGGCCCGGTGCGAACGCGGTTGTGGCCGGCATAGGCCGCCAGTCCCATCAGCGCTTCCAGCGCATCGGCCACTTCTTCGCCGCTGATGCGGAAATAGCGATGGCGGCCCTGCTTCTCCGGCGTGAGCAGGCCGCCGCTTTCGAGCTTCGCCAGGTGCGAGCTCGCGGTCTGCGGCGTGATGCCGGCTTCCTGCGCCAGTTCTGTTGCGGTCAGTGCCTTGCCGCCCATCAACGCGGTGAGCATGTTGGCGCGCGCCGGATCGCCGATCAGGGAGCCGAGCAGCGCAATGTCGGGACCTGTTTTCATGGCGCGATCTTAACGCGGGCCGGGCCGCCCGGCCATCGCTCAATGTCCCGGATACTTCGATATCGGTCGAAGTATCGTGACCCCGGATAAAGCTCGCCGGAGTCTTCGACTGAAGGCGCAGCCATAGCCTGAGCTGGACGAACGCGAGGTTTGTTGGTGGTCAGCGCGAGCGCCACCGGCGGCGATAATCTCTTGCATCATCAGGTTCGGCAGGATAACTATCCATCGTGGGAATGTTTCCCACTCATATTGGGCAGTGAAACTGGCGAGGCAAGTGGGGTGTCTGAGATATCGCAGGACGTAGCCAGGCCAAATTTCGCCGTGCTGGAAATGGAGCGACAAAACACGCCGAAAGCTGACCCGATCCAAGGCATTGGATTTCGCAATTTATCTGACGCGGCTGGAGCGAACTCAGTACGGCGTTATTTCGGCGTCGTTGTCGCTCTCTTCCTCGTTGCTGATATCTGTGCAGTGAAAGCCGCTCGAACCCCGGACCTCTCCAATGAGTCGGAAATCGCGGCAGGTGCGGTTTCCGCTCCGCCGTCGTACGGCGTGACGCCCGTCGGACGCCCTCAAAACATCGAGTCAAACGGTCCGGCGCAAGTGCAGGGCCGGACGCCGGTCT
The DNA here is from genome assembly GCF_032397745.1 of Bradyrhizobium prioriisuperbiae. NCBI lineage: Bacteria > Pseudomonadati > Pseudomonadota > Alphaproteobacteria > Hyphomicrobiales > Nitrobacteraceae > Bradyrhizobium > Bradyrhizobium prioriisuperbiae. The sequence continues at coordinate 2,823,095 of NZ_CP135921.1, forward strand.
CGGAAGGTGTGGTGCCGGCCGCACAGCTTCCCAATGGGGCTTCCTCGATCATCGAGACTTACGGTGATTGGATTGTCAGATGCGTGCTCGACAACGGTGTGAAGCTCTGCACCCTCAGTCAGACGCAAAACGCCAAGGAAACCGGCCAACGTATCTTCGCCATCGAACTCCTTCCCAGGAATGGAAAGACCGAAGGCAACATTCTGATGCCATTTGGGCTCGAGCTGAACGCCGGTGCCACCCTCAAGCTCGATGGCAAGGATTTGGAGCAGGAGCGTTTTTCCACGTGCGCGCCGCAAGGCTGCTTGCTGCCGGTGTCCTTTCCCCCGGTCGTTACCGACGCCATGAGCAGGGCCAAGACGCTGACCGTCGCCGCGCAGAACGTCAATGGTGGTCAAGCCGTCATCTTCAATGCCTCCCTCAACGGTTTTGCCGCGGCCCTCGATCGGACCGTTCAACTCGGAAGCTGACCACCTGGTCTCAAAGGGATAAACCAAAGGGATAAACCAGGGGTCGACTTGTGCTGGGAGAGCCGACCGGATTCCTTCGACGCTTCGAATACTTCGACATGGGCCGAAGCATCGTGACCCGGCCGCGGGATAGGCTCGCCGCGATTTCCATCGTGCAGCGAGGCCGCCATGACCATCACCGTGTTCATCCGCTACCGCATCGATCCGTTCAAGCGGGCGGCGTTCGAAGCCTATGCACGCCGCTGGCTTCAGATCATTCCGGCCTGCGGCGGCGATCTGATCGGCTACTGGATGCCGCACGAAGGCACCAACAATATCGCCTATGGGCTGATCTCGTTCGACTCGCTCGCGAGCTATGAGGCCTATCGCGCGCGGCTGCGCGCGGATCCCGAGGGGCAGGCGAACTTCAACGCCGCCGAGCAGGAGCGCCTGATCCTCGGTGAGGAGCGCTCGTTCCTGCGGCAGGTCGAGCCGGCACTCCGCGACAGCGCCGATTGAGTTGTGCCGGAATTCGTCGCGTCGTCCGTTTAACCCCCGTTCAGGAACGGGGATCGGGACGACGGAATGAGCGATGCCGGCAATCGGGCTTTGAGAGAAGCCATCACGCATTTCGAGTCGGGCCGGACGGCCGAGGCCGGCGCGTTGTGCGGCAGCTTCCTGCTAGCGAATCCCGATCATGTGCAGGCCCTGCATCTTGCCGCTGTCATCGCCTTTGTCACGGACCGGGCGGCGGAGGGCGCCGTCCTGCTGAACCGGGTGTTCAATCTCGATCCTGACAATGCGCAGGCCTTTGCGACGCTGGGCGATGCGCTCGCGGTGAAGGGGGAGCGCGAGGGCGCGGCAGTGGCCTTCCAGCGCAGCGTGACGCTGCGTCCGGACGACGCCGGCCTTTGGGTCAAGCTCGGCGTGTCGCTGAGCGATCTCGCGCGGTTCGATGAAGCCGAGGTGGCCTATCGTCGGGCCATCGCGCTCGCCCCCGATCTGCTTCGGGCGTATTTCAATCTGGCGATCGCCCTGGCCGGGCAGGACCGGCGCGACGAGGCGGCTGGCGTCTATCGCGATATCGTGGCGCGTGATCCGTCCGCCCGCGACGCCCTGCTCAATCTGGGCAATGTCCTGATGGACCTGGGCGAGCTCGATGACGCGATCGATGCCTACCGGCGCACCGTGGAGCTGCAACCGGCGTTCGCGGCCGGTCATCGCAATCTCGCGCTGGCGCTCTGCCGGGCCAGCCGGCCAGACGAGGCGCTGGCGGCGGGCTTGCGGGCGGTCTCGCTGCAGCCGGCCGAGGTCGACGGCCATGTCGTTCTGGGCCAGGTGCTGCTCGCCCTCGACCGGATCGACGATGCCGTCGCGGCCTATCGGCATGCCCTCACGCTGCGCCCGCAGGATCCCGATCTCCACTGCAAGCTGGGAGCGGCATTTTATCACAAGGACGAGCTCGTGGAGGCCGTCGAACTCTACCGCCGCGCGACGGCGCTGGCGCCGGATCATGTCGAGGCGCTCAAGCTCACGGGCCTGGTCCTGCATGAGCTGGGACAGCTCGATGAGGCGCTGCGAACGTATCGGCGGATCTGCGCGCTGCAGCCGGACGATCCGGTGATCCTCAACAATCTCGGTGCCTGCCTGAATCAATTCAACCAGTTCGAGGACGCGATCACGGCCTGCCAGCTCGCCATTGCGCTCGATCCGAATTACGCGCCCGCGCACACCAATCTCGGCATCGCCCTGGAAGCCCGGAATGATTTCGAGGCGGTTGCTGCCGCCCATCGCCGCGCCATCGCCGCCGATCCCGCTTATTCCAAGGGCTATGCCAACCTCGCGGTCGCCCTGCGCAATCTTGGCCGGATCGATGACGCGCTGGCGGCGGCGCGTCGCTCCGTCGAGCTCAGTCCGGACGATCCGCTCACCCACTACAACTATGCGCATTTCCTGCTAATGACCGGCGATCTGCCCGGTGGGTTCCAGGAGTACGAGTGGCGCAGCCGGTCCAAGGCCCTGTCCGACGGCGACGCCACGTTCGAGCAGCCGCAGTGGCAGGGTGAGGCCCTGGCCGGCCGCACGTTGCTGCTGCACGCCGAATACGGACTTGGCGACGCCCTGCAGTTTGTGCGCTATGTCCCGGCTGTTGCCGCGATGGGCGGTTCGGTCGTGCTGCAGGTCCAGCCCGCGATCGCCTCCCTGTTGCGCAACGCGTTGAGCATTGCGGTGGTGGCCCGCGGCGAACCGTTGCCGCCGTTCGATCTGCACTTGCCGTTGATGAGCCTGCCGCGCGTGCTCGGCACCACGCTGGACACCATTCCAGCGAATGTTCCCTATCTCCATCCCGATCCGGCCAGGCTCCTGGTCTGGCAGCGGGCCATCGGCGCGGCGCCCCTGAACGTCGGGGTGGTGTGGGCGGGCAATCCCAGGCACAAGGGAGATCGGCAGCGCTCGCTGTCGGCGCAGGAGGTGCTGCCGCGACTCATGCTCCCCGGCGTGCGGCTCCACAGCCTGCAGAAGGAGCCGCGCCCGGCGGATGGTCCGGTGCTGGCGCGGTTTGGGAGCGCCATCACCGATCTTGCGTCTGCGCTCGGTGATTTTTCCGACACGGCTGCAGTGATCGGTGCGCTCGATCTGGTGATCACGGTGGATACGTCGGTCGCCCATCTTGCCGGCGCGCTCGGCCGTCCGGTCTGGGTGATGCTGCCGTATGCGTTGGACTGGCGCTGGCTGTGCGATCGGGAGGATAGCCCGTGGTACCCGACCATGCGGCTGTTCCGTCAGGCCAGGCCCCATGCATGGGACACCGTTCTCGACCGGCTGCCCGCCGAACTCGCGCGCGTTGTCGGCGGTGAACGTCAGCGGTTGTGGCCGCCCGCGGTGGAACGCTGATCGCGGCTATCGGCTTGCGATCAGGGATATCGGCGTCACGCGTGTCGCGGCGCGATCCGATCCAGAGACTCGATCAACAATCAATCGATATCCGCGCGCTTCTGTTTCGACGCCGGCGTCTTCGGCACGACATTGGTCGGGGCCGGCGCTGCGGGTGCGGTGTCCGGCGCCGCGGTCGGGTCGATCACGTCGGCACTCACCGGCGCGACCTTCATTTCGCCGAGCTTGGCGCGGACGTTCGCGGTCAATCCCGGATAGTCGGCGACCGGCGTGAACTCCGGCGCCTGGTTGATGCCGAGCCGGATGCCGGAATAGGCGAACAGGCCATCGGAGGTCGCGACCACGTCACCGGCCTTCAAGGTCGTATCCAGTGACACATCGACCGGTGCGAGCCCGGTCGGGTCGCGGCCGTTGCAGGTGCAGTCGGCCTTCAGCGCCTTGCGATAGGCGAACGCATTGTCGCTGTCGGCATAACGCTCGCCATTGGCGGCCACCGCGCCGTCGATGTTGCTGCCGAAGAACACTTTGGTTGGGCTCGCGGGACAGAACGCCTGGCACATCTGTGCCGGCGTCGAGCCGCCGCGCCCCTGCACCGGGAAATAACGCCCGTCGCAGCTGCGCACGCAGTAGCCGCTGCTGCCGCCGCGACCGGCATCGGCGCGTGGCGCGGGTGCAGCCGGCGGCGGGGTGTTGAGGCCGAACGGATCGAAGGTGTTGGACTGCGGCGCGCGACGGTTGTCGCCGCCATTGAACAGGAAATCGAAAAATCCGGCCGATGCGGAATCGAACGCGATGCCGGCGAGAACCATCGCCACCGCACCGATCAGCGCCATCCGGCGCCCAAACCCTGACATCACACGTCCCACCAGCGTCACCCATCCACGCGCCGGATATGTGGCCCGGCGCGGCGACGCTATCGCAAGATGGTAAACGAGCGGTGAGCAGGCGGTGTCATGGAGCCGACATCAAGACGCTCAGAAGTAACGCCACCAGAGATAAACGTGGCTGATCGCGACCGACAGCAGCATCATCGGGAACGCATACAAAGTGTAGGTCAGGAACCTGAACGGCACGCCGTTGCGATCACCAAGGCCGGCGACGGTGAGATTGGCCGATGCGCCGATCAGCGTGCCGTTGCCGCCGAGGCAGGCGCCGAGCGACAGGCACCACCACAGCGGCTGGATCTGATCCGCGCCGCCGAAGGCCGGCGCCATGGTCTTGATCAGCGGGATCATGGTGGCGACGAACGGGATGTTGTCGACCAGCGCCGACAGCACCGCGGACGCCCACAGGATGGCATAGCCCGCAGTCGACATCTGCCCGCCGGTCGCCGCCACCAGCTTGGTGGCGAACAGCGTCAGCAGGCCACCAACCTCGACGCCATGCACCACGATGAACAAGCCGATGAAAAAGAAGATCGTGATCCATTCCACATCGCTGAAGGTCTGGTGGATATTCTGCGCCGCCTTCTCCGAGTGGTGCGTCCAGTTGTCGAGCAGCATCAGCACCGCGGCGCCGAGCATGGCGATGGTCGCGGGCTCGAGGTGCAATTGGCGGGCGAACACGAAGCCCAGCATGACGACGGTCAGTACGACCAACGCCTGCTTGAGCAGCCGCCAGTCCTCGATGCTGTCGTTGGCCGTCATGGCCATCACGCGGGCTTCGGCCTCGGGCGCGGCATGCATGCGCCGGCCCCACAGCAGGTGGATGATCAGGGTTTGCACCGCCATCACCACGAGGATGACGGGGGCCAGATGGACGACGAAGTCGTTGAAGGCGAGGCCGGCCTGCGAGCCGATCAGGATGTTCGGCGGATCGCCGATCAGCGTCGCCGTGCCGCCGATGTTGGAGGCGAAGATTTCCGCGAACAGGAACGGGTAGGGCGGCACGTCGAGCTGCCGCGCGATCGCAAGCGTCACCGGCACCACCAGCAGCACGGTGGTGACGTTGTCGAGCAGCGCCGACAGCACCGCGGTGGTGATCTGCAGCAGCAGCAGGATGCCGGCGGGATGGGCCCGGGCCAGCTGGGCCGCCCTGACCGCGACATACTGGAACATGCCGGACCGGCGCGAGATCGAGACCAGGATCATCATGCCCGTGAGCAGGCCGAGTGTATTCCAGTCGACGCCCTTCAAGGCTTCGTTCTGGTCGAACACGCCGACAATCACCATCAGGCCGGCGCCGAGCAGCGCCACGATCGCGCGATTGACCTTTTCGGTCATGATCAGCGCGTAGGTGATCAGCAGGATGCAGGTCGAGACCCACATCGGATTGAGTCCGAAATAGATCTGTGATGCGGCGTGAGTCATGCGAGAAGCCCCCGCCGCAAGGTCGCCAATCGGGCGATTGAAGTCAAACGCGGGCTACACGCCGAGCAGCGACAGGACCACGAACACCGGGCCCAGGATCACCACCGACCAGACGATGTAGCCGAAGAAGCCGGGCATCGGCACGCCGCGTTCGGTGGCGATGGCATACACCATGAAGTTGGGCGCATTGCCGATATAGGTCAGCGCGCCCATGTAGACCGCGCCCATCGAGATCGCCGCGAGCGTCGGCGCCAGCGTGGTCATCAGGCGCTCGGCATCGCCGCCGGCGAGGCCGAAAAACACCAGATAGGTCGGCGCGTTGTCGAGGAAGCCGGACAGCGCGCCGGTCAGCCAGAAATACATGACGTTGCGCGGCTGGCCGTCCGGTGTGGTCACCGCCGCCAAAAGGCTTGCGAACGGGCCGTCCGGGCCGGCCTGCAGCATCGCCAGCACCGGGATGATACAGACGAAGATTGCGGCGAACAGGATCGCCACCTCGCGGATCGGCTCGAAGCTGAAGCCGTTGGCCTCGCGGTGCTCGTCAGGCGTCAGCCACAGCGACAGCAGCGCGATCAGCACCAGCACGCCGTCGCGCAGCAGGTTCTGCAGTTCCACGTCGGTGCCGTAGATGTCGAACACGATCCCGGGCTTCCAGATCGCGGATCCCAGGATCGCGGCGATGATCAGCGCGATCAGCAACAGGTTGATCAGGCCGTGCACCTGCAGATTGATATCGGCGCCGTTGCCGGCCGCGCCCTCGCGCCGCGACAGCACCACGTCGAAGGCGACGAAGATGGCGAGCACGGCGACGCTGACCGCAAGGGTCTGGCCCCACAGGTGCTGTGTGGTCCAGAAAAAATCGACCCCGCGCAGGAAGCCGATGAACAGCGGGGGGTCGCCGAGCGGCGACAGCGCGCCGCCGATGTTGCAGACCAGGAAGATGAAGAACACCACCACATGGGCGTTCGATGGCCGGTGCTCGTTGGCGCGCAGCAGCGGCCGGATCAGGATCATCGCGGCGCCGGTGGTGCCGACCACGCTGGCGATCAACGTGCCGAACGCCAGCAGCACGGTGTTGACCAGCGGCGTGCCGCGCAGATTTCCGGTGACCAGAATCCCGCCGGCCACCACATAGAGCGCGAACAGCAGCACGATGAAGCTGAGATATTCGGCGAGCGCCGCATGGATGAATGCCGCCGCCGCCGCGGGCCATCCATGCCACAGCGCCAGCGGCAGCAGCGTCGCCGCGCCCCAGGCGAGCGCGAACTTGCCGTAATGATGATGCCAGATCCGCTTGAACAGCAGCGGCCCCGTCGCGATGGTCAGGAGGATGCCGGCGAACGGCAGCGCCCATGGCCACGCCAGCCGCGCGCCGTCGAGTTCGGCGGCCGCTGCCGGACGGCACAGCAAGAGCAATACGAGGAGGGCGGCGGTCAGCCGTTGCGGCATGATGGTGATCCCGTGGAGATTCAGCCCCCTAGCAAAGATGTTGACGGATCGCAAAGCACGTCCCGGCGAGCGTGACCACGCGCCGCAGCACATCGCGCCGTCTCAACCCTTGAGGAACTCGCTGGCCTTGTAGAGCGAACGGAAGGGAATGCCGGCGTCCCGGAAGGTGTCGGTGGCGCCTTCTTCGCGGTCGACCATGGTGATCACCAGGGCAATGATGCCGCCGGCATCGCGCACGGCCTCCGCCGCCTTGATGGCGGAACCGCCGGTGGTGGTGACGTCTTCCACGATCACCACCCGCTTGCCTTCCAGGCTCTCGCCCTTGGCCAGCCCCTCGACGCCGAGCTTGGCGCCGTGTTCCTTCGGCTTCTTGCGCACGAAGAAGGCGGCGATCGGATGTCCGCGCATCCAGGAGAGCTGGGCGATGGCGCCGGCCAGCGGCACCGCGCCCATTTCCAGGCCGCCGACATAGTCCAGCTCGTCGTCCTTGAGCGCTTCGAAGGTCAGTTCCGCCAGCAGCGACGCGCCCTCGGGATCGAGCATCGTCGGCTTCAGGTTGAAGTAGAAGTCGCTCTTGCGGCCGGAAGCCAGGGTGATCTCGCCGCGCCCGAACGAGCGTTTGGCGATGATGTCGGCGAGGCGAGCGCGGGCGGCGGACTTGGACACGGAGCGACTCCAGGATTTTGGGAGTCTTACCGGGGCCGGCCGGGTAATTCCAGAGCTTCCGCACCCCCGTCAACAGTCGAAGGAGGCCGAAATCCCAGCGATTTCAGGGATTCGGTGTCAGGAAAGCCCGATTCCGCTCAATCCGATCAGGGCGCCGCCCGCCAGCACCCACAGCGGATGGATGCGGGTGGTGAGCGTGACCAGCGCGCCGGCGGCGGTGATCGCGACCAGGATCCATTCATGGTCGGAGGCTTCCGCGATCAGCAGGGCGCTGGCGGCCACCAGGCCCACCGTCATCGGCACCAGGCCCGCCTGCACGATCCGGCGCCAGGGATGATCCTTGAAGCGTTCCCACACCTGCATCACGATTCCGGTGAGGATGGAACTCGGGCCGAACTTCGCCAGCGATGTCACCAGCACGCCGGGCCATCCCGCCACATGCCAGCCCACCAGCGTCACCACCATCATGTTGGGGCCGGGCGCGGCCTGGGCCAGCGCGAACATCGCGGAGAAGTCACGGGCCGACATCCAGTGATGCACGTCCACCACCTGGCGCTGCATTTCCGGCAGGATGGTGTTGCCGCCGCCGAACGCGAGCAGCGACAGCTGCGCGAAGATGATGGCCAGCGAGACAAGAGCCGCGGTCATGTTTCCAGCCTCCAGGTGGCGAAGATGCTCAGCACCGCGAGCGTCACCATGGTCGGCAGCAGCGGCAGGCGGAATACGGCAACGGCGATGAAGCACAGCGTCGCCATCACGATGGCGACGGGGCGCTTGCGGATCGGCAGCGCGATCTTGATCGCCGTCGCAACCAGCAGCCCGGCGGCGGCGGCCGCGAGGCCGGCGAACAGATGCTGGAGGCGCGGATCGTTCTGGAAACGGTCATAGACCATGCCGAGCATGATCACGATCATCGTCGGCGCCGCGATCAATCCCACCAGCGCTGCGAGTGCGCCGGCGAGGCCACGGAAGCGCAGCCCGATTGCCACCGAGAGATTGATGATATTGCCGCCGGGGAGAAACTGGCAGAGACCAAGCAGCTCGGTGAACTCGGCGCCGGTCAGCCAGCGCCTGTCCTCCACGATCATGCGCCGCGCCATCGGCAGCACGCCGCCGAAGCCCATCAGGCCGAGGCCTAGGAAGCCCGTGAACAGCGCGCCGACTGTCGGCGGCTCCGCTGTCGCGGTGACGGGGGTGGTGGTGGTTGCGTCCATGCTGTGCTCCGCCGGCCCATGATATCGGGCGGCTGACAAATTGGTACGCCAGGCCTCAGCCTATGTCTAATATATGGATCAGACGATATTCATATCGGATGGATATGTTTGAAAGCCGCGTTATGCGCGGCGGGCCTCGAACGCCATCCGCACCGCCAGCGCCGCAAGCACGGTGCCCATCACCCAGCGCTGCAGCTTCAGCCAGGTCGGCCGCGATCCGAAAAACAATGCGATGGAGCCGGCGGCGAGCGCAATCATGGCGTTGACGCTGACACTGACCGTGATCTGGATCAGGCCGAACATGATCGACTGGATCAGCACGCTGCCGTGCGCCGGTTCGATGAACTGCGGCAGCAGCGCCAGATACAGCATGGCGATCTTCGGATTGAGCAGGCTGGTGAGGAAACCCATGCTGAACAGTTTGCGCGGGCTGTCGATGTTGAGCTTGGTCACCTGCAGCGGCGAGCGGCCGTTCGGCTTCAGCGCTTGCCAGGCGAGATACAGCAGATACGCAGCACCGGCGAGCCGCAGCGCGTCATAGGCATAAGGCACCGCCATCATGAAGGCGGTGATGCCGAATGCGGCACTGAGCATGTAGACCACGAAGCCCAGCGTGACGCCGCCCAGCGACACCAGCCCGGCCATCGGGCCCTGGGTGATGGAGCGCGACAGCAGGTAGATCATGTTCGGGCCCGGCGTCAGCACCATGGCCAGCGCAACCAGCGAGAATGTCAGAAGGGCGGTAGGGGTGGGCATCGATAAGTCCTGCGAGCTGCGGGCAATCCTACTGAATCCATAGCGGTTTCAGGTGGTCTCAGGCAGGGGGCCGGGCGGGACACTGGCATGCGGCACGGCCACGAATCCGAGCGGTATTTCCGTGGCGTCTGCGCCCTGTCATGAAGCCTGCGATATAGTGGTGGCGAACCGGCGCAGTACGTATTATTTCACCCCTGCGTTCACTCCCTGGCCGAGGCGAAACACATGGTCGCAAAGATCTTCATCGATGGCGAAGCCGGCACCACCGGGCTGCAGATCCGCGAGCGGCTGGCCGGCCGGCGCGATATCGAGCTGCTCACCATCTCGCCCGACAAGCGCAAGGACACCGATGAGCGCAAGCGCCTGCTCAATGCGGCTGATGTCGCCATTCTCTGCCTGCCGGATGAGGCGGCGAAGGAGAGTGTGCGCCTGATCGAGAACGACACCACGCGGGTGATCGACGCCTCGACCGCCTATCGTGTTGCCGAGGGCTGGACCTACGGTTTTGCCGAGATGGACAAGTCGCAGTCGCACGCCATCGCCACCGCCAAGCGCGTCGCCAATCCCGGCTGCTGGCCGCAGGGCGCCATCGCCACGCTGCGGCCGCTGGTCGAAGGCGGGCTGATCCCGGCGGATTTTCCGGTCACCGTGCACGGCATCTCCGGTTATTCCGGCGGCGGTCGCACCATGATCGAGGACTACGAAAGCAAGGGCGAGGATGCCAACGAGTATCTGCCCTATGGCCTGACGCTGAAGCACAAGCACCTGCCCGAGTTGCAGGCCTATGCGAAGCTCGGCCGCGCGCCGCTGTTCACGCCTGCGGTCGGCAATTTCGCCCAGGGCATGATCGTCAGCGTGCCGCTGCAACTGGGGCATCTCGCCCGCGTGCCGACCAGCGCGCAGTTGCATGCCGCCATCGCCGATCATCACGTTGCCATCGCCGACAGTTTTGTCGAGGTCGCGCCGCTCGGCGATCCCGCTCCGATCAATCCCGAGGCGTACAACAACACCAACCGCATGCGCCTGCATGTCTACGCCAACGACCAGACGGCCCAGGCCGTGCTGATCGCGGCCTACGACAATCTCGGCAAGGGCGCCTCGGGGGCGGCGGTGCAGAACCTCAATTTGATGCTGGGCGTGGCTGCGGATACGTCGCTCGCGGCGTGAGTTAGTTTGCCCAGCGTATCATCCCCACTCCGTCATTGCCGGGCTTGACCCGGCAATCCAGCTTTCTTCGACAGGCCCAACACGAATTGAGCGCTTAAGCTGGATCCGCGGGTCAAGCCCGCGGATGACGCTGAATGTAATGAGCCGCCATCTATCATCCAGAGTGATACTCTCAGGACGGGCGTCGGTCCGATCCCACCTCACCCCGTCGGCAGCCTTGCAATATCCTCACTCAGCCTTCGCACCAGTTGCCGGGCCGGCGCGCTGAGCGGACGTGCCGTTGCCGTCAGCAGGCCGATCTTCACGGTGTTGATCGCCTCGGAGGCGAAGGCGCGCCAGACCAGTTCGCCGCTTTCGATTTCCTCGAGATAGCCGAGCCGGGTGAAGAAGGCGATGCCCATGCCGAGCCGGATGCCGCGCTTGATCATCTGGATGGAATTGGACGTGATCCGCGGCACCAGCCGGGCCCGGAACGCGGTGAACTCCGGATCGACATTGGCGGCGCGCGGCAATGGCCCGGCGGGCGTCAGCAGAGGATAGGCGGCGGCCTCCTCGAACGTGATGCTGCGCTTGCCTGCGAGCGGATGGTCGGCCGGCATGATGACACCGATCGGGGCCGCGATTTCAGCTACGAATTGCACGGAGCGCGCGGTCCGCTCGACGAACGTAAAACCCATATCGGCGCTGCCGTCCGCCACCAGCCCTTGCACGTCCGTCGGCGAGACCGCCGAGATCGTGAAAGTGACGGCCGGAAAATCGGTGCGGAAGCGGTCGATGGTCCGTGGCAGGAAATCAACCAGCAAGGAGTCCACCGCGACGATGGCGACATGGCCGGAGCGCGCCTCCTTGAGGTCGTCGATCTCGGTCCGCACCCGATCGTAATCGTGGAACGTCGCCGTCACATGGCGCAGCAGGAGTTCCCCCGCCGCGGTCAGGCGCATGCCACCGGGCAGGCGGTCGAACAGCGGCGTTCCCAGCTCTTCTTCCAGTTTCAGGATTTGCCGGTTGAGGGCGCTTGCCGCAACGTTCAGATGGGCTGCTGCCTTGCGGATCGATCCCAGTCGCGCCGTCTCGCGGAAATAGGCGAGGGCTGCGGCGTGCATGCCGTCAACCGCCTCGTACAGGCTGGGCCGCCACCAGCGGGTGATCGATCGTCCGGGTGGTCCGCGTGTCGGCGCCGCGCGGCGAGCCCAGCGCGCTCACCGTCTCGCCGAAATAATCCCGGTTCACCGCGATCCACATCACCAGGTCCTCGGGCAGCCGGTCGTCGGCATGGATCGCCGCGACCGGACAGACGGTCTCGCACAGACCGCAGTCGATACACTCGTCGGGGTGAATGTAGAGCGTGCGCGCGCCCTCGTAAATGCAGTCCACCGGGCAGGCCGGGAGGCAGGACTTGTCCTTCACATCGATGCAGGTATCGGTGATGACATAGGGCATGGTTTAGCGCCCTTGCCACACCGGCTTGCGCTTTTCGACAAAGGCCCGCACGCCTTCTGTCGAATCCACCGAGTTCAGGGCTTCTACCAGGGCCGGCAGCCGCTGGGCCTGGGCTTCGGCGGCGGTCAATTGCGCGGTGCGGCGGGCGACCTGCTTGATGGCCCGGAGCGACAGCGGCGCGCAGGCCAGCACTTCTCCCAGCCAGCGATCGACCGCCGCGTCGAGGCCGGCTGACGGCACCACCTCGTTGATCAGGTCGAAGCGCAGCGCTTCGTCGGCCTTGATGCGGCGGCCGGTGAGCAGCATTCCCATCGCCGCGCGATGCGGAATCTGTCGCTGCAGCAACACCATGCCGCCGTCCAACGGCAAGCGCCCGACGCGCGCTTCCGGCAACCCGAAGGTGGCGTGATCGGCGGCCACCACCAGGTCGCAACCCAGCATTATCTCAAGTCCGCCGCCGAGTGCATGCCCGTTCACCCGCGCAATCACCGGCACGTCGAGGGTGTCGCGCAAGGCGATGCCGCCGAAGCCGCCCGGCCGCGGCATCGCCCAGTACTCCAGGCCCGATGCGCCGCTGCCGCCCTTCATGTCGGCGCCGGTGCAGAAGGCGCGCTCGCCGGCGCCGGTCAGAACGACAGCGCGGACATCGCGATTTTGCTCGATCTCCGACCAGATCGTCTGCAATTCCCTTTCGGTCGCCTGGTCGACGGCATTCATCACCTCCGGGCGGTCGATCGTCACCCGTGCGACGTGATCGGCGATATGGACATGAACCGGCATTATTCGGCTGCCTGGCTGGCCGCACGTCCCAGCTCGGCGCGGACCGCATCGGTGTCGCGGCCGAGCGAGGGCGGGGCGGTGCGGATTGTCACCGGCGCGTCCGACATATGGATCGGCGAGCCGATCACCTTGATACGTTCGATGTCGCCGTCGGCCTCGATGATCATCTCGTTGATGGCGGTCTGCTCGTCGGCCAGCGCTTCGGCGAGGGAGCGCACCGGCGCGCACAGCAAATCCTGTTCTTCCAGCCGCGCCAGCCAGTGCGCCATGGTGCCGGACTTGAAACGCTCCTTGAAGATCGCCTGCAGGGCCGGCTTGTTCGCCACCTGATTTTCGAAGCTGGCAAAGCGCGGGTCCTTGCCGAGATGATCGAGACCCAGCGCCTTGGAGATGTCGCCGAGCGGATCGGCCTTGAAGGCGCCGACCATCACCAGCGCGCCGTCCGAGGTCGGGAACACGCCGGACAGCGGCATCGCGCCCCAGTTCACCTCGCGCCCGCGCATCAGGTGCGCAGCCGCCTCCTGGGTCTGCGCTGCCAGCATGGAATCCAGCAGCGACACCGCGATGCGCTGGCCGCGTCCGGTTTTCTCCCGCTGCAGAATCGCCAGCAGCACGCCCTGCACCATGTGCATGCCCGCGGAGTAGTCGGCGAAGGTGGTTGCCAGCACCGCGAGCGGATCGCTCTCGTTGGAGCGCCGGTACAGCACGCCACTCATCGCCTGCGCCAGCACGTCCTGGCCGCCCTTGTGGCTGTTGGGGCCGGTGAGGCCGAAGCCGGTGCCGACCGCATAGATGAGCCGTGGATTGATCTTGATAAGATCTTCGTAGCCGAAGCCGAGCCGTTCCATCACACCGGAGCGGAAATTGTTGACCACCACGTCGGAGCGCCGCACCAGGCCGAGCACCACCTCGCGGTCGTCCGGTTTGCGCAGGTCGAGCACGATCGAGCGCTTGTTGCGATTGAGCGAACAGAACACCGGGCCGAGCAGGCCGGCCGGATCGTTCGGGAACGCGGTGCGCGACAGGTCGCCGGTGCCGGGCTTCTCGATCTTGATCACGTCGGCGCCGTAGTCCGCCAGCATCTGGGTGGCCACGGGCCCCATCATCACCTGGGTGAAATCGATGACCCGAATGCCGGCAAGCGGCAGGGTTGTGGTCTCGGTCACGCGGCATTCTCCATGATTTTGGCATTGGCGGACGGGCGGTCTCCGGGATCGCCGCCCTGGGCCCGAACTTTGGCGCAGATGGCCGCGGGCGAGACCGCGCGCGGGGAAATGTTGGACGCGACCGCGAGCGCGGCCGCGACGCCGGCGGATTGCCCCATCGACATGCACGGTGGAATCTCGCGCGACATTTTTTGCGCCGACTCCGTCGCGGAGTAGTGTCGGCCGGCCACCACCATGCCCTCGATCGCCTTCGGCAGCATGGACCGGTAGGGCGTGTAATAGTCGCGCCCGCGCGCCACCGTATCGGGGAAATGCACGCGGTCCTGCACGTCGTCCTTGGTGACGACATAGTCGCCGTCGAGCAGCCGGGTCTGGCGCACGCCGAGCTGCGGTGCGACATCGATGACAAAGCAAGATTCGAAGCCCGGCATGTTGGCACGGACATAATCGACCAGCGCATAGATGCGCTTGCGTCCCTCGAAATCGGCCTTGGTGATGTCCTCGACCGACAGGCCATCGAGGCCGGTCATGTGCGGGCAGTTGCACCAGACCACGCCGGGCAGCGGCGTCTTCAGCCACCACAGGTCCCAGGAGCCGCCCATCACCCGCTTTGCCTGCCGATCGAGCAGCGCGTATTTTTCCGGCTCCTCAAATCGAAACCGCTCGGCCGCTTCGGTGTCGACGCCGCCCAGGCGAAACACGGTCGTGAGGATGTAGGAGCCGTGGATGAAGGATGAGCCTGCGGCGGCGGCAACGTCGAGATCGCCGGTCGCATCGATGATCACGTCGCCCAAAATCGCCTGGCGGCCGGCCTTGGTTTCGCAGACCACACCGGTGATGCGGTTGCCGTCCATCACCGCGCGCGAGAACCAGGAGTGCAGCCGCACGTCGACGCCGGCCTCCGCGATCATGTCGTTGGAGACCCGTTTCCAGCCGTCCGGATCGAACGCTGCCGCCATCACGATCGGTGCCGGCTTGCTCTGCGCGCGGAAGTCGAATGCGCCCCAGCGCGCCCATTTGCGAAACAGCTCCCAGCTCTGTCCGCGCTCGTCCGGCGGCGGGTAGACGCAGGCACCAATGGCGGCCATCCGGTCGATCATCTCGGTGCAGATGCCGGTGGTGGTGACTTCCTGGCCGTTGTGCATGTCGTCGAGCACCAGCACCATGCCGCCTGAGGCGAGGCCCCCGAGATAGGGGTAACGCTCGATCAGCGTGACGGACGCGCCTTCGCGCCGCGCGGCGACTGCCGCCGAAAATCCGGCCGGCCCGCCGCCGACCACCACCACGTCGGATCGGGCGACTACCGTCGCTTCGTCCGGCTTGTCCATGATGCGCGTGGGTGTCTTGTCTCTTAACATGGGTCGCTCCCGGGAATTTCCTAGTGAGAGTTGGCCGGCTGCCAGCGCACGACCAGACGTTCGATGGTGGCGATGGTGACGAAGAACAGCACGGAGAATGCCGAACCCATCAGCACGGTGGCGTAGAGCATCGCCGAATCGAAATTGTAGGTGGACTGGATGATCAGCGCGCCGATGCCGGTGGTGGAGCCGATCCATTCGCCGACAATGGCGCCGATCACGGCGGTGGAGGCCGCGATCTTCAGCGCCGAGAACAGATACGGCAGCGAGTTGCGCAGCCGCAGCTTGAAGAACACCTCGCGCTTGCTGGCCGACAGCACCCGCATCAGCTCCATCGCCTGCGGGTTCACCGATTCCAGTCCCCGCACCATGTTGACCAATGTTGGGAAGAAGCAGATCAGGGCCGCGATCGCGATCTTCGGCTCCATGCCGTTGCCGAGCAGCAGCACCAGGATCGGGGCCTTGGCCACCACGGGAATGGTATTGACCACCACCACCACCGGGAAGAACGCCTCTTCCATCGCCTTGCTGTGCACGAACACGGTGGCGATCACGATCGCGGTGAGGTTGCCGAGCAGAAAGCCGGAGAACGCCTCGATCGCGGTCGGCAGCAGGTTTGCCAGCAGCACGTCGAACCGGCTCATCAGGGTCGACAGCACCAGTTGTGGCGAGGGCGCGACATACACCGGCACATTGA
This sequence comes from Bradyrhizobium prioriisuperbiae, assembly GCF_032397745.1. Taxonomy (NCBI): domain Bacteria; kingdom Pseudomonadati; phylum Pseudomonadota; class Alphaproteobacteria; order Hyphomicrobiales; family Nitrobacteraceae; genus Bradyrhizobium; species Bradyrhizobium prioriisuperbiae. The sequence continues at coordinate 2,839,441 of NZ_CP135921.1, forward strand.
AGATTTTGATCACAAGGGCCCAGAGCAGCAGCGCCGAGGCGATGCCGATCACCGGCAGCAGCCGCCGGCGCCAGATCAGGCGTTGCCGCTGGGCGCGATGCGCCTCTTCAGCTGCGGCGAGGCCATGGTCGAAGTTAAGATCGACTGTTGTCATTGGCCCCTCCCCAAAGCGTCGCGCAGACGGCCGGCCATGGCGACGAACTCGCTGCTCTCGCGAATCTTCAGGGTGCGGTCGCGCGGCAGGTCGACCCGCGCCAGTTCCGCCACCCGGCCGGGATTGGCTGCGAGCACCAGCACCTGCTCGCCGAGATAGAGCGCCTCGTAGACCGAGTGGGTGACGAACATGATGGTGGTCGCCGTCTCCTGCCAGATCCGGCGCAGCTCCTCGTTGAGACGGTCGCGGGTGATCTCGTCGAGCGCGCCGAACGGCTCGTCCATCAGCAGCAGGCGAGGGCCACCGAGCAGGGCGCGGGCGATCGAGACCCGCTGGCGCATGCCGCCAGAGAGTTCATGCGGAAAGCTGTTTTCCCAGCCGGCAAGGCCGACCAGCTTCAGAAGTTCGCGCGGCGTCGGCGAATTGGCCGGAAGCCCACGCCGGCCGCCGACCTCGAGCGGCAGTTCGACATTCTGCAGCGCGGTGCGCCACGGCAGCAGCGCCGCATCCTGGAATACAAAGCCGAAGCTGCGCGCCGAGCGCGCCTCCTCCGGGCTCATCCCGAACACCGAGACATGGCCCGAGGACGGCGCGATCAGATCGGCGACCACCCGCAGCAGCGTGGATTTTCCACAGCCGGAGGGGCCGAGCAGGCTGAGGAAACCACCGGGCGTCAGATCGAAGGAGACGTTCTGCAAGGCGGTGACGGTTCGTCGTTCGGTGACGAAGCGGACCGTGACATCCTGGCAGGTCACTGCGTTCGAGGGAGGGCGCATGGGCGCAAACCTTTGTGGACGAAGCGGTTATCAACGATGACGAGGGGCGCGGGCGATCAGCCGATCTTCACGCGCTGCTCGGCGGTCTGTTTGAGGATGTCGAGGCTCATCACCTCGTCGAGCTTCGGCGTCTTGCGCGTGAACTGGCCGAGCTGCGCATAGAGATCGATCTGCTCCTGCCAGATTTGCGGATCCATCGTGCCCCAGCCTTCGGCCTTGGTGCGGTCGGAGAATGCATAATCGAGCATGACATCGAGCGCGACGCGTTCGTCCGCTTTGACCAGATTGGGGAATTCCTTCACCAGCAGGTCGACCGCGGTTTCGCGGTTGGCGTGGGCATAGGCCCAGCCCTTGGAGCTCGCGCGCAGGAATTTCGCCAGCAGGTCGCCCTTCTTCTGGACGGTGTCCGCGGTCGCATAATAGGGCAGGGCATAGAGGCGCACGCCGGCATCCCACAGCCGCAGATCCACGCGATCTGGCCCCAGCACCTTCAGCGCGGTGGTGTTGGTCAGCCAGCCGGTGACGACATCGACCTGGCCGGTGAGCAGCGGCGCCATGTCGGCGCCAATGGTGACGACCTGCACCTCGCGCTCGGGGATCTTGTTTTTGGCGAGCAGCGCGCGCAACAGGATGACGCCGGTCGCCTGGATGCCGACCTTCTTGCCGATGAAATCGGCCGGTTTCGTCACCGGGTTCTTCTTCAGCGAAAAGAATGTGTAGGGATGCATCTGCGCGCCGGCGGCGAAGCAGCGTACGGGAATGTCCTGCGATGCGGCGAGCATCAATGAGGGGCTCGACGTCGCTTGCCCGAGCTCGAAACGGCCCGAGGCCACCACCGCGACGCCGTCGATATTGGGGCCGCCGGCCTGCAGCTTCAGTTCGATGCCTTCGGCCTCGTAATAGCCAAGGTGCTTGGCGCAAATCTCGCCGATCTGGTTGCCGGACGGCAGCCAGCCGATCTGCAGGTTCAGCACTGGCCGGCCCTGTGCATGGGCGCCGGTGATCCCGATGCAGGTGCCTGCCGCAGCCGACGTTATCAGGAAACGTCTGCGATCAATCATCATGCCGCGCTCCTTTTGTTTTGCGCTGGACGAAAATTTCCCGGCAGGGACCGCTATAAGGCCACGACAACGCAGTGCCGGGAAGATCAAAGAATCGACGAGGGCGTACGAAAAAACAGCACGCCTGAATCGGGTCGGGAATGGCTTCACTTCCAGCCATTGACGGAGCCATGCCCGCGATGATCGGGCGCACACTGGAGGTTGCATCATGGCTGTTGTGCTTACTCACGCGACGATCGCGACCGTCGATGTCGACGACCGCGTGCTGACCGACAGCGATATTCGCATCGAGGGATCGTCGATCACAGCGATCGGCGCCGGCGGCACGCTGGCGGCGCTGGCGGATACGATCATCGACTGTACCAGCGGATTGGTGCTGCCCGGTTTCGTCAACACTCACACCCACGCAACATTGGCGCTGTTCCGCGGTCTTGCCGACGACCGTATCAGGGCGTTCTGGCCGGAGGGCGGCTATCGCGTGCCCGGCCAGGAGCGTTTCACGACGGATGACTACCGCCGCTCGCTGACATCAGCGTGTTCGGAATTCCTGCTTAATGGCGTGACCACGATTGCCGATCGCGTCGGCGACATGGACCTCTATGCACCGATCATCGAGGCGAGCGGGCTGCGCGCCACCGTCGGGTCCACTATCGTTGACCTAGGTGGCCCGGCCGACTGGGGACCGACCGAGCGGTTGATCGAACGCTACGGCGTCGATCCCTCGCGCTCGCGCATTGTTGCCGGCATTGCACCCCATGCGCTGGATACATGCTCCGACGCATTGCTGGCCGAATGCGCCAAGCGCGCCCGCCGGATCGGGGCGCGGGTCTATCTGCATGTGGCGCAGTGCGAGGCGGAGATTGTTGCGATCCGCAAGCGCGGCCATGCGGGCGCGCTCGCCTGCCTGCGCTGCGCCGGATTGACCGGGCCAGACGTGATCGCAGCTCATGCAATCTATCTCGACGCGGACGAGCGCGACGGCTGGTGCGCCGACGGCACCGCCATCTGTCATTGTCCCGCCAGCAACCTGAAGATCGAGGCGCGGACGTTGCCGCTCGCTCGCTTTCATGGGCGCACGCCGGTCGGACTCGGTACCGACTGGACCGCGTCGGACAACAGCATGGACATGTTCTGGGCGATGCGGCTTGCGGCGCTGGTCGGCAAGATGACCGCCGATGATCCGACTGTGCTGACCACGCGCCAGATGCTGCGGCTCGCCACCATCGACGGCGCCCGCGTGCTCGGCATCGATCACCTTGTCGGCAGCATCGAAGTCGGCAAGCGCGCCGACCTCATGGTGCTCGATCTCACCCAGCCCGAGATGCAGCCGCTGCACGATCCGATCTCCAACATCGTCTATTCGGCATCGCCCCGCAGCGTGCGCGATGTGCTGGTCGACGGCGTGGTCCGCGTCCGTGGCCGGAAATTGAGCGCGGGATAATGCGCCATGTCTTGCCCGACAAATGGGCTGGTTGCCTCTTGCCGGCTTCGGCCAAAGCGCCGACACTTTATGGGATAAGATGCGCCTCACATGGAAATCCCGCCTTGTCCTTTGACCTGATCATCCGCAACGCCACGCTGCCCGACGGTCGCACCGGGATCGATCTGGCTGTTACGTCCGGCCGCATCGCCGCGGTTGAGCCCGGCATCGCGGCCGAAGCCGCGATGGTGATCGACGCCGGTGGACACCTGGTGTCGCCGCCCTTCGTCGATTGTCATTTCCACATGGACGCGACCCTGTCGCTCGGATTGCCGCGGCTCAACCGCTCCGGCACGCTGCTGGAAGGCATCGCCTTGTGGGGCGAGCTCAAGCCGCTGTTGACCGCGGAAGCGGTGATCGCGCGTGCCTTGCGTTATTGCGATCTCGCGGTGGCGCAGGGGTTGCTCGCCGTCCGCAGCCATGTGGACATCTGCGACGACCGGCTGCTGGCGGTCGATGCGCTGCTTGAGGTCAAGCGCAGGGTCGCGCCCTATCTGCACCTCGAACTCGTGGCATTCCCCCAGGATGGATACTACCGCTCACCGAGCGCGGTCGAAAACCTCAGGCGCGCGCTGGACAGGGGTGTCGAGGTCGTCGGCGGCATCCCGCATTTCGAGCGCAGCATGGGCGATGGCGCGGCCTCGGTGCGCGCGCTGTGCGAACTCGCCGCTGCCCGCGGCCTGCGCGTGGATATGCACTGCGACGAGACCGACGACCCGCTGTCCCGTCACATCGAGACGCTGGCGTACGAGACGCAGCGGCTTGGACTGGCCGGCCGCGTCGCCGGCTCGCATCTCACCTCCATGCATTCCATGGACAATTATTATGTCTCCAAGCTGCTGCCGCTAATGGTGGAGGCCGGCGTTGCGGCAATAGCCAATCCGCTGATCAACATTGTCCTTCAGGGGCGCCACGACACCTATCCCAAGCGCCGCGGCATGACCCGCGTCGCCGAGATGCGGGCCATGGGCATCGATGTCGCGTTCGGCCAGGACTGCACCATGGACCCGTGGTATTCGCTGGGGTCCGCCGACATGCTGGATGTGGCACACATGGGCCTGCATGTGGGGCAGCTCACCTCGCGCGACGCCATGCGCTGGTGTTTCGAGGCGGTTACCACGATTCCGGCGCGCATCATGGGGCTCGACGGCTATGGCCTGGAGGTCGGCTGCCATGCCGATCTCGTGGTGCTGCAGGCCGCTGATCCGATCGAAGCGGTTCGGCTGCGCGCCGCACGGCTTTGTGTGATCCGCCGCGGCCGCGTCATTGCCGAGAGCGAACCGCGCCGCACCACGCTGGCCATCGAAGGCCGTCCGGCCGTCGTCGATGCCTCGTCCTACGCGCCGCCGGTGGGGTGAGCTATCGTCCCGGCAGATACGCCTTGGCCAGTACGCAATGCACGCCCTTGTTGTCGTCGACCATTTGCGTGACGCGCAGGTCGGCGACCAGTGAGCACAGCGTGTAGGCATCCTGGGCGGAGAGGCCGGATGCGTCCGTGATCAGCCTGATCATGTCGCGCAGGGCCTGCTTGGCGGCATCGTCGAGATCCTGATTGAAGCCCATGGTGATCCAGGCCTCCGGCGTCTCCGCCCGCGGTGTGGTCAGGCTCATGTCCTTGCGCAGATGGAATTCGAACGTGCCGGTGAGCGCGGTCTCGATCGCGGTGAGGCACACCTCGCCGTCGCCTTGCAGGCCATGGCCGTCGCCGGCGGAAAACAGCGCGCCGGGAACGAACACCGGGAAATAGGTGGTGGTGCCGACGCCGAGCTCCTTGTTGTCCATATTGCCGCCGAATACGCGCGGCTGCACTGATGACAGCCGCCCCCACTGGCGCGCCGGTGCGACGCCAAAATTGCCGAAGAAGGGTTTCAGCGCCAGGTCCTGACCCCACGGCAGCCGCGCGATCATCCTGTCGCGGTCGAGCGGAAAATGGATTCGCCGCAGCTCCGGAAAGTCCTCGGGCAGCGTGCCGAGAAACGGCGCCTGCAGGTTCCAGCCCCAATCCGCGCGCAAGACGATGTCGAGACATCGCACCTCCAGCACATCCCCGGGCTCGGCGCCTTCGACATGGATCGGGCCGGTGAGGAAATGCGGACCCGGCCCACGCGGCGTCGCGGCGAACACGTCTTGTTGTCCCGGCACGAGAGCGAAACCGGAAGCCAGGCCGGGCATGTCTTCCGGCTCTCCGGACAACGTCTCGATGGTGACACGGTCGCCCGACGCGATCCGCAGCACGGGTGAAAGCGAGCCGTCCCACAGCCCCCATTGCACGTTGCCCGGCGTGGAGGCGAGATGGTGATGCATGGCTATTCCCGGAATGTAGCCCGGATCAGCGCAGCGACATCCGGGACCGAATTGACGTGCCTGACCCGGGTATCGCTGCGCTCACCCGGGCTACAGGCTGTCTACGAGTTCTCTCACCCCTTGCTCACCGCCACCGGCGCGGTCACCGCGCTGCGGCTGAGCACGAGGTACAGTCCGCCCGCGACCACGATGCCGGCGAGCCAGCTCAGGTCAGCGCCGCCGAGCAGTCCGGTCGAGATCGGCCCCTGCAGCGCGGGCACGAGGCCGTCCTCGAACAGCCAGCCGGCGACGAGGCCGGCCAGGAACGCGATGATCCCGCTCCAGTTGATGTCGCCATAGGCGCTGACGTCGGGCGCCTTGTAGAGTTCGGCGACGTCGATCTGGCCCTGCCGCTTGATATAGAAGTCGGCCAGCACCACGCCGGCCCACGGGCTCATCCACAGCAGCAGGCTGATCAGCCAGTTGTCGAACGCCTTGGCGAACGACGGCGCGAAGATGAAGTAGATGGTGACGATGTAGCCGGCGATGCCGACGATGGTTGCGAGGGCCACCCGTGAGAGGCGGAGCTCCATGCTCAGCGCGGCCAGCGCCGCCGAATAGACGTTCAGAATATTGGTCGCGATCGGGCCGTGCAGCACCAGCAGCAAGACCAGAATGCTGGTGGCGCCGCCGAACACCGAGGAGACCATCTTGGCCGGGTCGGTGTCCAGCGTGACGCTGGCGATGGTGGCGCCGAGGATGGCGAGCCAGACTGTCGGCACGAACATGCCGACATAGCTGTACCAGAACACGTGCTTTGACGGCACGCTGCGCGGCACGAAGCGCGAATAGTCCGAAGCCCAGGTGACCCAGGAGATGCCCCAGCCGACGCCGATCGCGGTCATCAGCAGCGTCAGCATCGCCAGATGCGCACCGGGCGGCAGTGTGCTGGTGAGGCTCCAGTTGACCACCCCGGGACGGGTCCAGGCCAGCACGCTCATCAGCACCATGATCACCACCGTCACCGGCACGGTGTATTTCTCGAAGGTGCGGATGGCATAGAAGCCGTAGATGCCGATGCCGACCTGCAGGGCCATCACCAGGGTGATGACCACGAGGTTGGCGAACCAGGTGTCGGAAATCCCGAACTGGCCGAGAATGGCCATTGAGATCTTGACCGGGAAATACGTGTTCACGCCGATCCAGCCCAGCGTCATCAGGAACATCAGCGCGCTCGGCAGGTAAGCACCCCGCCGCCCGAAGGCGGAGCGGCTCAGCACCATTTGATTGACGCCGGTCTTGTGGCCCATCACCGTGAAGGCGGCGAAGATCCCGCAGCCGACCAGGTTGCCCAGCACGATCACCGCGATGGTCTCCCACAGGCCGAGCTTGAGCACGATGCCGAGCGCGCCCAGCGCCCAGTTCACCGGCGCGATGTTGGCGCCCGCCCAGATCCACATCTGCTGCGGCCCGGTGGAATCCCGTCCCGAATCGGGGATCGGCTGAATGTCGTGATCGTCGGCTCTGACTTCTGGAGTGCTCATGATCGCCCCCGCTTCGTTGCATCGTCGCCCGCGCCTGTCTGCGTGGCAGGAGCGAAGCAAGAACCGTGCCCGAGGGGCGGGAGATCATGCGGCCAACGGGCTTCCTCAGAGCAGTTTCACCACCGCACCGGCAGCGGCCAGCACCACCACCACGATCCAGGGCGGCGCCTTCCACACCGTGAGCAGCAGGAAACCCGCAAGCACCAGCACGAAGTCGCGCGGCGAAAGCACGGCGCTGGTCCACACCGGGCTGTAGAGCGCCGCACTGAGAATGCCGACCACGGCCGCATTGGTGCCGCGCATCGCCGCCTGCGCTGAGGGGCGCAGCCGCAGCGCATCCCAGAACGGCAGCGTGCCGTACACCAGCAGCAGGCCTGGCAGGAAAATCGCGACCAGCGCAATCGCAGCACCGATGAGGCCATTCGGCGCAGGTCCCATCACCGCGCCGAGATAAGCCGCGAATGTAAACAGGGGTCCCGGCACCGCCTGCGCCAGGCCGTAGCCGGCGAGAAACGCTTCGCTGCCCACCCATCCCGGCGTCACCACCTCGGCCTGCAGCAGCGGCAGCACCACATGGCCGCCGCCGAACACCAGCGCGCCCGCGCGGTAAAAGGCGTTGAACAGCGTGATAGTCTGATAACCCGTTGCCTGCCCGATCAGGGGCGGAACCACGAACAAGGTTGCGACCAGTGCCAGCGCCCATGCGCCACGGCGGCGCGAGACCGGAAAGCTCAGGTGACCGACAGGCGCCGTCGTTTGTGTCCGACACAGCCAGAGGCCAGCAACGGCACCAAGCGCGATTGCGCCGATCTGACCGAGTGATCCACCGGCGAATGTCACCATCGCCACTGCCGCCAGCGCAATCCCGGCGCGTTCGCGGTCAGGCGTGAGGCTTTTCGCCATGCCCCAGATCGCCTGCGCCACCACTGCAACCGCGACGAGCTTCAGCCCATGCAGGGCGCCTTCCGCGATCGGGCCGGTGAAGGCGGCCGCCCCCAGTGCGAATGCAACCAGGATGATGGCCGACGGCAGGGTGAAGGCGGTCCATGCGGCGAGGCCGCCAAGCAGGCCATTGCCGCGAAGCACCCCCAGCGCGAAGCCGGTCTGGCTGGACGCCGGTCCGGGCAGGAACTGGCACAGCGCCACCAGATCGCCATAAGCGGCCTCGTCGATCCAGCACCGCCGCGTCACCAGTTCGTCACGGAAATAGCCGAGATGGGCGATCGGCCCGCCGAACGACGTCAGGCCGAGCTTGAGGAAAGTCACAAAGACCTCAGTGGCACTGCCTGCCGGCTTGTCTGGTGTTGCGTGCTCTGACCCCATGATCGCCGACCGATATCGGGAAACGATCACAGAGCCAAGCGCGACGGTGTGGGATGCAGCCTGATCTTAGCCCGTCTTCGCGGATTGGCGGGTTTTTGAAGGGTCGACATCAGCCAGATCAATGGCTTAGCTCGAAAGGTCTTCACTACAGCGGCTGGCTTGGTTGACGGCGGCTGTGGTGATCCTGGGCGGCGGTTGCGGTGGCAGCCGGAGCTTCAGCCGATCAATCAGGAGCTGCAGTTCCGGTTCGGGATGGGTGTAGCGGGTGAGCAGGATCTCGCGCCCATCTGTGGTCGGCAGATGGACGTCGATCATCTGGATGGCGGCGAACTTTTCGAGCGCGCGACGTGCGGTCAAGCCCGATGCGAGGGCATGAAGCCGGCGCGTCAGCGTGACCTGCATGCAGTAGGCCAGGAAGGCGATGAAGATGTGGGCCTCGATCCGGACCTCGTCTTGATGGAACACCGGACGAATCGCCAGGTCGCCCTTGAGATTGCGGAACGCTTCTTCGACGGCAACGAGTTGGACGTAGTATTGCCAGAGCTGGGCGGGGTCATTGTCGGCGAGGTTGGTGCGCAGCAGATAACGGCCTTCGCGACGTCGGGTCTTTCTCAATCTGTTTCGATTGAGTGCGAAGCTGAAGCTCGGGCGCTGCTTGTCGATCTCGATATCGACCAGACGCCAGGCCGCCGGCGCTTTGGATCGCGCGCCGCCAAGCTTCATCAGCAATTCTTCGCGCGTGATCTCCATCGCATCGATTTGCCTGAGCCGTTTCCACAACCACTTCAGCTGCCGCCGGCGCATCGCGCGTTCCTTACTGATCCGATCGGCGCTTTGAGCGAAGACGTAGAGCTCACCGTCCTCGGACAACAATTTGACCTGCACGCCCTCCCGCGCGTCCTGCCAGGGCTTGTCCAGCAGATGCTTCTCCAGCCGGTTCAGGCGTCCCTTCGGCGTACCGACCAGATATTGCACTGGCGGATCGCTGTGGCGCATTTCGGCCAGCACGGCCTCGGTCGGCACGCCACGATCCATCACCCAGACCCGGCGCGCCTTGCCGTATTGCTGCTCGATCTTGGCAAGGAACATCCGCAGTGTCTTGTTGTCAGCGGTGTTGCCGGGCAGCACCTCGTAAGCCAACGGCAAGCCATCGGGCGTCACCACCAGCGCGATTACCACTTGCGGGCAATCCGGCCGCTTGTCGCGGCTGTAGCCGTGGCGGCGCTTGCTGCCTTCCGGCAAGTCCGATGCGTTGACCTCGAAGTAGCTGCTGGTCAGATCGTACAGCAGCACGTCGAAGTCGGCATTGAACAAATCGCGCCAACGCCCGACCAGATGCGAGAATAGCGCCTCCTTATGCGCGAGCAGCAGATCGTGGCAGGCATAGAGTTTGTGCTCTTCCGCGAGGCCGAAGTCTGCTCCCAGAAGATCGGCCATTGCGCTCTGACCGAACCATTGCCGATGCAGCCGCCACTCGCTGCCCGGCGCGATCAGCCGGTAGGTTGCCAGCACCTGCAGGATCTGGTCCCACCTCGTCTTCTTGCGGCTTGGCGGCAGCCGCTCTGCCCAGAACCAATCGAGCTGAAGCTCCTGCCACAACTGTCCGGCCAGCCAGCAGGCGCCCCATTGCCGCGGACGTCGAAGCTGCATCTCGGACAGGCGTAGCTGGACGATCGACGCATCGCCCGCGATCGCCTCGCATCGATCTTCCGGAAACAGCGACAACGTTCGCGCATGTCCGGCGTCTTCGTCGAGCACGTCGATCGCCTTGCGCCACGCCGCTGCCTGCGAGGAATTGATCTCACCGAGATACAGCACATGCCGCTGCACCACTCGCCCGTTATCGAGACGCTTGTTCTCGACAACGTTCCAGTAGCTGTGCGTCTTGCCGTTCTTCTTTCGCTCGGTGCGTCGCAGGAACATGGCGCTGCGAATCTATCCGCACCGTCACGTCATTGGGAATCCGGTAGGTCTTCACTACAGCCGTTTTCGGCCGATTCCGGACACCTCACCCTTTGCAGATCAAAGACTTAGCTCGCCAAAAAATCGCAAAATCGCGATTTTCCAGCGCGAATCCGCGAACTCGGGTTAGCTGCCAAACCCCGCCGGAATGAATGCCGGCAGCTTGTCCTGGATGAATTGCTTCACCTCCGGTGACTTGAACACCGCGATGAAGGCCTTCAGCCGGGGATCGTCTTTCTTGTCCTCGCGCGCGGTGAAGCGCAGCACCAGTTCGTCGTCGATGGTGCTGTCGAGCACCAGCGCGGATTTGGGATCGCCGCCGGCGGGGATCAAATAAGTGACATTGACCAGTGCCAGCGAGACGTCGTCGAGCGAGCGATAAGTCTGTGCCGGATCGAGTTCGACGATCTTCAAGTTCTTCGGATTATCGATGATGTCGAACTTGCTCACCGAAAAGCCCTTGCCCGGGGCGAGCTTGATCAAGCCGGCCCGCTCCAGCAGGATCAGCCCGCGTGCACCGTTCAGTGGCTCGTTGGGGATCGCGACGCTGTCGCCCGACTTGATCTCGTCCAGCTTCTTGATCTTCTTCGAAAACAGCCCCACCGGTGCGATCACGCCCACCTTGTCGACCTGCACCAGGTTGAAGCCGCGCGTCTTGTTCTGCACGGCGAGATAAGCGCCGTGCTGGAACAGGTTCGCGTCGGCGGCCTTGCTGCTGACGGCCTCGTTGATGGCGATCCAGTCGGTCAGTTCGGTCACCTTGACGTCGATGCCCTTCTCCTGGGCGAGCTTGGCGGCGAAGCCGGCCAACTGCCCGATCGGCCCCGCGCTGGTCGTGATCTTCAGCGGCTCGTCGGCGGCGGCCGCGGTCGTCAGAGCCAGCAGCACGCCGGCGGTGCGCGCGAGTCGAAGCAGTGTCGTTGTCATGGTCGATCCATCTCTCCGGAAAATATCGACGAAGTATAGAGGAGACGATCGCGGGAATAACGAGATCGATATTTTTTTAGCGCTCGCCGTCTTGAACGAAACCGTGCGGTGACGGGCGCGGAGGGAGATTGAAACGACCGGTGGAGAGATTTCATCTGCGGCAGGACGTCGGCGCGAGATTTCATTCTCGGCGAGAGGTGATCACCTCAGCGCATTCCGTGTCATGTCGAGGGTCGGATGATGGAGCGCCTCGCACCCGGACGGCACGCTTATTGGAGTGTCGGCCGCAAGGTCGAGGTCCGTCGTTTCGACCTGCGGCCGCAGCCGGTGGAGATCACCGCGCAGGAGATGCTCACGAAGGATCGCATCGCGCTGCGCGTGACGCTGACCGCATTCCGCCGGATCGTTGATCCGGAGCGTGTGGTGGCGTCGGTGCCGGATGTCGATGCGTGGCTCTATCGCCTGACGCAGTTCGCGATCCGTGAGGCCGTGGCCGGCCGCACCCTCGATGAGGTGCTCTCGGCCAAGGCCGCGCTCGATGCGGAGCTCCGCTCCTATGTCGAGGCAAGGGTTGCGGACAGCGGCATCGAAGTCACGGAGCTCGGCGTCAAGGACGTGATCCTGCCCGGCGAGATCCGTGAGCTGGTCAACAAGGTGGTGGAGGCGGAGCGGGTCGCGAAGGCGAACCTGATCCGCCGCCAGGAAGAGACCGCGGCGACGCGATCGCTCCTGAACACCGCCAAGCTGATGGAGGAGAACCCGTTGCTTCTGCGCTCAAGGAACTGGAGTCGCTGGAGCGCGTGGTCGAGAAGGTTGGCCGGATCGATCTCCATGCCAGCCAGGGCCACGGCCTCGACGCCCTGCTTACCGGGCTCGTTCGCCTGAAGGTGCCGGAGAGTGCGTGAGACCGGTGCATGACGAACCAGAGGGCCGCCCATGGGCGGCCCTTTCCGCTCATGCAAGCCGCAAGTCCGCTGCTCGTTCATAAATCCGTCGCGTGAAATGAGAGGCGCAAGCCGGCATGTCCGCCAGGGGTCGGCGCCAGCCGCGCGCCGCCCTTCCTCCCGTGCGGCCCGTCGTATATGAGACATTGACCACCGGAATCTGCCGATGATTCCCTGAATCAAATATCCGGCATCACCGGCATCATCGGTGGCGGCAGTTTGTTAATTCAATAATTGCAACCTGACACATGATCGACGCATTCCAACCAGGGTATCGCATGGCTAATCGACTGATGACGGCGCAATCCAGGGTGGCGATGCGGTCTTGGGGGCTTCCGGGCCTTGTGATGCTGGCGGCGATGGCCGCACTCCCGGCGCTGACCGTCGACGCCGCGGCGAAACAGGGCCGCCGTGCACAGGTCACCGAGGCGACGGCGCCGCGCGAGGCTGGTGATCCGATCATGGCGATCGTGTCGATCAAGAGCCAGCAGGTCACGATCTACGATGCCGACGGCTGGATCAAGCGCGCGCCGGTGTCGACCGGGGTCAAGGGCCGCGAAACGCCGGCCGGCGTCTTCGCCGTCATCGAGAAGGACAAGGACCACCATTCGACCCTCTATGACGATGCCTGGATGCCGAACATGCAGCGCATTACCTGGAACGGTGTCGCCCTGCACGGCGGGCCGCTGCCCGGCTATGCCGCCTCGCACGGCTGCGTGCGGATGCCCTACGAGGTCGCGGAAAACCTGTTCGACAAGACGTGGATCGGGATGCGGGTGATCATTTCGCCCGAAGACGCCGCGCCCGTCGATTTTTCCCACCCGGCGCTGTTCGTGCCGAATGCGCAGGCCGTCGCCGCGGCTCCGGAGCGCGCCCGGACGCTCGCCCGGGAGTCGGAGGAGGCCAGCAGGATTGCAGGCGAGGCGAAGAAGGCCTCCGCTGCGGCGTCGCGCGAGGCCGCGCCGTTCACCGCGGCGTCGCTGCGCAAGCTGGAGCAGGCCAAGACCCGTGCCGACGCCGAGCTCGCGTCTGCCGACAGGGTGCTTGCCGCCGCCAAGGCGGAGCAAGCCAAGTCGGATCAAGCCAGGACGGATCAGGCTGGAACTGACCCGGCCAGGATCGACAAAGCCAGGACCGAGAAAGCCACGCGGGCCGAAGACGCGAAGCAAAAGGCTGCCACGAAGGCCGCGGATGCGACGACACGGTTCGAGACCGCCAGGGCCGACAGCACCTCGAAGCTCGACGCCGCCGCAGCCGCCAAGGACGCCGCCAAGGCGGCGGAGACCAGGAAGGCCGACACCGCCAAGGCGGCGACCGAGGCGAAGCTCGCGATCGAGCCGGCCTCCGTCTACATCAGCCGCGCCACGCAGAAGCTCTACGTGCGCCGCAACACCCACAAGCCGTGGCCCGATGGCGGCGAAGTGTTCGATTTCTCCATCGAGGTCCCCGTCACCATCCGCGATCCCGATCAGCCGATCGGCACCCATGTGTTCACGGCCATGGCGCGCAACGATGCCGGCCTGCGCTGGAGCGTGGTCACCATCGACAACGGCGACACCGCCAGAAACGCGCTCGACCGCATCACCATCCCGCAGGATGTGCTCGATCGCATCGGGCCGACCGTCTTGCCACGCTCCTCGATCATCGTCTCGGACGAGCCGCTGAGCAGCGAGACCAATTATCGCACCGAGTTCGTCGCGGTGCTGAACAACCAGCCCCAGGGCGGCTTCATCACGCGCAAGCCGACAGTCAACAATGTGCCGATGGCGAGCCGGGACGACGACGGCTTTGGTTTTTTTGCCCCTGGCTGGGGCCCCCAACCGGGCTATTCGCGCCGGCGCGGCGGCCAGTATGGTGGTCAATACGGCGACCCGTACGGCAACCAGTATGGCCGCCAGGATTTCTTCCCTCAGGCGCAGCAGGGCTCGTGGTAAGGCGCGGCCCGCCCCGCGCCCTGCGACTGGTGGATTGCCGAAGCCTCCGCCCGGGGTAAAATTGATTTTGTTGCGGCTGATCGTCGACCCGGACGGTTGTCATCCGACGTCGATAATCAGGACACGAGATATCCGGCACCCGAGATATCCGGCCGAGTCTGACCGGTCAAGTCTGACGGTGTCACGCGGAGACGTATGATGGAGCCCCTCCACGCAGGTCTTTCGACCATCCTCGACCGCATCGTCGACAGGGCGGCGGACAATCTGCGGATAGCAAAGATCTTCATTCAGATGGGGCTCGATCCCAACAACATCACGTCCGACATACTGTTGAACCGGCTGCAGGAGATCGTGCTGGCCAACATCACCCTCGCCAACATGTTTGCCCTGCTTGGCGCGACCTTCTTCGTCGCCACCCTGCTGATGCGGACAATGGTGCCGTTGCGCATCGCCAACATGTGCGGCTCGACATTTTTCGTCGCCTTCGGCGCTCTCTCCGGCAATGTCGCGACGTTTCTGCTGTATCTGCTGCTGCTGCCGATCAATGCCCTTCGTCTTCGCCAGATGCTGAACCTGATCAAGAAGGCGCGTGTCGCGGCGGCGGGCGACATGTCGATGGAATGGCTCAAGCCGTTCATGACCGAGCGCCGCTACCGCCATGGCGACAGGCTGTTCAAAAAAGGGGACCTCGCGAACGAGATGTTCCTGACGGTCACGGGCAAATTCCTGGTCAAGGAAATCGACGTCGAGCTTCCGCCCGGGCGCCTGATGGGAGAGCTTGGCTTCCTCACCCCCAACAAAAGCCGCACCGCGACCGTCGAATGCATCGAGGACGGGCAGGTCCTGTCCATCACCTATGACAGGTTGCTCGAAATCTACTTCCAGAACCCGCAGTTCGGTTATTACTTCCTCGTCCTGACCAGCCAGCGTTTGATGGAAAACATCGCGCGGCTGGAGACGATTGTCGAACACCAGCAGGCCGAGCGTCCGCCTGCCACGGACGATATCGGGTGAGTCCTTTGGTTGCGCCGAATGAATCTGAGGAGCGCCTATGCCGACCAGAAGTGTCGTACGGACGGATGTAGGTAAGCTGAAGGCCCTGCGAGCAGCGGCTCGCCTCGGCGCCGACGCGCTGGATCGCGGCGAATTCAAAGAATTCAAGAACGCCGAGGATCTGCAAATCTATTTGAACGACGTTTCGGAAAAGGTCATTTCCGCAACAGCTCAGGCGCGGGGTGGATTAGCCAAGTAGCCCGCATGAGCGAAGTGATATGCGGGGCGCAGGATGACTAAAGCCCGGATGTCGCTTCGCTCATCCGGGCTACACGAGCTGTCATGGACGGCGGAAAGGCGCCCTCAATGCGCCTCGTCCCAATTATGCGCGGCCCGCGCGTCCACATGCAGCGGCACCGACATCACCACGGCCGGGAACGGTGCGTCCTGCATCACCCGCTGCACCACGGGCAGGGTCTTCTCCACTTCGTTGTCGGGCACTTCGAAAATCAGTTCGTCGTGCACCTGCAGCAGCATCTGGGCCGAGAGTTTCTTGGCGGCCAGCGCGTCTTCCATCCGGATCATAGCGCGGCGGATGATGTCGGCGGCGGAGCCCTGCAGGCGGGCGTTGATGGCGGCGCGTTCGTTGAAGGCGCGGTGCGAGGGGTTGGGTGAGCGGATATCGGGATAGTGGCATTTGCGCCCGAACAGCGTCACCACATAGCCGTGCTCGCGGCAGAAGTCGCGGGTCTGGTCCATGTAGGCGCGGATGCCGGGGAAACGTTCGAAGTATTTCTTGATGTAACTGGAGGCTTCCTCGCGCGGAATGCCGAGCTGGTTGGCGAGGCCAAACGCCGAGATGCCGTAGATGATGCCGAAATTGATCGCCTTGGCACGGCGCCGCACTTCGCTCGGCATGTCCTTGATCGGCACGCCGAACATTTCCGACGCCGTCATGGCGTGAATATCGAGGCCGTCCTGGAACGCTTGTTTCAGTGTGGGGATGTCGGCGATCTCGGCCAGAAGCCGCAATTCGATCTGCGAATAGTCGGCGGAGACGAGTTTATGCCCCGGTATCGAGATGAAGGCGCGGCGGATCTTGCGGCCGTCTTCGGTGCGCACCGGAATGTTCTGCAGGTTCGGTTCCGACGACGACAGCCGCCCCGTGGTGGTGGAGGCCAGCGAATACGAGGTGTGAATGCGGTTGGTCTGCGGATGCACGAAGGTCGGCAGCAGATCCGTGTAGGTCGATCTCAGCTTGGTGACGCCGCGCCATTCCAGGATCTTTTTCGGGAAGTCGTGGCCCTGCTCGGCGAGCTCGTCCAGGATCGAGGCCGAGGTCGACCACGCGCCGGTCTTGGTCTTGCTGCCGCCGGGCAGGCTCATCTTGCCGAACAGGATGTCGCCGAGTTGTTTGGGGCTGCCGGGATTGACCGGCTCGCCGGCCATCTCCTGGATCTCCGCTTCCAGCCGCGCTGCCGTCTGCGCGAACTCGCCGGAGAGACGCGACAGCACCTGGCGGTCGATCGAGATGCCGCGCCGCTCCATGCGGGCCAGCACGCTCGCCATCGGCCGTTCCAGCGTCTCGTACACGGTGTTCATACGCTCGGCGACCAGGCGCGGCTTCAGCACCTGCCACAGCCGCAGTGTCACGTCGGCGTCTTCGGCGGCGTATTCCGTCGCCTTTTCGATCGGCACATGGTCGAAGGTGATCTGGTTCTTGCCGGAGCCGGCGACCTCACTGAAAGCGATCGGCTGATGGCCCAGCCATTTTTCCGACAGCGGATCCATGCCATGGGCGCCGCGCCCGGCATCGAGCACATACGACATCAGCAGGGTGTCGTCGATCGAGGTCACCGCGATGCCATGCTGCAGGAACACCAGCGCATCGAACTTCAGGTTCTGCCAGATCGTGAGCACGCCCGGGTCTTCCAGCAGCGGCTTGATCAGCGCCAGCGCGTCCTGCGGTTTCAACTGGTCGGGCGCCAGGCCGCCGGCAAACAGGCCCGCGCCGTCGCCGCCCTGCTTGTGGATCAGCGGCACATAACAGGCATCATTGGGCCCGAGCGCCAGCGAGAAGCCGCAGAGCTCCGCCTGCATCGGATCGAGGCTGGTGGTCTCGGTGTCGACGGCGACATGGCCCAGCGCCTTGGCGCGGGTCACCCAGGTTTTCAGCTCGTCCAGGGTGCGGACGGTGGCGTATTTTTTGGGATCGATCTTGCTTGCATGTCCGGCGGCCGCGCGGGCCGCGGCGAAGGCCTGCGGTGTCAGCACGTTGCTGCCGGGCGCAGCAGTCGGCTTCGACGCCGGGGATTGCTTGTCTTGCCGGTTGTCTTGCCGATTATCCTGGCCGCCCTCGAAGGCAAAGCCCGGCGCGGCGCCGCCCTGCGGCACTGACGCCGCGGCCGAGGCGCTTTTCAGCCGGTCTTCCGCGGCGATGTCGGCGGGGTTGATTTCGGAATAATCCGCGACCCGCTTGGTCAGGGTGGTGAATTCCATCGCCTTGAGGAAGGCGATCAGCTTGCGCGCATCCGGATCGTGCACCGCGAGGTCGTCCAGCGGCACGTCCAGCTTCACCTTGTCGTCAAGCTGCACCAGCTTTTTCGAAATCCGCGCCTTCTCCGCGTTCTCGATCAGCGCCTCGCGCCGCTTCGGTTGCTTGATCTCGCCGGCGCGCTGCAACAGGGTTTCGAGATCGCCGTATTCGACGATCAGCTGCGCCGCGGTCTTGATGCCGATGCCGGGCACGCCCGGCACGTTGTCGACGGAGTCGCCCGCCAGCGCCTGCACCTCGACCACCTTCTCCGGCGGCACGCCGAATTTCTCGATCACCTCGGGAATTCCGATGCGGCGGTCCTTCATGGTGTCGTACATCATGACGCGCTCGCTCACGAGCTGCATCAGGTCCTTGTCGGAGGAGACGATGATGGTGGTGGCGCCGCGCTGGTCGGCCTCACGCGCATAGGTGGCGATCAGATCGTCGGCCTCGAAGCCGCCCTGTTCCAGGCACGGCAGGTCGAATGCCTTCACGGCTTCACGGATCAGCGCGAACTGCGGGATCAGGTCCTCCGGCGCCGGCGGCCGGTGCGCCTTGTAGTCGGGATAGAGCGTGTTGCGGAAAGTGATTTCCGACTTGTCGAAAATGATCGCCAGATGCGTCGGCTGGTTATCCCTCGGCATGTCGCGCAACAGCTTCCACAGCATGTTGCAGAACCCGAGCACGGCATTGACCTGCATCCCGTCCGACTTGCGGTTCAGCGGCGGCAGCGCGTGATAGGCGCGGAAGATGTAGGACGAACCGTCGACCAGGAAGAGATGATCGCCCTTCTTGAGGGCAGGCGTCTTCAGGGCGGCGGGGGAGGCGGTGGCCGTAGAGGTGCTTTTCGACATGGCCGCAATGTAGGGATTTTTGCCGCCCTTGACACCTGCTCCCGGCCGGCTGCGCACCGGAATCTTTTGGCTATTTGACGGCCTTCATGCAGTCCGCCAGGAACTCCATCACCGCGCGGACCGCGGGCGCATGGCGCAGGTCGCGGTGGACCACGAGCCACACGTCGCGGCTGACCGGCTTCTGCGCCACCTTATAGCGCGCAAGCAGCGGATCGCGGTCGCCGAGAAAATGCGGCAGGGCGGCGAGGCCGACACCGGCGCGTGCGGCGGCCGCCTGATTTTCCAGGTCGTTGGTGCGCAGCACGATCTCATTGCCGCCGGCGATCACCTTCAGCCATTTCTGCTGTGCCGTGTCGCCCATGATGATCTCGTCATAGGCGATATACGCAAACGCATGCGGTGGCGTTTCCTTCAGATAAGCCGGCGCGCCGTACAGGCTGAAGCCGAAACTGCCGACCTTGCGTGCGATCAGTCCCGGCTCGGCAGGGCGCGCCAGGCGCAGTGCGACATCCGCCTCGCGCCGGCTGAGCGAGGCGCTGCGCTTCTCGCCGATCAGCTTGATCCGGATGCGGGGATGACGCTGCCGCAGCCGAACGAGCTGCGGCGCGATGATCGCATTGGCCAGCGACGGCGGCGCGCTGATCGCCACCTCGCCGCTGATGCCGGGTTTCGCCGCCTGTGCCGCACGACTCACCGCAAAGGTCGCTTCCTCCATGGGTGCGGCGATCCCGGCGATGCGCTGGCCGTCGTCGGTGAGCGTGGTTGTGCGCGACCTGCGGTCGACCAGTTTCAAGGCCACTGAGGCTTCCAGCGCGGCGACCCGGCGGGCCACGGTCGCGTGATCGACGCCGAGCGCGCGGGCTGCCGCGGACAGTGTGCCCTCGCGGGCCAGCACCATGAAGTGGTGCAGGTCTTCCCAGTCGAGGTTGTCGCGGTCGAGCCGCTTCCCGGAAGCCGACATGTGCAAATTCTCACATCAAAAGTGAAGATATGGGCAATTTCGCATATCTCGCCGGAGTTCCATAGTCGTCCTGTCGACGAACAGGAGCCATTGTCATGATCCATGCCATCCGATTGAAGGCGCCGGGAGGCGCCGACCAGCTCGAAGCCGTGACCATTGAATTGCCACCGCCAGCACGGGGCGAGGTTCGCATCCGGCAGACCGCAATCGGGGTCAATTTCCTCGATATCTATCAGCGCCGGGGAGAATACGCGCTGCCGGATGGCATTCCCGGCGTCGAGGCGGTCGGTGTCGTCACCGCGGTCGGCGCGGATGTCATCGGGCTTCGCGCCGGCGACCGCATCGTCTATGCGGGGGCGCCGGTCGGGGCCTACACCTCGGAGCGCAACCTGCCGGCCTGGCGCGGTGTCAAGCTGCCGGACGGGCTGTCCGACGAGGCGGTGGCGTCGGTGTTCATGAAGGGCATGACCGCGTACATGCTGCTTCATCGCATCTATCCGGTCGGCCGCGGCACCACCATCCTGGTGCACAGCGCAGCCGGCGGGCTGGGACAACTGGTGACGCCATGGGCGACTCATCTCGGCGCGACGGTGATCGGCACCGTCAGCTCGGATGCAAAGGCTGCCATCGCCCGCACGAGTGGTGCACAGCACGTCATTGTCGGACGCGATGCCGATTTCGCCGGCGAGGTGGCGAAACTGACCGACGGCCGCGGCGTCGATGCCGCCTATGACGGTGTCGGCGGCACGACACTTGCGAAGACACTGGCCTGCGTGCGGCCGTTCGGTGTGGTGGCGAGCATCGGCCAGTCCGGCGGCCCGATTCCGCCCATCGATGTCAGCGAACTCGGTCCACGCCGCAGCATCATGCTCGGGCGCCCCAGCATCATGGGCTATGTGAACAATGCCGACGATTATCACGCTGCCGCGCAGGCCGTGCTGGCGGCGCTTGCGGAGGGCGTTTTGCAGGGGAAGGGCAAGCCATATCGCCTGAGCGAGGCTGTGCAGGCTCATATCGACCTGGAAGCCGGCCGAACCAGTGGCGCGCTGATTTTGGTGCCGTGAATCATCCCCACAGCGTCATTGCCGGGCTTGACCCGGCAATCCAGCTTTCGTCACAACGTGCGTTGGGCGCTGAAGCTGGATACGCGGGGCAAGCCCGCGTATGACGCTGAATGTGGAGAGTCGCCTTCCGCCACACAAACGTGGCCGCGAAAAACCTACTCCGCCGCCTGCAGCGTCGGCCGCGGCTTTTTCGGGGCGATCCAGAACATCGCGGGGCGTTCGAACAGCACGTTCAGCGGGGTGCGGCGCAGGGCCCACCAGATCACCAGCGCGCCAATCACGCCGGCCAAATTGACCAGCAGCGCCACCACGCCGATGTCGCCGATCACGCCGGTCTTCAGCAGCACCGTGCGGGTCACCGCCATCGGCAGGAAGAAGGCGAGATAGATGACGATGGAATGCTCGCCGCAATAACGCAGCGCATCGAGCCAGCGCATCTTCGCCAGCAGAGTGCCGATGACGATGATGGCGCAGGCGCCGGCATATCCCAGCGCCAGCGAGATCAGCGGCCACTCGCTGATGCCGGCATTGACCAGAACGGCATTGAGCAGCGCCCAGGCGCCGAGGCCGGCCACCGCGGCTTCGGGCCGGTTGCGGGCGCCGTCCGACAGCGCGAACACGTAATTGGCGAACAGGTAGCCGGAATAGAAATACACAAAGCGGGACGCGAATTCGTCGATCACGGTCCAGCCGGTGGTGACATGCAGCATCTCCAGCGCAGCCGCCGCGGCCCAGATCATGATCGCCGGGACGCCGCGCGTCAGCTTGGTGACCACGAAGAAGATCGGCAAGAGGTAGATGAACCACAGCGTGCCGAACGGTTCGATGAAGGATTCCAGATACAGCAGGCCGACATGGCCCCAGCCCTGCTCGGCGGCGAACGAGGGCGCCTTGAAACCGAACTGGATGGTCACCCACAGCGCGTAGAAATACGCAAAGTGCACCACCTTGCGGTCCAGGTAGGTGCGCCAGTCGCGGTCGATCACCCGCGACAGGAACAGGCCGGAAATCAGGAAAAAGTCAGGCATCCGGAATGGCTTTGCGAACGCCACCACCACATGCATGAAGCCTTCGCGCCCAGCGGCCGCCTCGACGCCCAGCACCGAATGCATCATCACCACCATGACGATGCAGATGCCCTTGGCATAGTCGACCCAGTCCACCCGGGAGGCAGCGGGATCGGCGGAAAAGGCTGCTGTGCTGTTGCGGCTCATCGGTGTCTCGTTTCGTGCCAGCAGGGCGCCACTATTGGCCAGACGGGTTTCATTCTCCTTTATAGGTTCAAGATGCGTGCCGGGCCGGCTCGTCATGACGCGAGTGTCCCGAATTCGAAGTTCGCATCACTTAACAGCACTCTCTGAGCGAACTTCGAATTCGATCAGGACACTCGCAAATCTATGATTCTAGTGCCGCTTTTCGATTTGAAGTTCCACGACGAGCTTGCCGCACGTGTGGTAGGAACTTCAAATCGGCGGCACTAGCCACTTTGGTATGACCCTGCCGCAAACAAGCCTCGGCATTAACCATGTCCGCGGCGCAGCCACGGTTTTAGTCTTGCGCTCCTTCGACAGCCCGCTTCCGATCGACGCCGTGCTCAGCGAGATCGAAACGACGCTTGCGACGCGCACATCAGCCGTTCTGGTGGCGCCGCCGGGCGCCGGCAAGACCACCCGCGTCCCGCTGGCGCTGCTCGATGCGCCGTGGATTGGCGGCAAGAAGATCATCATGCTGGAACCGCGGCGGATCGCCGCGCGCGCCAGCGCCGAGCGGATGGCCAAGACGCTCGGCGAAAAGGTCGGCGACACCGTCGGTTATCGCGTGCGTTTCGGCTCGAAGATCTCGCGCAAAACGCGCATCGAGGTGGTGACCGAAGGCATCTTCACACGGCAGATCCTGGACGACGCGGAACTCACAGGCATCGCCGCCGTGCTGTTCGACGAGTTCCACGAACGCTCGCTGGATGCTGACCTCGGCCTTGCGCTGGCGCGGGATGCGCAGCAGGGCCTGCGCGAAGACCTGCGCATCCTGGTGATGTCGGCAACGCTCGATGGTGCGCGGGTCGGCAAGCTGCTGGGCGATGCACCTGTCATCGCCAGCGAGGGACGCGCGTTTCCGGTCGAGACTCGTTATCTCGGGCGCAAGCCGGACCAGACCATCGAGCGGCAGATGGCGGATGCCATCGCATCGGCCGTGCGTGCGGACGCGGGATCGGTGCTGGCGTTCCTGCCCGGAGCCGCCGAAATCCGCCGCACGCAGACCTTCCTGAGTGAGCGTATTCACGACGCGGCCATCGACATCGTGCCGCTGTTTGGCGCGCTGGAAGCCGGCGCGCAGGACCGCGCGATTTCGCCCGCGCCGAAGGGCACCCGCAAAGTGGTGCTGGCCACCTCGATTGCGGAGACCTCGCTCACCATCGAGGGCGTGCGCATCGTCGTGGATTCCGGTCTCGCGCGGGTGCCGCGGTATGAGCCCGACATCGGCCTCACACGGCTGGAAACCATCCGCGCCTCGCGCGCCGCGGTCGACCAGCGCCGTGGCCGCGCCGGCCGCACCGAGCCCGGCGTCTGTTACCGTCTCTGGGACGAGCCGCAAACGGTGTCGCTGGAGGCCTATACCCGCCCGGAAATCCTGTCGTCGGATCTGTCTCCGCTGCTGCTCGATCTCGCGCACTGGGGCGTCAGCGATCCCGCGACAATGGCG
Source organism: Bradyrhizobium prioriisuperbiae (assembly GCF_032397745.1). Classification (NCBI taxonomy): domain Bacteria; kingdom Pseudomonadati; phylum Pseudomonadota; class Alphaproteobacteria; order Hyphomicrobiales; family Nitrobacteraceae; genus Bradyrhizobium; species Bradyrhizobium prioriisuperbiae. The sequence continues at coordinate 2,862,937 of NZ_CP135921.1, forward strand.
TTTCTCGATCCGCCGCCGACACCGGCGCTCAGCGAGGCGCGGTCGCTGCTGGAAGAGCTCGACGCGCTGGATGCCGATGGCCGCATCACCAGCGAAGGCAAGAGCCTGCGCGCGCTGGCGCTGCCGCCGCGGCTGGCCCGCATGATCGTGGATTCCCATCGCCTCGGCGCCGGCGAAGACGCCGCCGCGATATCGGCCATCCTCACCGAACGCGGGCTCGGTGGCGACAGCGTCGATCTCGATGTGCGGCTGGATCAGTTTCGCCGGGATCGTTCGCCGCGCGGCGCGGCGGCGCGCCAACTGGCGGAACGCTGGGCCTCTCAGGTCGCCGCCGCCGAGCGCGTGGCTGAGGACGATGCGGCACCGTCGACCGGCGTCATGCTGGCGTTTGCGTTTCCCGATCGGGTCGCGCGTAACCGCGGCAATGGCAGCTTCGTGCTGGCCAACGGGCGCGGCGCCGCCATCGAGCAGACCTCGGGGCTGGCGCGTGCGCCTTATGTCGCGGTGGCCGAACTGACCGGCACGGCGGCACAGGGGCGTATTCTTTTGGCCGCGCCGGTCACACTTGTCGAGATCGAGGCGCATTTTGCCGGCCATATCAAAAGCGATGATGAAATCACGTTCGACCGCAGCGCCATGGCGCTGCGCGCGCGCCGTCGCAAGCGGCTGCACGCCATCACCCTGTCGGAGCATCCGCTGCCGATCACGCCATCGGCCGAGAGTGCGCGGGTGCTTGCGGACGGCCTGATCGAGCGCGGCATCGAGCGGCTGCCCTGGTCGAAACCACTGAAACAGTGGCGCGACCGCGTGATGTTTTTGCGCGCCGCGTCGCCGGACGAATGGCCCGACCTCTCCGACACCGCGCTGGCAGTGCGGCGCGAGGACTGGCTGGTGCCGGCGCTGTTCGACAAGACATCGCTGGCGCAAATCTCCGCCGGCGATCTCTCCGACGCGGTGATGGCGCTGCTGCCCTGGGACCTGCGCGCGCGGCTCGACCGCGAGGCGCCCACCCATTTCGAGGCGCCGACCGGGTCGATGATCCCGATCGATTACGAGGCGGAAGAGGGCGCCAAGATCTCGGTGCGGCTGCAGGAACTGTTCGGTCTCAACCGCCATCCGTCGGTGGCGCAGGACCGCGTACCGCTGGTGGTGGAACTGCTGTCGCCGGCGCACCGCCCGGTCCAGGTGACGCGCGATCTCCCCGGCTTCTGGCGCGGCAGTTATGCCGCCGTCCGCTCCGATCTGCGCGGCCGCTACCCCCGCCACCCCTGGCCCGACGACCCTACCACCGCCGCGCCGACGCGGCGGGCGAAGCCCAGGGGGACGTGAGGGGACGGCGATGCGCGGTCGCATGGTCGGGATGCGCGGGCGGGGGCTTCTTTGTTGTGTGCAGGAGGCGCTTCTCCATTTTCAGTGTCATCGTTCGGCTCGACCGGACGATCCAGTAGGCGACATGGTTGTTTATGGATTGCTGAGTCGAAAGCGGCCATCGCAGGCGCAGGTCACAGACTCGTTCATCCCTTATGCGCACCGGGGTTACCGGATCGTCCGGTCGAGCCCTACAAGATTCACACATCTCAAAAACAGACTCTGCATCAAACACTTAGCTGACCCCATGCTTCGGGAAAATCTAGTAACAGGCTTCGAGTGCAAAGCTTGAAAAGGCTCAACTTTTGGGGCCCTGTGAAAACGCTCCGATGAGATGTGTGCATATCGTAGGGTCGAGCCGGACGATGACACCGCGGGTGCAGAAGCGCCTCGAATCCCAGCCGCGGCTGCGCGCATCCCCCAACGGTTAAACACCACCTCTCCCTCATCCGCCTCCCATTAACGCTTCACTCACTCTTTTCGCCAAAATAGGAGGCTTCCGGATTGCCGTTCACGCCGGCACCTCTGCAGGCGTGGTTTGATCCAGGTTGTGGCGTTTGGACAGGCGTGTGCGTGATGCGTAACTTGATGATCTTCGCCGTCATCCTGGTCGTGGCCGGCACCTATATGGCGCAGATGGCCGACAAGATCAGTTCGGCTGGGACGGCCAACGCGACAGCGGTCAAGTCCGCGCCGGTCACTGTGGCGCAGGCCCAGCCGGACAATGGCGGCCGCACCGTCAAGATCCCGCGCGATCACCGCGGCCACTTCCAGACCGACGGCCGCATCGACGGCCAGCGTCTCTCCTTCATGGTCGACACCGGCGCTTCGGTGATCGCGCTCACCGAGAACGACGCCGCGCGCATCGGCAAGCGTCCCTCCCGCGGCGACTACAACGCGACCGTCTCGACCGCCAACGGCCAGGTCAAAGCGGCGCGGGTGCGGCTGGCCAGTGTCGACATCGGCGGGCTGGTGGTGCGCGATGTCGACGCCATGGTGCTGCCCGACGGCGTGCTCAGCGAGAACCTGCTGGGGCTGTCGTATCTGTCGAAGCTGAAGCGCTTCGAGATGGCCAACGGCCAGATGGTGCTGGAATAAATCCGTCATATACGTTTCATCGGAGAGCGATGCGGCTGCTACCTTTGCGCCGCAATTGACACCTACCGTGGTCTGCCCACCTGTTTGGCGTCTTTCGGAGGTCTTTCCAGTCGTCCCGACCTCCGCTAGCCTTCACGATCAATTCTTTTTCCCAAGAGGCTCCTTGATGTTTCCGAAGCCGAAATCCGCGCTGACCCCGAATACCTATGCCTATGAATCCGAGCCGATGGTGAAGGCCACCGGGTTCCGCGAATACGATGCGCGCTGGCTGTTCAGCAAGGAAATCAACCTGATGGGGATTCAGGCGCTGGGCATGGGGCTCGGCACCTTGATCACCGAACTCGGCCAGAAGCAGGAAATCGTCACCGGCCACGATTTCCGCGGCTATTCCGCCTCGATCAAATACGCGCTGATTTCGGGCCTTTTGGCCTCCGGCTGCAAGGTCCACGACATTGGCCTCGCCGTGACGCCGATGGCCTATTTCGCCCAGTTCGAGCTCGACGTGCCCTGCGTGGCGATGGTCACCGCCTCCCACAACGACAATGGCTGGACCGGCGTCAAAATGGGCGCCAACCGCCCGCTGACCTTCGGCCCCGACGAGATGAACCGGCTCAAGGAAATCGTGCTCAATGCCGATTTCAAGAACAAGGTCGGCGGCTCCTATCAGTTTCACGAGAATTTCCCGGATCGTTACATCGCCGACCTGACCAACCGCCCGAAGCTGAAACGCAAGCTGAAGGTCGTGGTCGCCTGCGGCAACGGCACCGCCGGCGCCTTCGCGCCCAAGGTGATGGAAGCAATCGGCTGCGAGGTGATCCCGCTCGACACTGAGCTGGATCACACGTTCCCGAAATACAATCCCAATCCCGAAGACATGGAAATGCTGCACGCCATCCGCGACGCCGTGCTGGAGCACAAGGCCGATGTCGGTCTCGGCTTTGACGGCGACGGCGACCGCTGCGGCGTGGTCGACGATACCGGCGAGGAGATCTTCGCCGACAAGGTCGGCGTGCTCTTGGCGCGCGACATGTCGGCGCTGCACAAGGATGCGCAGTTCGTGGTGGACGTAAAGTCGACCGGGCTGTTCGTCACCGATCCCGTGCTGATCAAGCAGGGCGCGAAGGCGACCTACTGGAAGACTGGGCATTCCTACATGAAGCGCCGCACCAACGAGCTCAAGGCGCTGGCGGGTTTCGAGAAGTCCGGCCACTTCTTCTTCAATGCGCCGGTCGGTCGCGGGTATGACGATGGCCTGATCTCGGCGATCGCGATCTGCGAAATGCTCGACCGCGCCCCGGGCAAGAAGATGTCGGACCTGAAGAATGCGCTGCCGAAGACCTGGTCGTCGCCGACCATGTCGCCGCACTGCGCGGATGAGACCAAATACGGCATTGTCGAGCAGGTGGTGAAACACTTCGAGGACGCGAAGGCCAAGGGCGCCAAGGTCGCAGGGCAAGCCATCCGCGACCTGGTCACGGTCAATGGCGTACGCGTCACCGTGGAAGACGGTAGCTGGGGCCTGGTGCGCGCCTCCTCCAACAAGCCGGAGCTCGTGGTGGTGGTCGAGAGTCCGGTCTCCGAACAGCGCATGCGCGACCTGTTCGAAGCCATGGACTCGGTGCTGCGGACGCATCCCGAGGTCGGCGAGTATAATCAGAAGATCTGAGGCCGCTCCGCTCATGCGGGCTACGGGTTGGACGCGTTATCGCGTAGGCCTCACTCCACTCTCGGCGTCATGCCCGGCCTTGTGCCGGGCATCCACGCCTTTCTTACTTGAAGCGCTGTTAAGACGTGGATGCCCGCGACAAGCGCGGGCATGACGGATGTGGGTGTGGCGGCGTATTGCCCCCTAAAGCTCCGACACCGCTAAGCCACCCGGATCGTACTCACAAATCCATTGATCTCCGTGCGTAGCCGTTCCGACTGCGACGACAGCCCCGTCGCCGCATCCAGCAACTTCGTCGCCGCCGCATCGACATCGCCTGACGAGCGGGTGACGCCCATGATGTTGGTGTTGACGCCGCGGGTGCCCTGCGCCACCTGATCGACATTGACGGCGATCTCCCGGGTCGCGGCGTCCTGCTCGCGCACGGCTGAGGCGATCGCGCCGGAGATGGCATTGATCTCGCGGATGGTGCCGGAGATCGCCTGGATGGCCGCCACTGCATCCCGGGTTGCGGTCTGGATGCCCTGGACCTGGCTGGAGATTTCTTCAGTCGCCTTTGCGGTCTGGCTGGCCAGCGCCTTCACCTCGCCCGCCACCACCGCAAAGCCGCGGCCATGCTCGCCGGCGCGCGCCGCTTCGATGGTCGCGTTCAGCGCCAGCATGTTGGTCTGGTTGGCGATGTTGCGGATGAAGGTGACGACCTCGCCGATCTTCTCGGTGCCCGCCGACAAGCCCCCGACCATGGTGTTGGTGCGGGCGGCCTCGTCGGAGGCCTTGCCGGCGATCTCGGTCGAGCGGATCGCCTGCTGGCCGATCTCGCTGATCGACGCGGTCAGCTCTTCCGTCGCGGTGGCGACGCTGTCCACGCTGGCCGAGGCTTGGTTGGAGGCTGTCGCGACCGCGGCCGCCAGCCGCGTCGCCTCTTCAGACGTGCCGCTCATCGATTTGGACATCGTCTGCATGTCGGTGGCGGCGACCGCGATCGCCTCGACAATGCGGCCGATCTTGTGTTCGAGTTCCGCGGCCAGCGCGTGCATCGCCGCTTCCCGCTCGTCCTTGGCCTTGCGCTGGGCTTCGCGCTGGGCGTCGGCGCGGTCCTGGTCGGCATGGGCGGTGTCCGCTTCGGCGGCTTTCTCCGCCGCGGTTTCGAACAGTTCGCCGAGTTTCAGCGCAAGCCAGACCAGCACGGCCGCTTCGACAATCAGGATGACGGCGTGCAGCACCACGCGGCCGAGATCTGATCCGCCGGGATAGACCGCCGCGGGCAACAGGAAATTCAGCGAGAGGTGATGAAGCGCGACCGCGACGGTCCCGGCGAGGATCGGACGGTAGTCGCAGTAGGCCGCGAGTGTCGCCAGCGCCGCGAAGAAATACATATGCATGTCCGGCTGCCAGGGATGGCCCGACAGCTGGTAAACGAAGATCGACACGTCCCCCATCAGCGCCACTGCAACCAGCAGGCGGGTCGATGGCGAACTGCCGGCGCTGCGCCAGGACAGCGTCGGAAGGATCGCCAGCACCGCCATCAGCGCCGCCGGCCACAGCCAGTCCGTGCCACGCATCACCCCGATGCAGGCGGCGAGCGGCACGTGCACCCACAGTAGCAGGATCAGCGCCCGGCTCGCGGTCTCGCGCAAGGCGTTCATGTCGGCAGTCTCGTCACGCATCGTCGACCTCAAAACCAGCTTGTGATGTGAAATGTCATTTTGGGTGGAAGGTCATGGCGGGGCGCAGCCACCGATTGCCCGCGGGTCGAGCGCCAGCCAGACGCCGGCGTCGCGCAGCCGCTGCAGCCCGTCGGGTCCGGCGAGTTGTACGATCAGGATGGCGGGGAGGATGCCGGTGCGAATCACGGCGGCGTTGGCGGATGCGGTCGCCGTCATGGCCTGCTGTGCGCTCCACCAGGGCGGAAACACCACGGCGGCAACCTCGGCGCCGGCCGGCAATCGCAGCGAAAGCGAAGCGACGGCGATCCAGCTCACCAGCAGCAGCGCGCCCGCATTGAACCAGATCGGCAGCCTTCGTCCCACGCGCGACGTCCTGTCCACACGACAGGGGATGATCGGGCAAAAGAAATAAGGTCAGGTAAAAAGCGGGGTAGGTGCGTACGGTGAGGGTGTGCGGCTCGTGCGACCAATTAATCCAGCCGGTCGCAGAAGCGCTGAGACTTGAAATGCTTCATCAATGCGTCTGTGACCAAAGCTTGGCGACGGCCGCTTTTGGCTCAGCGTTTTAACAATCGGCCGTGCCGCCTACTGGATCGCCCGGTCAAGCCGGGCGATGACAGCTGATGTTGTTGCGCCCGCCGCTCACGCCGCCGTCGCCGGCGGCACCGGCAGTGCCGTCACTGACTTGATCTTTTCCATCGCGAAACGCGAGGTCACGTTCTTGAGCGGCACCGCGCTGATCAGTTTCTTGTAGAACACGTCGTAGCTCTGCATGTCGGCGACCACCACGCGCAGCATGTAGTCGACGTCGCCGGCCATCCGGTAGAATTCCATCACCTCGGGCATAGCGCTGACCGCCTCGGCGAACTTCTTCAGCCAGGCGTCGGAGTGGTCGCCGCTCTCGATCGAGACAAACACCGAAATCCCCAGGCCGATCTTGTTCTGATCCACCAGCGCCACCCGGCGCAGGATGATGCCCTCGGCCTCCAGCCGCTGGATCCGCTTCCAGCAGGGGGTCGACGACAGGCCGACCCGGTCGCCGATTTCGGCGACCGACAGCGAGGCGTCGTCCTGCAGAACGGTCAGGATTTTGCGGTCGATGGCGTCCAGGCGGCGGTTGGTTTCGGTGACGGCGAGGGCAAGATCGGACATGGCGAAGAACTTTTTTCCAATAGTGAGGATAATCTACCTCTTATATAGAAAATTCTTCTCACGCAAGGCCTCGGGCCTTAGAACCGTTCAGGTTGCGGCGGTTTCAGCCAAAAGCGCTTCAACTTCAGCACGTTGCGGAGCGGCATAAGCGCTGCCGAACCGGGTGCATTTCAGCGCCGCGGCGGCGGAGCCGAGCCTCAGAGCCGAGGAAATATCCTGCCCCTCGGAGATTCCCAGGGCAAAAGCGCCGTGAAACACGTCCCCGGCGCCCAGGGTATCGACGGGCTGGATCGGAAAGGCCGGCGTATGGCGGATCTGGCCGGTTTGGTCGCGCCACTGCGTGCCTTCGGCGCCATCGGTGACGGCCAGAAAGGCTGTCGTCAACTCGGCGATGCGCTTCAGTGCGCCAGTCAGATCTCCGGTTGCGGCGGTGGCGGTCAGCGCTTCGGCCGAGAAAATCACATGGCTGGAGATCGTGAGCAGCGGCTCGTCGAGCGCCATCACGCGGTCGGCATCGAGCACCACGGCGATGTCGCGCCGGCGCGCCTCCGCGCAAGTCGCAGCGACGAAATCGCTGCAGCGGCTTTCGGTCAGCACCGCGTCGACGCCGTCGAGCAACGTGTCGTTGTCCGGCAGCGTCACGCTCCACAGTTTAGGATCGCGGTAGATCACCAGGGTGCGCTCACCGCCGGCATCGATCCAGATGCTGGACATCGGCGTCTGCGCGCCCGCCACGCGCACGAGATGCTCTGTCTCGACGCCTTCTTGCGTCAGCAAATCGAGAATGAACTGGGTATCCGCCGGGTTGTCGCCGATCGGTCCGGCGAGACGCACCTTGCCGCCGAGACGCGCGATCGCGACCGCTGCATTGGTGGCGTTGCCGCCGCTGAATTGATCGAAATGATCGGCCGGAAGCTTGTGGCCGCGCGCCGGCAACGCACCGATCCGAAACAGCATGTCGCGGGTCGGGATTCCCAGGCAGAGAATGTGCGGCCGCGATTTTGCGTCAGTCATGAGTCGTCCGCTGTGCGCGGTTCAGCCGGCCTTGTTCGCCCACTGCGCCAGCAGATGATAGGCGATGGCGACGGGATGCGGGCCCAGGAAGCCGCCGGGATGTTCGCGCTTGAGCATCAGTTCGGCATCGGTGCGATCGAACCAGCGTGCGTCTTCCAGTTCGGTTTTGTCCACCACGATGTCGGTGGTGGTGGCGTGCGCGATGCAGCCGATCATCAGCGACGACGGATAGGGCCAGGGCTGCGCATGATAATAGGCGACGTCCGTCACCCGGACGCCGGCTTCCTCATGCACCTCGCGGCGCACGGCGTCCTCGATGGTTTCGGCGATCTCGACAAAGCCGGCAAGACACGACCACATGCCGGTGGGAAACTGTGATTGCCGTCCCAGCAGGCACTTTTCGCCGTTTGTGACCAGCATGATCACCACCGGGTCGGTGCGCGGGAAATGCTGGGTCTTGCAGTTCGGGCAATCGCGCCGCCAGCCACCGCTCGACATCGCGCTGCGCTGGCCGCAATTGGCGCAGAAACCGTTGCGCTGGTGCCAGGTCACGAGCGATTTCGCCATCGCGATGGTGGAGAGCTCGTCGGCCGGCAGTAGGCCCTGAGTGATCGCGCCGCGCAGGTCCGAGGCCGCGACATCGCTGCGTGTCATCAGTGTCTCGACCGCATTCGCGGGGATGCCCATGCCGAAGAGCGGCTTGCCGTCGCGCAGCCCCAGGAACACCGTGCCGGGATTGGCGCCGTAGTCGCGTGCCTCTTTCAGCGTCAGCGCGGCGGTCGGGCGCTCGCCGTTCTTTTTGATCAGCAGCGAATCGCGATGCACCACATAGGCGCGGGCGTCGCGGTGCTCTTCCATTGCGAGCAATTTGTCGGTGTCGTCACGAAGATGAGCCGCGCGGTCGATGGGATGAGTTGAAAAGCCCGGTGAGCCGACCGGAAACGTGGTGTTTGTTATCATTGATTATGAGCCGAGATGATTTAGCCGAGCCAGATTTTGCGCCGGAGCGCACTGATGAAGGCCGCAACTTCCTGCGGATCGTGGTTGAGCGCCTGCGCCACGCCCCAGACCGGCCGCGGCCAGGCGGCATCGCTCGGGCGCCGCGCGATGATGTGGATATGGAGCTGCGGAACCAGATTTCCCAGGGCGGCGATGTTCAATTTGTCGCATTTGGTGACCTCTTTCAGCACCCGCGACACGCGGGTGATTTCGGTCATCAATTGCGCCTGTTCGACCTCGTCGAGATCGATGATTTCGACCGCATCGATCCTGCGGGGCACCAGCAGCAGCCAGGGATAATTGGCGTCCTTGATCACCAGCACGCGGCTGAGCGGCAGATCGCCGACATTGATGGTGTCTTTTTCGAGCTGCGAATGGAGCAACCAGGTGGGGGCGGCGGCCGACATGCATTTCCCAGGGTGAATCTTGACCCCGAGCCTAGCAGATGTCGGCGAGTCGCGCTTGCTTTCCGGCCGCTTTGGCCCCAAATAGGGGTGGGAGATTGGCGGTGGACGAGCCACTCGCCAACCGGGTCAGGTCCGGAAGGAAGCAGCCCTAACGAGGTCCGGATCGGGTCGCTCGTCAGTCTCCTACTTTAACCCCGCAGATATGAAACCCGCGGAGCTATTCCGCGGCTTTTGGGCGAAACGGTTTTCCCCTCGCCCGAAAACGCTCTATATTTCTGCGACGCGCAGCGCGCGGCAATCCAGACCTTGAGAGACACGCGGACCGTTCGAATGGCTGATGCTGGACCTTCCGGAGCCGATGCGAACACCCAGAACGCATCGGGTTCCGGCCGCGGGTATCGGGTGCTGGCGCGCAAATACCGCCCCACGACATTTGAGGATCTGATCGGCCAGGAGGCCATGGTCCGCACCGTCTCGAATGCGTTCGAGGCCGGGCGGATTCCGCAGGCCTGGATCCTGACCGGTGTGCGCGGCGTGGGCAAAACCACCACCGCGCGCATCCTGGCACGGGCGCTGAATTACGAATTGCCGGACGGCTCAGCCAAGGGCCCGACCATCCAGATGCCGGTGCCGGGCGTGCACTGCCAGGCCATCATGGAAAGCCGGCACATCGACGTGCTGGAAATGGACGCCGCCTCCCACACCGGCATCGACGACGTGCGCCAGATCACTGACGGTGTACGTTATGCGCCGTCCAGCGCGCGCTACAAGGTCTACATCATCGACGAAGTCCACATGCTGTCGGAGAAGGCGTTCAACGCCTTCCTCAAGACGCTGGAGGAGCCGCCGGAGCACGCCAAGTTCGTGTTCGCCACCACCGAAATCCGCAAGGTTCCGGTGACGGTGCTGTCGCGTTGCCAGCGCTTCGATCTGCGCCGCGTCGATGCCGACGTCTTGATGACCCATCTCGGTAACATCGCCAAAAAAGAGCAGGTCGAAATCGAGCAGGAAGCGCTTGCCGCCATCGCCCGCGCGGCGGAAGGCTCGGTCCGCGATTCGCTCTCGCTGCTCGACCAGGCCATCGCGCATGCGGCCGGAACCGTGCGCGCCGACGATGTCCGCCAGATGCTCGGCCTTGCCGATCGCACCCGCGTCATCGATCTCTTCGAATCGCTGGCGCGCGGTGATATCGCCGCCGCCTTCAAGGAGTTCCGCGACCAGTACGACACCGGCGCCGATCCGGTGGTGGTGCTGAGCGACCTCGCCGAGTTCGTCAATTTCATCACCCGCATCAAGGTGGTGCCGGCCACCGCCGACAATCTGTCGCTCGGCGAGACCGAGCGCCTGCGCGGCCGCGAGTTCGCCGCCAAGCTGTCGATGCGGGTGCTGTCACGGATGTGGCAGATGCTGCTCAAAGGCATCGCGGAAGTGCAGGGCGCGACCCGACCGCAGGCCGCCGCCGAAATGGTGCTGGTGCGGATCGCCTATGTCGCCGATCTGCCGACGCCCGATGAAGCGATCCGGATGATCGAGCAGAACGGCGGCGCATCGTCGTCAGTGAGTGCAAGCAGCGCGTCGTCGCGCGGTGCGCCCGCGCCGGTCGCCAGTGCGACGTCGCATGCGGTCGCCAGCAGCAGTTCGTCTGCGCGCGCCGACTCCGGCATGGCGCCGAGGGCCATCGTGTCCGGCCTGCGCGCCAGCGCCGACCCCTCGCCGCGGATGGAGATTGCGCCTGTGCCGCAGGCGCAGACCACGCCTGCGATCGCCCTGCGCACATTTCCCGAATTCGTGGCTTTCGTCGGCAAGCGCGACATCATGATGCAAAAGACGCTGGAGCGCGACGTGCGCTTTGTGCGCATGGAAGACGGCAAGCTCGAGTTCGCGCTGGAACCAAGCGCGCCGCGCGCGCTGCCGAATGAATTGCAGCGCAAGCTGGAGCTGTGGACCGAACGCCGCTGGGTCATCGTGGTGTCGAATGCCGAGGGCGAGCCGACGCTGCGGACGCAGCGCGAGATGATCCGCAGCGAACGCGAGCGGGTGGCCGAGGCCGATCAGCGGGTGCAGGACGTGCTGTCGCGGTTCCCCGGCACGCGCATTGTCGAAGTCAGGCATACGCCGGCGGCGCAAGTGTCGAGCGCCGATTCCGAAGATGCCGTTGAACCAATCGACGGCGACAGCGACGACGATTAGAGCATGATCCGGAAAAGTGGATGCCGGTTTTCCGAAGAGATCATGCTCCAGAAAAAGAGCGTTTCGATTTGAATGCGCGGGATCATCTCGAATGATCGCGAAGCGGACCCAACAGGCACCCAAGAGGACAAAATGGCTGATTTTCTCGGCATGATGAAACAGGCGGCCCAGCTGCAGTCGAAAATGAAGGCGATGCAGGACGAGCTCGAGCAGGTCGAGGTCGATGGTATTGCCGGCGGTGGTCTTGTCAGCGTGCGGATGACGGCGAAAAGCGAGGTCAAGGCCGTCAAGATCGACCCGTCGCTGATCAAGCCAGATGACCGCGAGATCCTCGAGGACCTGCTGGTCGCGGCCCTTAACGATGCGCGCCGCAAGGCGGAGGCGGCGATGCAGGAAAAGATGCAAGCGCTGACCGGTGGTCTGGGTTTGCCGCCGGGCCTTGGACTTACTTAAAGTCCTGGGCTGACCTAAAGCCTCGGGTTGACCTGATCGTCGCCTCATACTTTGGTCGCGCCCGATCCCGGGTCTCGCTGCGCTCACCTGGGCTACAATCCAGAGTTGATAGAGTCGATCGTAGTGCCCGGATGAGCGAAGCGATGTCCGGGGAAGCGACATCCGGGGCGCTGTCGACTAATAATATCCCGTGATTCGCGTGCTCAAAGAGTTCCGCCCGACATGCCGACTGCCGTCGCCGGCCCCGAAATCGAACGTCTGATTCAGCTGCTGGCGCGCCTGCCAGGGCTCGGCCCGCGCTCGGCGCGGCGCGCGGCGCTGCATCTGATCAAGAAGCGCGAGGCGCTGATGGCGCCGCTCGCCGGCGCGCTGCAGGTCGCGATTGATCGCATCCAGGTCTGCAAGACCTGCGGCAACATCGACACACAAAATCCATGTTCGGTCTGCACTGACGACCGGCGCGATCCCTCGATCATCGTCGTGGTCGCCGATGTCGCCGATCTCTGGGCCCTGGAGCGCGCGGTCGCGACACAGGGCCGTTATCACGTGCTTGGTGGCACGCTGTCGCCGCTTGACGGTGTGGGCCCGCAGGATCTGACCATCGACGGGCTGGTGGCGCGCGCCCACGACAAGCAGGTGAGCGAAATCATTCTCGCGCTCAACGCTACCGTCGACGGCCAGACCACGGCGCATTACATCACTGACCTCTTGCAGGACGCCGAGGTGAAGATCACCCGGCTGGCGCACGGTGTCCCGGTGGGGGGCGAACTGGATTACCTCGACGAGGGGACGCTGTCGGCGGCAATGCGGCAGCGGACCCTGTTCTGATTTTTAAGCGATCCGAGTTGAACCTGCGACCCAGAAAAACAACAGACACATCAACAACCGAGACTTGAACGAGACCGCATCATGCTCCTGACTCTGTCCAAAGCCCTTCTCGCATCTGCCGTGATTGCCTCCGCCATGACGGTGGCGTCGGTCGAGGTTTCGGCACAGCAAGCGATCAAGAGCGGCGGCGTGTTGTCAGGCGAACTGCGCGCCATGCGCAGCCGCGATCCCAAGGGCAAGCGGATCAACACCTTCCAGCTCGTCACCGAACCGCGCAAGCTGCCGGGCCCGAACGGCCTGTGCAATCTGGAGACGGGCCCGGAGACCTTCCAGATCGTCACCAGCAACGATGCCGAAGCCAGCCGGCTGAAGAGCTTCATCGGCAAGCAGGTCTCGATAAAGGCGGATGAGATGGCCTGCGCCGAACTCGCCGGCCAGATGAGCGACGCCATCGTCTCGAAGTGGAGTTTGGTGACGAGTCATTGAGGTTGTAGGAACTCGGAGATCACCAATTTCTCCGTCATGCCCGCACTTGTTGTGGGCATCCACGTCTTGACTTCATGCCACTGAAAAGACGTCGATTTATAGCTACTCAGCACTTTGCCGCTTCCTATCCATTTGTGATAGGATGACGCCATGAAGCGGGCAGAGGCTCTTAGGAAACTTCGCACTTTTGCTGACGCCCTCAAGGCGCGCGGCGCGACGTCGCTTTACCTGTTCGGCTCAACGGCCCGGAATGAGGCCGGTGCCAAGAGCGACCTCGACCTGTTTATCGACTACGATCCACGCAGCAGGTTCAATGCGTTTGATCTGGTAGCCGCGAAGCGGTTGCTGCAGAAAAATCTGGGCGTCAATGTGGATCTCACCACACGCAAGGGGCTTCACCCGCTGATCCGGAGACGAGTCGAAGCCGAGGCCGCGCGAGTCTTTTAATGCCGAGTCGTGATCCGATGTTGCGCATTCACGACATGCTCGAGAGCATTCGGGGCATCGAAAAGGCCGTAAGTCGAAAATCCTATCGTGATTACGAGCGATCCTGGCTGCTGCGCTCCGCAGTGGAGCGGGGAATCGAGGTGATTTCTGAGGCCAGTCGTCACCTCAGCCGTGACCTGAAGTCCCAGCACAAGGCAGTTCGCTGGAAAGATATAGCGGGTATCGGCAACATTCTGCGGCACGAGTACCAGCGCGTCGATAGTCGGATCATCTGGAAAGCCTTGAAGGATGATCTGCCGCCGTTGAAGGAAGCTTTGCTGGTGATGAAAGCTTCGCTCACGAATCCGCTGCCCCGAAATGACAAAAAATAGCTGGCCGTTACCTGCTTACCCCGGCCTCCCCAGCGTCTCGAAATGCCCGCGGCGCTGCAGCCACGCCAGCAGGATCAGGCTCGGGATCGCCACCAGCACGCAGATGACGAAAAACAGCGGCCATCCCGTGGCGGTGGCGACAAAACCCGCGCCAGACGAGAGATAGGTCCTGCCGACTGCGGCCAGCGCCGTGAGCAGCGCATATTGCGTGGCGGTGTGCAGCGGGCTTTTGCACAGCGCCGAGAGATACGCCACGAAGATCACGGTGCCGATGGCGCTGGTGAAATTCTCCGCGGTGATTGCCACCGCCAGCGCGTATTGATTGACCCCGACGATCGCCAGCCAGGAGAACGACAGGTTGGCGAGCGCCTGCACCACGCCGCCGATCCAGAGACTCACCGGCAGCGAATAGGCGCGGGCGACAAAGCCGCCGGCGAAGCCGCCGAGCAGCGTGGCGGCAAGGCCGACGCCCTTGACGATCGCGGCGTAGTCGTTGCGGCTGAAGCCGAGGTCGATCACGAACGGAGCGGTCATGGTGCCGGAAAACGCGTCGGTGAATTTGAACAGCACCACGAACAGCAGAACCGCGGCCGCGTCCTTGCGCATCAGGAATTCGGAGAACGCGCCGCGCGCGGCCTCGATCACCCGTGCCATGCTGGTCTTGCCGCCCATCGCGGCGTCGGCGCGGGCCGATTGTCCGGGCTCGGTGGCCACCAGCGCGGTGACGGTGCCGATCAGCACCATGGCGGCCATCACCACATAGCCCCACTTCCAGCTCGCCGCCGCATCGAGCCCGGTGCCTTGAATGCCGCTCACAAGAAACAGCGCGCCCGCGGTCGATACCAGCATGCCGATGCGGTAGGCGGCGACATAGGCGGCCATGCCGGCGGCCTGTTCGCTTTCCGGCAGGCTCTCGACGCGGAACGCGTCGACCACGATGTCCTGGGTGGCGGACGCGGCGGCCACCAGCAGCGCGCCGATGGCGACATGCAGCGGCGCGCGGGCGGGGTCCGCGATCGCCAGCAGCAGGATGGCGGCGATCAGCAGCAGTTGCGCAAACACCAGCCAGCCGCGGCGGCGGCCGAGCCAGCGGGTGAGCACAGGAATATGCAGCGCGTCGACCAGCGGGGCCCAGATGAATTTCAGGGTGTAGGGCGTCCCCACCAGCGCAAACAGCCCGATGGTACGCAGGTCGACGCCGGCCTCGCGCATCCACACCAGCAGCGTCGAGCCGGACAGCGCCAGCGGCAGGCCGGAGGAGAAGCCGAGGAACAGCACGATCAGCACCCGCGGCTGCAGGTACACCGCCATGGCCGCGCGCCATGAGGGACGGCTGACCGGTTGAACGACACTCTCGTCGGGGGCTGACGTCATCGCTTTCCCCCTATCTGATTTGGCCGGGGAGGGCCAATGTGGCAAATCCGCGAGGGATCTCAGCGGATGGCGAAAATCGCCTCGACCTCGACGCTGATGCCCATCGGCAGCGAGCCCATGCCGACCGCCGAGCGCGGATGTCGCCCGGCATCGCCGAACACCGCGACGAACAAATCCGAACAGCCGTTGATCACCTTGGGATGATCCCGAAAATCCTCGGTGGCGTTGACCATGCCGAGCACCTTGACCACCTGCACCACGCGGCCGAGATCGCCGGTCGCCGCATGCACCTGCGCCAGCACATTGAGGCCGGTGACGCGGGCGTCGTCATAGGCTTGCTCCACGGTGAGGTCGCGGCCCACCTTGCCGGTGCGGAGTTTCCCGGTGGAATCGAACGGTCCCTGGCCCGCGATGTAGAGATCGTTGCCGTGGCGCAGAAACGGCAGGTAGTTGGCGGCTGCGGCCGGCGCTTGCGGCAAGGTCAGTCCGAGGGCCGCGAGGCGATCATAAGGCGTGGTCATGGCTGTCTCCGTCATTCCCCCGCCCGCAGCTTGCGCGCGGTCGGGACGGTGAACAATTCCGGCGCGGCTTTGGCCGGCGGTGCTTCGGCCTCGGCCGGGGTGCTGAAATCCAGCTCCTCGATCTTGGCGGCACGCTTGCCGATCTTGTTGACCGAGATCAGCACCTGGCGGACGTCCTCGCTGACCTGGTCGAAATGGCTGCCGAGCTTGCTGACACGGTCGCGCAGCCGCTCCACGTCGCCCATCATGTTCATCACTTCGGTGCGGATCTGGTCGGCGGCGTCGCGCATCCGCGCGTCCTTGAGGATCTGCTGCATCACCTGGATCGCCAGCATCAGCAGCGACGGCGACACCAGCACCACGCGGGCGCGATAGGCCTTTTGCACCACGTCGTCGAAGCCGTCATGGATTTCCGCATAGACCGATTCCGAGGGAACGAACATCAGCGCGGTATCCTGGGTCTCGCCCGGGATCAGATACTTCTCCGCGATGTCGCCGACATGTTTCATCACGTCCTGGCGCAGCCGCTGGGTCGCGATTTTCTTGTCGTCGTCGGAGCGGGCATTATGCAGCGCGGTGACGGCCTCGAGCGGAAATTTGGCATCGATGCACAGTGGGCGCTGGTCCGGCAGGAACACCACGCAGTCCGGCCGCTTGCCGCTGGAGAGCGTGTGCTGAAATTCGTAACTGCCTTTCGGCATGCCGTCCTGCACGATGGCTTCCATCCGCGCCTGGCCGAACGCGCCGCGCGACTGCTTGTTGGCGAGCACGTCGCGCAGCGTCGTCACCTGGGTGGTCAGATCGGTGAGGTTCTTGTGGGCATTGTCGATGATGCCGAGCCGCTCATGCAGCGCATGCAGGCTCTGTGCCGTGTTGCGGGTGGTCTGCTCCATGGATTGGCCGACGCGATGGCCCACCGCATCCAGCCGCTCGCTCACCGCACGGGCCATTTCCGCCTGCCGTCCGGCCAGCGCCTGCCCCATGGCATCGACGCGGCCCTGCGCCTGGTCCTGTGCGCGCAGCAGTTCGGACACCCGCTCCTCCAGCTCATCGGCGCGGATCGCCTGGGCCATCGCTGCGGCCTGGCTGCGGCCGCTGCCGCGGGCGATCACGATGGTGATGGTCAGTAGCAGCGCCAGCACCAGTCCGCCGAAGGCGAGCAACACCATGCCCGTCCGGATCGGCGTGTCGTCGATGACAAAAAGGATCTCGTTCATCTCGCCCTTCTAGCCCGATTCGCCTCTGAATGCGAACGAAGAGGGAACATTTATGGTTAATCCATCGTTAAAAATCATGGTTAACGCCAGGTTAATACCGTCCACGTCGCCGATGGTGCGTGGCCGCGTTGCCGTGATTGACCGCGGGCTGAGCCCGGATTACATCGCGCGCCATGGCCATTCGTGAAATCATCATCCTGCCGGACAAGCAGCTTCGTCTGGTGTCGAAACCCATCGAAAAAGTCACGGCGCAGGTGCGCAAGCTCGCCGACGACATGCTCGAGACCATGTACGACGCTCCCGGCATCGGGCTCGCCGCGATCCAGGTCGCCGAGCCGTTGCGCCTGATCACCATGGATCTGTCCAAGAAGGAGGGCGAGGAGAAGGCTCCCCGCGTCTTCATCAATCCGGAGATCCTGTCGGTGTCCGAGGAACTGTCGGTCTATGAGGAAGGCTGCCTGTCGATCCCGGAATACTATGAAGAGGTCGAGCGGCCGGCGAGCGTGCGTTTCCGCTACATGGACCTCGACGGCAAGATGCGGGAAGAAGAGGCGAGCGACCTGTTCGCCACCTGCATCCAGCACGAGATCGACCACCTCAACGGCGTGCTGTTCGTCGATTACCTGTCCAAACTGAAGCGCGACCGCGTGCTGAAGAAGTTCACCAAGGCCGCGAAGCGGGTGGGGTGAGGCGTACGCATCGGTTTGCAACGCGTTTCGACACCCCGAGGATGAGACGTCCGTAAAATGCGGGTAGTCTCAGAGCGCTCGAAGGAAGAATCTCCGGCCATGTCCCTCCGCCTGATCTTCATGGGCACGCCCGATTTCGCGGTGCCGACGCTGCTGGAACTCGTTGCCCATGGCCACGACATCGCGGCGGTGTACACCCGCGCGCCGAAGCCCGCGGGTCGGGGCATGAAGGAGCAGGTGACGCCGGTGGAGCGCGAGGCGCGTAGCCTCGGCATTCCCGTGCTGACGCCGAAGACGTTGCGGACACCTGAGGCGCAGGCCGAATTTGCCGCACATCAAGCCGATGCCGCCGTCGTCGTCGCCTACGGGCTGATCCTGCCGTTGGCCATTCTCGAAGCCGTACCGCTGGGATGCTTCAACCTGCATGCCTCGCTGCTGCCGCGCTGGCGCGGCGCAGCTCCCATCAACCGCGCCATCATGGCCGGCGATGCTGACAGCGGCGTGATGGTGATGAAGATGGATGTCGGCCTCGACACCGGCGATGTGGCGATGGCCGAACGCGTCACTGTGACCGACGCCATGACCGCCACCGACCTGCATGACAGGCTCTCGCGCATCGGCGCCGACCTGACGGCGTGGGCCATGGGCGCACTGGAGCGCGGCACGCTGCAATTTACGAAGCAAAGCGAAGACGGCGTCACGTATGCGGCCAAGATCGACAAGGCCGAGGCGCGGATCGACTGGAGCAAGCCGGCGCGCGAGGTGCTGCGGCATTGCCATGGCCTGTCGCCGTTTCCCGGCGCCTGGTGCGAAATCCCGAACGACGGCGAGGCGGTGCGCGTCAAGGTGCTGCGCTGCGAACTCGCGCCCGGCTTCGGCATCGCAGGCACCTTGCTCGACGAACATCTCACCATCGCCTGCGGCGATGGCGCCATCCGCATCATCGAGCTGCAGCGCGCCGGCAAGCCGCCGATGAAGGCGGACGCCTTTCTCAACGGCACGCGGCTCAAGCCGCCGCTGCGGCTGGCCTGATGCCCCGCTACAAGCTCACCCTGGAATATGACGGCCGTCCGTTCTGCGGCTGGCAGCTGCAGGACAATCTGCTGTCGGTGCAGGGGGCGCTCGAGATCGCGGCAAGGGCGCTATGCGGCGAGGCCGTGCGCGTGCACGGCGCCGGCCGCACTGACGCGGGTGTGCATGCCAAGGGCCAGGTCGCCCATCTCGATCTGCCGAAGGCGTTTCGCACCGACAGCGTGCGCGACGGCCTCAACGCCCATCTGCGTCCGTATCCCATCGGCGTGCTCTCGGCCGAAATCGTGCCGGATGATTTCGAGGCGCGCTTCTCCGCCATCAAGCGGCATTATCTCTACCGCATCATCAACCGTCGCGCCGATCTCACCCTGGATCTCGGGCAGGCCTGGCGGGTGCCAAAGCCGCTGGATACGGCTGCGATGCACGCGGCCGCCCAGCTGTTGGTCGGCAAGCACGATTTTACGACCTTTCGCGACACCGAGTGCCAGGCCAAATCGCCGGACAAGACACTCGACGTGCTCGATGTCGCGCGCGATGGCGACAACGTCAACATCACGACGTCGGCGCGCTCGTTCCTGCACAGCCAGGTGCGCTCGATGGTCGGCTCGCTGGTGTGGGTCGGCGAGGGCCGCTGGAGCGCGTCCGATCTGAAAGCCGCCCTTGACGCCCGCGCCCGCCCCGCCTGCGGCCCCGTCGCGCCGCCGGACGGGCTGTATCTGATGCGGGTGGAGTATTAGGGGCGCAAACGCTTCTCCATATATTCCGTGTCATGCCCACGAACGCGGGCATCCAGTACGCCCGATGCCGGAGAAGGATGACGCGCGATAGGCTCTACGTACTCCGTCGCGCCTCTGTTGGCGTGAACATCATGATCCGGCCGCGTCCGGTTTGTTGCGATATCGAGCAATTCACTGGCGAGGCTGTGGAACGGGCGTCGTGGCGGGCGCCGCATGGGGTGTCCTCCGTTGTCAACAGACGCGCGAGCTCGCGGCGATAGAGCTGCCGCCAGCTCGCGCTCAAACCCAACAGAAATTCCAGTTCGCGTCCCGAGAGCATCGCCATCATCCGACAAGCCCCGCGGTTGGCGTCACATCGGCGCTGTCGGGAAACACCTTTGTGGCGAGCACGCGTTCGTCCACGCGCAGGTGATCGCGCAGCAGGCCTTTCAGCACGGCGCGCAAATCGGTGGTGGGGTTGAGATCGCGTCCTTCATAGAGCTGCGCGGTCTTCAGCCCCGGCCAGTCCGCCACCACGCGCCCGCCGCGTAGTGCGCCGCCGGCGAGGAAGGCCACGGTGCCCTGGCCGTGATCGGTGCCGTTGGTGCCGTTGATGCGCGCAGTGCGGCCGAACTCGGTGACCACGGCGACCACGGTCTCGCGCCAGGCCTCGCCCATGTTGGTTTCCACCGCGGCCAGCGCGCCGTCGAGTGCGCCCAGAAGATTGGCGAGCTGGCCCATGGCCGCGCCTTCGTTGATGTGGGTGTCCCAGCCGACAAAGCCCAGCGCGCCCACCCGCGGGCCGTCTGCTTTCGCCAGGAGGCGTGCCGCGGAGCCGGCGGCGTCAGTGAAATAGGCACGCACCCGCGCGATGCCCGGCGGTGGCAACTGGGCATCGTCGGCCATCACGCTGCCGGCGCCACCGAGCGCGGCCAGGCGAATCCGGGCCTCCAGCGCGGCTGCGAGTTTGGCATCGGTGTGCCGATAGAGATCGAGCAGCCGAGCCTGGGTGTCGTCGCTGGCGGCCAGCAGTTGCTGTGGCACCCATGACATCACCTGCGCCTGTCCGCGCACCACCAGCGGCGTCACGGCGCCGACGCCGAGCGCGCGGCTGCCGCGCGGGTCGACCCGGCCGTCGGAGGCCAGCGCCAGCAGCGCGCGATTGAGCCAGCCGCTGTCGACCGAGCCGGGCCGCGCGAATCCGCTTTCCAGCACATCCTGGCCGTCGAAATGCGAGCGGTCGCGATAGGGCGTCGCGGTGGCGTGCACGATGGTGGCCTGCTGCGCCTTGTAGAGCCGATGCAGCTGCGGCATCGCCGGATTGAGCGCGAAGAAGGAATCCAGCGGCAACGCCGGGGTCTTGCCGTCGAGCACCAGCGCGCGGTCGCCACGCAGTGTTATCCAGTCGGGATCGCCCACTGGCGCGACGGCGCCGAGACCATCGAGCGCGCCGCGCAGCACGATCACGAGTAATCGCGGATCGCGGCCCTCGGCGCGGGCCAGCCGTGGCATCTGGCTCCAGGCGAACAGCGTGCCGGCGCCCAGCAGGGCTTCGCGGCGGCTTGGTAAATGGTGATGAAGACCCATGGTTACCTCCTCAACATCTCGGCCGACATGAACAGCAGCGCCAACGCCTGCTGGCGGCTTTCGGCGCGGCCCACCGCCTGTTTCGCCTCCGGCGACACAGATCCCAGCACGTTGGCAATCACGTCCTGCGGATCGATCCGCCCCGACAGGCGCTCGGCGAAATTGCTGGCGGCGTCGAGCCGCCGTCCCACGCCGTCGATCCACGACGCTTCATCGTCTGGATAACCGCGCGGCGATGTCGGCCGCCACAGACGCTCGCCAAGCAGCGCTTGCCCGCCGGTGAATCGCACGGGATCGGCTTGCGTCAAGCCGGTGGCGCGCACCATGGCGATAATCCATTCGCTTGGCCGCTTCAGCTTGGCGACTGGCGCGTCCCACGCTTCGTCCGACGTGACCATCGCTTTGGCCACTGCCTTGAGATCGCCATCGGTGTCGCGAAACACCTTCGCCATCCGCTCAATCAGTGCGGCGGGCGGTTGATCGGCAACGAAATGCCGCGCCAGCTTGGCCGCCACATGGGTCGCGGTCGCCGGATGCGTCGCGAGATCGCGCAGCACCGTGCGGCCCTGCTCGGCATCGTCGCCGTCATAGGTCTTGCCCATGATGGTCTGCGCGCCCGGCTCGTGCAGGCGCGGATTGAAGCTGAACTCGCCGCCATGCTCGGGATTGTCGCCCGGCGGCAGCAGCGTCCATCCGGTCAGCACGTTGGCAAAACCGATGACATCGGCCTGGGTGTAGCCGGTGCGCACACCCAGCGTATGCAGCTCCATGATTTCGCGGGCGAGATTCTCGTTCAGTCCGCGGGTGCGGTTGAGGCCGGCAATCGAGTTCGCCCCCATCGACAAGGTGTTGTCGAGATAGAGCAGCATTGCCGGATGGCCCTCGGCCGCCAGCAGCAGGTCGGTGAATCGTCCCAGCACATGCGGGCGGATCACCTCGCGCTCATAGGCGCCGGACATGCTCTGCACTTTGTCGGCCGAGATGCAGAAATGATTGCACCAGAACCACACGAGACGTTCGGCAAAGCCGATCTCGGCGTTCAGCGCCGCCTCGTAATGCACCCGTGCTTCGTCGAGATAGATCAGCCGCCCGGGATCGGGCACGGCCTCGGCGGCGGCTTTTTCCGCCTCCACCATCGCGCCCGCGGTTTCCATTTTCGCCGAAGCGTCTGCCGTCTGGCGTTTTGCTGCCGCGTCCTGCTCCCGCTTGGCCACGACCGCACGCGCCGCTCGTTTCGCGTTCGCGTCGGTGACCAAACGATAGGCTTTGCCGCTGGACGGCAGCGCGGAGGCCGCCACCTGGCCGGCAGTTGGTTTCTCCAGCTCCGCGATCAGTGCCCCGCGCGGATCGCTTGCGATCGCTGCGATCGATCCCGGCCGCGGCCCCATCCCAAACCGGTGAAGCGCCAGCGCTGCGTCAGTTGGTGTCGACCTGCTCATGCCATCCCTCGACAAACATGGCCTCGGACGTGACGAGGCATTCGCGCCGGCCATGTTTGCCGCGCAGCCTCGGATGTATGGTTACGTCATGTAGTGTTACGAATTGTAGCATTAAGGAGGGAGGCGTGCAAGGAGTGCGTTATTGCCGGGAGGAGATTTTTGGAAAGAGTCTCCGCTCCCCACAGTGTCATCGCCTGGGTTTAACCGGGCGACGACACTGAAGGTGTGGCAGCGTCGTACGCATCAATTCGTCAACGCACGCGTTTTGTGCTACTGCGGCCCCAGTGCAATCCGCTCCACCGTGCCGTCCCGCGCCACGCTGATGCGCCACTCCGCGGTGCCGTTGGCGAAGTGGGCCATGTAGATGTCGCTGCCCAGCCCCGTGACGCCGCGGAACGACATCGCGCGCAGTGTGCCGAGCCGGGTCAGGATCGCCTGGTTGAGCGGCAATTGCTGGCGCGTCTGTGTCGCCACTTCCGAAGTCATGCGATCGTAGTCCGGCTCGCCGCGGCTGAGCGCTTCGATGTAGTGCCGCAGCATCGCCTCGCTGCCGGCCAACGGCGCGCTGCGGCGCGCCACCTGCCGCTCCGATGGAGTGCCGGTACGTGCTTCGACAGTGTGATAACGCGTGCGCTGGCCCGTCATCACGATCTCCAGGCATTGGCCCGCGGCATCCGTGATCACCCAGGGGCTGTCCACGGTGGTCCACAGCATCGACGTCATGGTGTCGCCGATGGTGCCATGGGAGATGCGCTTGCCCTGTGCGTCCAGGGCGTAGAGCTGAATCTCCCGGCCACTGCTGTTGTAGATCAACAGGCTGATCGGCGCGGTGCCATCGCGGGGGCGCAGTGTCGCCTCGTCCGAACAGGCGGCAAACCGTCCCAGCTCCTCGTCGCCGTCGGGACGGAACAGCACATCGTCGACCTTGCCGTCGGGTGTCAGCAGCAGTCGGAATTCGGCGGCGCCGCTGGCGAACTTCACGCCATAGATGTCATAGCCGCCGGGGCCGACGCCGCGGAAGAAAATCGATTCCACCGGACCGAATCCCGCGAACATCGGCTGCAGCTGCGCCGCCTGGTTGCGGATCTTGTTGCCGAGCTGTGCGCTCATCCGCGCATAATTCGGCTTGCCCTGTTGCATATCCTCAATCCCGCGCAGTACCGCTTCCTTGCTGCCCGGTTGCGGGCTCTGGTCGCGGAAGCGCTCCGGCACGTCGGCAACGCGCCGTGCGAAATCCTCGTCGATCGCCTTGGCCTTGGCCGCGGAAATCCGCGACGCGATGCGCACGTCGGACACCGGCTCCTGCAGCAGCACGCGTGCCACCTTTGTCTCCGCGTCGCGCAGGAAAATGACGAGGTCGTCGCGCCGGCCGGAGAACGCATCACCACCGCGCGCGGACACCATGACCTTCGGCCGTCCGGTCTCCTGCAGCATCAACCGTTCGCCCTCGCGGGTGACCGTGAGCGCGCGGCCGGGCGTCACTTCGTACGCGCCGACATAGGAATCGAGCTGTGTTGTGTCGAGCGACTGCGATCCCACGAGTCCGTTCGCCGCGAAGCCCGTGATCCGCCTGGCGCGCGTCTCCACGCCGTTCTGGCGCAGCATCAGCTCGGACGGCTGATCCTCGCCCATCGCAAAGACGATGCGACCGCCGGGCGCCGGGTAGGCATAGGTGCCGTCGCCGTCCGCGGTCAGCCGCAGCTTGCGCTGTCCGCTCAGTTGCCCGAACACCTGATCGCCGTCACGGAACACCGCGAAGATCAACCGCCCCATCCCATAGAACGCAGCCTGCTGCGGTGTGTGCGACGAAGTTACTGCTTCGCCCGCACCTTCGATCGCCGGCACGAACACCGGCTCTGAGCGGAAGGCGATGGTGCCGGCGGAGGCGATGGCCACCGGCAGGACGACGGCCGCGGTCCAGATCCGCTTGCGCCATCCCGCCGGCGCGGCAGCCGGGGGCGTGGCAAGAATACGCTCGACACGCAGGCGGATGGTGGAGGCGCGCGCCATCTGCAGGGCGGCCGGGGCGCGGCGCGCCGTCTGCACCATGTCGAGCAGGATCTCGGCGTAGGACAGTTTGTCCTCGAAGGTCTCCATCGCCTGGTCGTCGCTGATGATCTCGGCCAGCTCCGCCAGCCGGGTCAACTGCCACCAGGCGAACGGGCTGAACCAGAACACCGCGCGATTGAGCGAGGCCAGCAGCAGCACATAAAAATCACGGTTGGCGGCATGGGCGCCCTCATGGGCCAGCACCGCCTGCCGTGTCGTGCCGTCCCAGTCGATGTGATGCGGCGGCAGCAGGATGGTGGTCCCGAAGGTGACGGGCCCGCCGATCATCTCGCTCACGCGCACCCGCGCAACGTCGCCGACCATGGGGTCGTCGATCGGCCTGGCGGCACGCGCCAGCCGCCAGGTCAGGCCGAGGCCGATGGCGAGCCGCAGCAGCAGCAGGGTGGCCACGCAGGCATAGATCGCCGTTGCGATCGCCAGCCAGTTGATGCCGGCGTGCGGAAGGCTTGGCACACGTGTCACGCCCGGGGCGACATTTGGCGTGGCAGAGGTCGTCACGTCAGGCGTCGCGGGCGGCGGCACCATCTCCGGCATGTCGCTCGGCCACAACGGCGCCGGCAACTGGGCGCTCGAAGGCACGGCCGTCGGCGCCACCGTGATGGTCACCGTGGTCCAGTGCATCACAAGCGGCATCGCCAGCGAGGCCACCAGCACCAGCACCCAGGCGGTCATCTGCACCTGCGGGTTTCGAATACGCAGAAGATTCAAGCCAACCCACACCGCGCTTCCCAGCAGAAGGGAGCGCAGCGCCGACTCCGCTAGAACCGTCAGCATGGTTATTTCCTCCCTCCCTTCGCCCGCGCCTTGGCAACCTGGTCGGCGAGCGACCGCAGCTGTTTCTGGTCCAGCATGTCGTTGTCGACCATGCCGACCAGCACCTCCTCGACTGAGCCGTTGCAGAACCAGTCCACAATACGCTTCACCGCCTTCGCCGCCACCTCGCCGCGCGGCTGGGCCGCCTGATACACATAGGTGCGCCCGTCCACCGTGTGGGTGGTGTAGCCCTTCTCCTCCAGCCGCCGCAGCACCGTGCGCACCGTGGATTCCTTCAGCTTGCGCGACAGCTGCTCCCGCACCGCCTCGGCCGTGATCGGCCCGTCGGCCCAGACCAGTTGCATCACCTCGCGCTCGAGGTCTCCCAGGTCGGGCAGGCTCTCATCCATATCCATATCCTTGCAAGTTCAGGCGCTTGTAGCGCTACAGATCGTCGCATATGGCAAGGCGTTGCGCAACGCGGATTTGCGCCGTAGCCCGGGTAAGCGAAGCGAGACCCGGGTATGTTATACGGACCAAAATCACCGGGATGCCTTGGCATGGTTGAGACAAGCGCTTTGGAATTCTTGCGCAAATTCGGCCAGTTTCAGCATCAGGCGCAGTGGGAGCCGGTGGAGATCACGCGCCATGGCCGGCGAGAATTCGTGCTGATGTCCGCCGAACACTATGACTGGCTGACCGCGGCTGCCAGGCGCAGGCATTGGACAGTCGATACGTCTCAGGTGGTAATCGATGCCGTTGAGCGCGCCGAGATGGATCCGGAATATGCCGCGCGTGACGAATTGCTCACGTAAGCGCGTAGAGCGAAATAGCGCTGCGTAGTCCGCAATCAGCACTTCCCCGCACCTGCGCTATTTTGGCGCAGCGCGCTCGGCCCATCGATACCCGATCAGCATCGATCGATACCGCAACAGGACTGGACCACGCGAGATTCCCTCACGTACGCTTTCGCAAAACACCGGACCCGGCATTGGCATCGGGCCGCGACACATGGGGGGACTTCACATGGACATCTCACGTCGACATTTGCTGACGGCTGCCGGTGCGAGCGCGGCCACAGTCGTGGCCGGCCGCGCGATGGCGCAGTCGTTTCCGTTCAAGCCGAACCAGCGTTATCCGGATCCTGCGGTCGAAATCCTCGATCCCAGCTTCACGAAGTATCGCATCTACAGCTCGACCGTCGAGCAGCTCGCCTCCGGCATGCGCTGGGCGGAAGGTCCGGTGTATTTCCCGGACGGTGGATATCTCTTGTGCAGCGACATCCCCAACAACCGCATCATGAAATACAGCGAGAAGGACGGCAGCTTCAGCGTGTTTCGCAGCAATGCGAATTTCGCCAACGGCAACACCCGGGATCGCCTGGGCCGCCTCGTCACCTGCGAACACTCGGTCACTCGCCGCATCACCCGCACCGAAAAGGGCGGCAAGATCACGGTGCTGGCCGACAGCTTTGAAGGCAAGCGCCTCAATGCGCCGAACGACATCGTGGTGAAGTCCGACGACACCGTCTGGTTCACCGATCCCTTGTTCGGCATCAATGGCGAGTGGGAAGGCTTCAAGGCGAAGTCCGAGCAGGCCGCCACCAACGTGTTCCGCATCGGCAAGGACGGCAAGCTCACCGCCGTCATCACCGATCTGGTCAATCCCAATGGTCTCGCGTTCTCTCCCGACGAGAAGAAGCTCTATGTGGTCGAGTGGAAAGGCACGCCCAACCGCAGCATCTGGAGTTATGACGTCAAGGCTGACGGCACGGTGGAAAACAAGACCAAGCTGATCGATGCCGCCAATCAAGGCGCGCTCGACGGCTTCCGCGTCGACCGCGACGGCAATCTCTGGTGCGGCTGGGGCAGCAACGGCGCGCTGCAGCCGGAGCCGACGGACGTCGAGGGCCGCAAGGTCTATCAGCTCCGCGGCAAGTCGGAGGATCTCGACGGCGTCATGGTGTTCAACCCGCAGGGCAAGCCGATCGGCTTCATCCGTCTGCCCGAACGCTGCGCCAATTTGACCTTCGGCGGGCCGAAGAACAATCGGCTGTACATGACGGCCTCGCATTCGCTGTATGCGCTTTACGTCGAGTCGCATGGGGCGACGTAATGTCGTCGTCGGGCAAGCGATGGCGCCTCGATCACTTTATCTTTGTCGTTGCCGGGCTTGTCCCGGCAACCCCGTTCAGGGACGCACTGCGTCCCTAAGCGAGATCACCGGGACAAGCCCGGTGATGACAATGTGGGTGGGGTGACTGCCCACGGATCATTTACGAAATGAATCGTATCGATAATCACGTCACCGGAAGGAACGCTCAATGAAAACAACAACACATCTCGCCAAGGGTCTCACCCTCGCTCTGCTGGCCATCGCCGCCAGTCCCATCACAAGCACCCATGCCGCCGACTATCCCGACCACACCGTCACCGTCATCGTGCCATTTTCCGCGGGCGGCGCGTCCGATACCACGGCGCGGCTGATCACCACCAAAATGGCCGAGCGCGTGAAGCAGAGCGTGATCATCGAAAACCGCGCCGGCGCCAACGGCGCCATCGGCGCGCTGGCGGTGAAGCAGGCGAAGCCGGATGGCTACACCTTGCTGGTGGGCTCGATCGGCGTGTTCGCTATCAATCCCGCGCTGTTCAAGGATCTGCGTTACGATCCGCAGGCTGATTTCGATCTCCTCAGCGTCGCCGTCCGCACGCCCAATGTGC
Source organism: Bradyrhizobium prioriisuperbiae (assembly GCF_032397745.1). NCBI lineage: Bacteria > Pseudomonadati > Pseudomonadota > Alphaproteobacteria > Hyphomicrobiales > Nitrobacteraceae > Bradyrhizobium > Bradyrhizobium prioriisuperbiae. The sequence continues at coordinate 2,891,201 of NZ_CP135921.1, forward strand.
TGGTGGCCACGCCCAGTTTCCCCGCCAACACCGTCAAGGAACTGATCGCCTATCTCAAGGCCAATCCGGACAAGGTCACCTTCGCCTCATCCGGCACCGGCTCGTCCGACCATCTGACCGCCGCGATGTTCTGGCAGAAGACCGGCACCACCGGCCTGCATGTGCCCTACAAGGGCGGCGGCCCGGCCATCAACGATCTGATCGGCGGCCACGCCAACGTTTCCTTCCAGAATCTCGGCGCGGTTGCGCAGGCCATCAAGGGTGGCCAGCTCAAGGCGCTGGCCGTCACCAGCGACAAGCGCAACCCGACGCTGCCCGACGTGCCGACCATGGAAGAGGCGGGCGTGAAGGATCTGGCTGTGTATTCCTGGCAGGCGACCGCCGCGCCCAAGGGTCTGCCCCCGGCCGTCAAGGCTACGCTCGAGGCCGAGCTCGCCGCATCGGCCAACTCGCCGGACATCAAGGCCAAGTTCGAGGCCATCGGCTTCGACGTCGTGGCCACGAATGGCGAACAATTCCGGACGTTCCTGGCGGAAGAGATCGCGCGCTGGAAGACGGTGATCGAGGCGGGGAAGATCTCGCCGGAGTAAGTACTTCGTGCGTCATACACAAACCTAATTCCTCATCCTGAGGAGGCGCATGCAGGCAAGTTTACGCAGCCTGCGGCTGTTATGGCGCCGTCTCGAAGGACGAGGCCCCGGATGCCACTATTCGGGGCCTCATGGTTCGAGACGCGCGTGCCGCGCTCCTCACCATGAGGAGAGATGTTGTTCCGGCTCTAACAGGCACAACTCGAGTTATCGCCCACGCCATACCCATAACCGGGATAACTGCTGGAGCTCGGCGCGCCGAGAGGGCTCGGGTCTGATCTGACCGCAGCGCGTCGCACCTTGCGCTGTCGACGGGCGGCGCTGGAGTCGGTCGGGGCGGACACTTCAATCCCGGTGGTCACGGCCGCCTGCGATTCGGTGGGGCTGCGTGCAAAGGCGGCGGATGAACAGGCCGCTGCGACGATCGCAAATCCAAGCAGGATGCTGCCTCGGGTGATCATAGCCGCGTGTTCTCAGGGGGATACGTCCAAAGGACCCCCTCATCTGGGACATCCGGCTATCGGGCACAGCTCACACGGCCGTGCTCAAAACCCCAATTGCCAGAGCAGGAGAACCGCACCCAATGCTGCAACGCAGCTCACAGCCCATCCGGCAAAATAAGTGGCCTCTTCATGCCCCACGCCACGCATGTCCTCTGTGACGTCTCCACGCGCCTGTCGCCAAAGGTCCGCCATCGCCGCCTCCGTTGAAACGCCCGACAGGAGATAACGACGGAGTAGGCTTTGGGTTCCCCGCCGGGCAGGACGGGCGGAGGCCGTCGCGGCCCAACGGTTCCCTCAAGGACTGGGCGCTATCCCTTGTTCATTCCCGTGATCGACGTGCTGACGGCGCGCGGATCGCGGCTCGGCCAGCGCCCGCTTTCGACCTGGGAGAGGAAATCGCCGACGATCCGGTTGTACTCCTCCGGCTCTTCGATGTTGATCGCATGCCCCGCATTCGGCATCACCACCAGGGCTGCCGAAGGGATGTTTTGTTTCATCAGGATGCCCGGCAGAAGGCACGGCCAGTCTTCGTCGCCGGTGATGATCAGCGTCGGCACGGTGATGCGCCGCATCTCCTCGACCAGCGTGTAGAGCGAGGGGCGCTCCTTCTGGACGCCCTGCTGGGTGTTGGCCGATCCAACCGCCGAATGCTCGGCGAGCATCGCCTTGAATTCGGCGTGGCCGCGCGGATCCTTGTTTTCATATTGCACGCGGGTCGGGCCATAAGCGTAGCGTTCGGCGAAGGCCGGCATGCCTTCGCTGCGAATCATGCCGGCGATCACGTCGGCCTCGGCCCGGAAAGTCTCGCGCTTGTCGAGTTCAGCGCCATAACCGCAGCCGCCGATGCACAGCGACAACGCACGCCGCGGGTGGCGCAGGCCGAAATGCAGCGTCGCAAATCCGCCCATCGATAGCCCGATCACATGCGCCTGTGGTTCACCGAGATGATCGAGCACGGCGAGAATGTCGTCGGCGGCGCGGGCCTGCGAATAGGACGAGACGTGCTCGGGCACATCGGACGGCGGGAAACCGCGCGCATTGAAGGCGATGGTGCGATAGCGTTTTCCGAAATGGCGCATCTGCTGCTCGTAGCTGCGCAAATCGCCGGCGAATTCATGCACCAGGATCACCGGATGCCCTGATCCGGTTTCCTCGAAATACAAACGTACGCCGTCGTCCGTGGTCGCATAGGGCATGTCGGTCTCCGCTCGGTTCAGAGCATGATCCGGAAAAGTGGAATCCGGTTTTCCGAAAAGATCATGCTCAAACAAAAAAATGAGATCGTGATATGGCTTTATGGTTGCGCTGCGCCGGGGTGTGCCGGCGGTTGGGTCCGCTGCAGGTATGCTCCATGGCCTTTGGCGCCGACCAGGACGCCGTCGTCCACGACCACGCGCCCGCGGACCATGGTCAGCACAGGCCAGCCCGTCACGTCCAGCCCTTCATACGGTGTGTAGTCCGAATCGTCGTGGATGAGGTCGTGGCGGATCGTGACCTTGCGCTTGGGATCCCACAGCGCGATGTCGGCGTCCGAGCCCACTGCGATCGTTCCCTTGCGCGGATAGAGGCCATAGATCTTGGCGTGATTGGTCGCGGTCAGTGCCACGAACGCGTTGAGGTCGATGCGTCCCTTGACCACGCCTTCCGAGAACAGGATCGGAAGGCGTGTCGCCACGCCCGGAATTCCGTTCGGCACCCAGCGGAAACTGGTGCGTCCCTTGGGTGTCAGTTTGCCCTGCGGATCGTCGTAGCGGAACGGACAATGGTCCGACGAGAACACCGAGAAAACATTCTGCTGCAGGCCTTCCCAGCATGCCTGCTGGCTGTCGACGTCGCGCGGCGGTGGCGAGCAGACGTATTTGGCGCCCTCCATGTTCAACTGATCGAGGTCTTTCTCGGTCAGGACCAGGTATTGCGGGCAGGTCTCGCCCATCACATTGAGTCCGCGCTGCCGGGCGCGGCGGATTTCCTCCATCGCCCCGCGGTTCGAGACGTGCACGATCATGATCGGCACATCGATGAGCTCGGACAGCGAAATCGCGCGATGGGTGGCCTCGCGCTCTACCGGGATCGGCCGTGAGGTCGCATGAAAGCGCGGCGCGGTGTTGCCGGCGCGCTCCAGCCGGTCGGTGAGGAAGCGGATGGCATCGAAATTTTCCGCATGCACCATCAGCACCGCGCCGGTCTCGCGCGCGACCGCCATCGTTTCCAGAAGCTCGCCGTCCGACAGCGCCATGCCTTCATAGGTCATGAAGACCTTGAGCGAGGTGTAGCCGTCCTGCACCAGGGCCGGCAGCTCCTGCCCGAGCACCTGCTCGGTCGGATCGGTGACGATCAGGTGAAAGGCCACGTCGACATGGCATTCACCCTCCGCCTTGGCATGGTAATTCCGCAACGCCTCGCGCAGCGTCTGGCCCTTCTCCTGAAGACAAAACGGCAGCACCGTGGTGTTGCCGCCGAAGGCCGCCGAGCGCGTGCCGGTGGCAAAGCCGTCGGCCATGACAATGCCGTCGCCCGATGGCTGGGCGAAGTGAACATGGCTGTCGATGCCGCCCGGCAGCACCAGCCTGTCGGTCGCATCGATGATCGTATCGGCCGCTCCGAGATCGTGGCCCAGCGCGACGATGCGGCCGTCACGGATGGCGACGTCGCACGCGAACGTATCGGCGGCGGTGGCAACCGTGCCGCCGCGAATGATGGTGTCGAACGGCATTAGCGTGATCCTCCTTTCGCCCCAGGGCGCGGCTTGTGCTCGATCATGGCGGCCAGTGGTCCGGGAAGCCCGATCGTGGGCTTCGGATCCGGGCGGCGGAACGTTCCGACGGTGGCCTTGCGCGGCTTGAGAGTGACGAGGGTCTCCGCCTGCCGTACGGCGGCGGCGGTCGGATCGACCACCGGGACCGGAATGCGATCGCGGATCTTGTCGGCCAGGCCGGCCAGCGGAGCGCCGGACAGGATGACGACATCGGCATCGTCCTGTTCCACCGCGCGGTTCGCCAGCGACACCAGCATATCCTCCTTTTCGGCCTGGACATCGGAAATGGAGGTGAAGGCGCCGTCGAGCGTGCGGATGCCCGCACAGCGGGTTTCGAGGCCGTGCATGGCGACGCATTCCTGATACCAGGGCGCGAGCGCGCGCGCGAACGTCACGATTGAAAACCGGCGGCCCAGCATGCAGGCCGTCAGCATCGCGGCTTCGGCAAGGCCGACGACCGGAATATCGAACAGCTCTCGCGCCCCGAACAGGCCGGGATCTCCAAAAGCGGCGATGATCGCGGCGTCAACGCTGGAATCGGCCGCAGCCAGCATCTCCAGCGCAATCGCGCCGCCGATCTGGGCTTCGGCCCGGGTGGCGATATAGGGCACCCCGCGTTCGGCGGTCGCCGCAATCAGTTCGGTCCCCGGCGACATGATCTTCGAGCCGGCAAGATGGAGCAGGTCGGTCACGGCAACCGTCGTGTTGGGATTGAGCAGCAGGATTTTCACAGGGCGGCCTTTCTCGTCATTGCAATCCGGACATTGCGCCGCGGTTTCGCGGCCTCCGCATCGTCCGCCTGCGCCGGCAGCGCCTCGGCCACCACCTCACCGGTGCGGCGAACGTGATGTGCAAGCAATTGTCCTGCACGCTCCGCGTCGCCGGTCTTGAGTGCGTCCAGAATCTCCTGATGATCTCTGACGGATTCATCCCATCGTCCGAGAACCGACAGGCCGAAGAAGCGCGCCCGCTCCGCGCGCGGCAGCAACACGTCATGGGTGGAGATCAGCACCCCGTTGCGGGAAAAGCCGACGATTGCGCGATGAATCTGCTGGTTGATCTCGAAGTACTGACGCATCTCGCCGCGGCTGTGATGTTTTTCGATGCTGGCCTGGAAGGCCTCCAGCTGTTCCAGGTCGCGCGGCTCCATCCGTGTTGCGGCGAGCTCCGCCGCGCATCGTTCGATCCCGCTCAGCGCTTCGAACAATTCGGCCAGTTCGTCGCGCCGCAGTGGAGCAACGATGGCGGTCCGGTTCAGGCGCAGCTCGACCAGGCCTTCGGAGGCCAGTTGTTTCAGGGCTTCGCGCAGCGGAGTCCGCGACACCCCGAGCGCTTCGGAGAGGTCGGTTTCGAGCAATTGCTGTCCCGGCGCGAGATCGCCGCGGACGATCAGCAGACGAAGCCGTGTCGCGGCCCGTTCATGCAGGCCGGTTCGCGGCACGCGAAGCAGCCGCCGCGGCAGCGCTGCCAGATCCCGTGGCCGCTTGGGTCGGGCTTTGGTTTTGATTTCGGTCGATTTCGTGCGTTTCATGAGGACGACGGCCCTTGAGGTGCCCGGGGCGGCTCCACGCGTGGGCCTGCGGTATCAGCGAGAGCGGGCGTCGTGAACAAGCTCCCCCAGCCCTGGATGCGCCGCGGATCCATACCGACCGCGATCAAGCACGCCCACAGCGTCACTGCAATCGAATCGAACACCGGGACACCCAGCTGCTGTTCCAGGCGATGTGCCGCGCCGGCGCCGCGCATGTTGGTGCAGAGCACGGCAACGGCGTCGCAGCCTTCGCGCACCACGTCTTCGATCAAGCCGGCCACCTTGGTTTCCGGCACCTCCGCAAATGAAAAATTATCCTGCAGCGACAAGTGCCGCTCCGCGACGCATTGCAATCCTTCGGACCCCCAGTTGGTCACGATCCTGGCCTGGACGTCGTCGCGATAGGGCGTCACCAGGCCAATGCGCGTGATGCCGAGGCGCCGGAGCAGGTCGCGATAGGCGAGCACGGTGGTGCAGGCGCGGATGCCGGTCGCCGCGGTGATGCGTTCACACAAACGCTCGTCCCGCTCGAACCCCAGCCAGCTTGCCGATGTTCCGTTCCAGGCGATGACATCGACCTTGGCATGGGCCAGGAGCTCTGCCGCGCGCAGGATTTCGCTGTCGTCGAATTGGCGCAGCGCGGTGTCCGACAAGGCGATTTCGGTGACCTTGAAGCGTGAGAAATGCACCGAGATATCGGTGATGCCCGCCAGCATGGCGTTGGTGATCGGCTCGAGCGCGGTGTTGGACGAGGGGGTCAGCATACCCAAGCGGGTCGGTCGCGGTGTCATGCAAAGGCCTCACGAGAGAGTCATCAATGCGGTGGGGCGATCGATCTCCGCCCCACCGCCATGGGTTCGATACGTGGTTACACCGGCAATTTGCGGCTGTAGTCGATCAGGGTCGAGCAGATCAGCAGTGCAACGCCGGCGGCGGCGAAGAACATCAATGCCAGGAAGTAGGATCCCGTCGCCTGCACGATGAAGCCGACAATCAGCGGCGTCAGAACGCCGGCGATGTTGCCGCCGAGATTCATGCAGCCACCGAGGAAGCCGGATTTTTCGCGCCCCGCCAGTGCCGAGGGAATCGCCCAGTACATGCCGCACCAGCGCAGGAAGAACAGGGTCGCGGACAGCAGCGCCACGACACCGACCGGATCCGTCACATAGGCCACGCAGAAGATCGACACCGTCGCCGATATCGCGGCAATGCCGAACAGGGTTCGGAACACCAGGTTCGGTGCGCCTCCGCGGCTGCGCCAGAAGTCGCCGATCCATCCGCCGATCAGTTCACCGACAAAGCCTGCAAAGAAAATGATGAAGGACGCGCCGCCCAGTGTCTTGATGTCGAAATTGTGCACCTTGAACAGATAGGTCGGCATCCAGGTCAGCAGGCCATAAAAGGTGACGTTGAAGAACATCCAGCCGAGGCACATGCACCAGACCGAGCGATACCGGAAATAGGACATCCAGCTTCCGCCGGCTGGCGCCGGAGTGCCGGCGTCTTCCAGCGCGTGCGATTGTTCGATGTAGCGCGCCTCCGCTTCGTTGACCGACGGATGTTCCCGCGGCGCGTTGCGAATGTAATACCAGGCCAGCAGTCCGCACAGCATGGTGCCGACACCGGCGATGACGAATGCGATGCGCCAGGAGCTGAAGGCGGCGATCAGCCACGCGATGACGATCGAGCCCAGGGCCGCGCCCAGCGGGGCGCCGCCGTCGAGCAGCGTCGCACCGCGCCCCCGTTCGGTCTGCGTCATCCAGATCGCATTGAGCTTGCCGCCCGCGGGATAGATCGGCGCTTCCGATGCGCCCAGTCCAAGTCGGGTCAACAGCAGCACCGGCCAGCTCGTGGCTGCCGCGGCAATGGCCTGGAACGCCCCCCAGAAAATCGTCGCCGATGCGATCACGATGCGCGGCTTGAAACGATCCGCAAGCATGCCGCCTGGAACCTGCATGAACGCGTAAGTCCAGAAGAACGAGCTGAGGATCAAACCCTGCATCGCAGGATCGAGATCGAATTCCTTGGAGATCAGCGGCATCGCGACCGAGAGCGACGCGCGGTCGATATAGTTGATCGAGATCAGAAACAGCATCAGCAGAAAAATCTTCCACCGGACACCGGTGGGTTTTGCGATGTCAGTCGCTGCGACGGCTGAGACGGTCGTGCTCATTGTTCTCTCCAACTGCCGGCCGTCGAAGTCTGATTTATTTGGCGGTCGTCAGCAATCAATTTTTGTATCTTGCATGCAGTTTTTTATAAATTATTGTAATTGCATATATATTTCAATAATTCAGACTGATCGCAGCTGGGCATCACGCCGCCGCCATCGTCTCGATCTCCAGCAACCGCTTGCGGTCAAAATTCCCGCAATGATGATCGTGAGCGTCGGCTTGTCGTCGCCCGACACGTCGTTGCGGACGGTGCGCTTGTCGATGTTGTGCTTGCCATCCGAGGAGAGGGAAGGTCGTGACCTTGACCATGCCCCGGCGCATGCTCAACTGGGACCATCGCATGAGGAGCGCGAGCCGGGATTCTCGGTTGCGCGAGGAGGACGGGCAAACCGCAATTATGCGAATTCGCTGCTGGTGTCGCTCAGTTCCGGGAATATGCGCTCATCCCTGAGAATGACTTCAGCCGTTTGCGTGTAGTGCGCTGTGAGTGCGGTGACGGCCGCGTCCGCATCACCGCTCAACACCGCGTTCATGATCGCCTGATGTTCGTCGGCCACATGCCGGGATGGAAAGGCCTTCCGGATCGACAATCGCCGATATCTGTAGAGCTGGTCGGCAAGCTGTCCGCAAAACGCGATCAATGACTGGGAGCCGCAATTCCCGATCAGGGTTCTGTGGTAGATGCGATGCAGCCTTTCCCACTCCGGATTGTCTTCGAAGTGCTCGGCATTGAGCGAGCGAGGGGTTCGGCCGAGGCGATGCTGCGCAAGCAGAAGCTGCTCCTCCCATTGCGGGGTGGCGGCTGCCATGGATTCCCGCAGCGCGAGGCTCTCGACCCAGCAGCGGGTCTTGGTCAATTCCGCCAATTCGCTGCGACTGATATCCGCGACGTAAAAGCCCCGCTGTTCGCGACATTCGATCAGGCCATCGGCGGTCAGGCGATTGAGCGCCTCGCGCAGAGGGGTCTGACCGGTCAGATACATCTCGGTCAGAAACCGCATCTGCAATTTCCGGCCTGGCTCGAGCTTCCCGGACAGCAGGTCTTCCCGCAGCCGGTCATAGACCGTGCTCGCCTGGGTGGAGGACGGCCTGGGTGACGCCAATCGAAGCACTGATGTCGTGTTCACGCCCATACACCCTTCCGTCGTCAGCCAACCGCACTCGGATATATATACTTTTCCGGCGTTCGACTAAATTTATAAATTTTTGTTGCCACAAGCAATTTCTATAGTTTATCAAAGCAGCCCTGACGGACGCGATCCTCGTCATTTGCGAGAGTGCGAAACGTCTCCTCGGATCAGGACAGCACGTCTCCTAATGACCCACTTTCCCGTTACGGGTTTGCGCAGCGTCGACCTCGATACGCCCGATCTCGCGCGGTCGGAGCACTTCTACACGTCGGTCTGGGGGCTCGATCTCGTGACCCGCCACGAGGGCACCGCATATCTGAGGGCCAGCGGCACCGATCATCATGTGGTTGCCTTGCGGCAGGCAGACCGCCCTGCGCTCAAGGCCATCACGTTTCGGCTGCATATGGATATGGAGTTCGAGTCGATCGCCGCCGCATCGCGGCAGCATGGCGCGACGCTGCTCTCCGGTCCCGTCCCAAACCCGGAGCCCGATGGCGGGACGGTGATGACGATCCGAGCGCCGGACGGCGGTGTCCTGCGCTTTGTGCACCAGGACGCGCGGCACGCTGCATTGCCGCCATCCGCGGATCGGCCGGTCAGGCTGGCGCATGTCAATGTGAACAGTGCTGATGTCGATGGCTCGGCTGCGTTCTATCAGCGGGCTCTCGGATTTCGCCTGACGGATCGGACCAAGGCCATGGCCTTCGTGCGCTGCAACAGCGACCATCATGCGATCGTCATCGCCGACGCCTCCGTGAACGGACTCAATCACGTGGCCTTCATGATGCCGAACCTCGAATCGGTGATGCGCGGATCGGGCCGCATGATCGACGCGGGGTTTCCGATCGCCTGGGGCGTCGGCCGCCATGGCCCGGGCGACAACGTCTTCGCCTACTTCATCGATCCGGTCGGGATCGTCATCGAATACACCGCCGAAGTTCTGCAGGTCGATGACAACTACGTGCTGCGCGGGCCGTCGGAATGGGTCTGGCCGCCCGGCAGGACGGACCAATGGGGCATCGCCTCTCCGAAGGCGGATCATGTCAAGGCGGCGCAGACAGCGGTGCCTTACGCCGATGTTTAACCGCGCGATCCGCACACCGTCGAATCCCGAGCGGAGTCCTGAGTGATGCGTTCATCACAACAGCACCGGAGCGATGTCCAGGTTGTCGTGGTCGGTCACGGCCCTTCGGGAGCCATCGCAGCCAGCCTGCTGGGGGACAGGAACATACGAACGCTGGCCATCGATCGTCAGCGCGACGTCTACGACAAGCCGCGTGCGATCGCGATCGACCATGAGATCTTTCGCCTGCTCGACAACCTCGGCGCCGCGGAGCGCATCCGGCCCTACGTCGCGCCGTTCCCGGCCTCCCGGCATTTTGGCGCCAAGGGCCAGTTGATACGTCAAATCGATATGGTCCCGGAGCCGTATCCGCTTGGCTATACCCCCAGCATGGTCTTCACCCAGCCGCCGGTCGAGGCGGCCCTGCGCGAGCACGCTGCGGCCTATGACAGCGTCGACGTCGAACTCGGAACGGAACTGCTCGGTTTCGATCAGTCGCCGGATCATGTGACGCTGCATCTGCGCGACGACAAGGGAGCGGCGCGCTCCGTCAGGGCTGACTATGTCATCGCTTGCGATGGAGCCTCAAGCGGAACGCGGCAACAGCTCGGCATCGCCCTCGAAGACCTCATATTCGACGAGCCGTGGCTTGTGGTCGATCTGCAGGTCGACGGCGCCGCGCTCGGAAAATTGCCGCAGACTGCCGCGCAATTCTGTGATCCGTCCCGACCGACGACGTTCATCATTGGCCCCGGCAATCATCGTCGCTTCGAGATCATGTTGCTGCCGGGGGAAGATCCGCGTGAGATGGAAGCGCCGGCGAACGTGTGGCGGCTTCTCGCCAGATGGATCGGGCCGCACGACGCAACGCTGTGGCGTGCCGCGAGCTATCGGTTTCATGCGCTCGTTGCCGCGCAATGGCGGCGCGGCCGCATATTCCTCGCCGGCGATGCCGCGCACCAGCAGCCGCCGTTCATCGGCCAGGGCATGTGCCAGGGCATTCGGGATGTCGGAAATCTGGTCTGGAAACTCGATCGGGTTCTCAAGGGACAATCCGGCGCCTCGCTCCTCGACACTTATGGCGAGGAGAGGGGCGAGCATGTCCGCCAGCTCACCACGCGGATCAAGGCGATCGGTCACGTCATCTGCGAGCGCGATCCGGTCGCGGCCGAGGCGCGGGATGCGCGTATCCTTGCAGAAGGCGGCGGTCACCCCCGCACGTTCACCCGCCAGGAGATCGTCCCGCCGCTCCAGAAAGGTCTTTTGGCGTTCCCGCTTCATCCGGCGCACGGCACGCTGTTTCCGCAGCCCTGGATCAGGATGGCGGTGGGACGCCGCTTGCTCGACGCTGCCGCAGGAACCGGGTGGCGGCTTGTGCTGGATGAGCGAAGCGCGCCGGATATCACCGCGGATGTGCGGGCCGATCTGATCCGGCTGGGCGTGCGGCTGATTCGTGTCCATGCCGCCGAGGCAGCGGATCGCGCCGGCCACGATGCCGTCGCCGAGGAGGATGGCGTTCTCGCGGCCTGGTTCGACCGTCACGGCTGCCGGGCCGCGATTGTCCGGCCGGACCATTACGTCTTCGGTGTCGCCAGCAACGAGGCTGCGCTCGGCACGCTGCTCACCGGGCTTGCGGAACGGCTTCAATGATCGACCGCGAGCTGTTGTGTCAATCTCCGTTCACCGCTGCGGTTTTCAACGCCAGGATATCAAAAGGATATCAAGATGAAGTTGGCAAGTTTTCGGATCGGCAATAACAGCACCTGGGGTGTGATCGACGGCGAGCAAGCGCTCGACGTCGGGTCTCTCCTGCGCGATCGGTATCCCGACCTCAAATCGGCTATCGCCGCCGACGCGCTGACCGCGGTGCGCGATGCGGTCCGCGAGGCCGGGCGTTATCCCGCGGCGGACATCACCTGGCTGCCGGTGATTCCAAATCCCGATAAAATCCTCTGCATCGGTCTGAACTACGAGACGCACCGCAAGGAAACCGGACGCTCCGAGGTGGAGAACCCCACCGTGTTCGGCCGATTTGCCAACAGTCAGACCGGGCATCTCGCCGACATCATCCGGCCGAAGGTTTCGCGCGATCTGGACTTCGAAGGCGAGCTCGCGATCATCATCGGCAAGCCCGGACGATACATCGCGCGGTCCGATGCGTGGTCTCACATTGCCGGCTACGCCTGCTATAATGAAGGCAGCGTGCGCGATTTCCAGCGTCATACGCATCAGTTCACGCCCGGCAAGAATTTTCCGCAGACCGGCGCTTTCGGTCCCTGGATGATGACGCCGGACGAACTCGGAGATGTCGCGCCACTGCGACTTCAGACCCGCGTCAATGGACAGATCGTCCAGGACGCGACAATCGATCAGATGATCTTCGATATTCCGCGTCAGATCGAATACTGCTCGTCCTTCACGCGCCTCGAGCCGGGCGATGTGATCGCGACGGGGACGCCCGGCGGTGTCGGTTCCAAGCGAACCCCACCGCTCTGGTTGAAACCCGGCGATATCGTCGAGGTCGAAATTGATCGCCTTGGCGTGCTGCGCAATGGCGTCGCCGACGAAACCTGATCGAGGCGCGGCAGCCGGCGCCGACAGCGCGTCAGGCTGCCCTCTCATCACCGCTCAATTGTCACGCACCCGCAAAAAGCGACCAAGCAAGTCCCGCGGGTGGCCACGTCCAGGAGGAACATCATGCTCAAGCTATTCCGTCGAATACTGGTGACCGGCGCGACCCTCTGCCTCTCGCTTCCAGCATTTGCACAGTCATGGCCGCAACGGCCCGTGTCGATCGTGGTCCCCCAGGCGGCAGGCAACAGCCCGGACGTGCTGTGTCGCCTGATCGCCGAAAAACTCTCCCGGGCTCTCGGGCAACAATTCGTCGTCGAGAACCGTCCGGGCGCCGCCAATCTCATTGGCACGCAGTCGGTCGCCCGTGCCGCTGCCGACGGCTACACGTTCCTGTTTGCCACGTCGGCCTCGCTTGTCACCAATCCCTACACGTTCAAGAAACTCCCCTACGATCCCGTGAAGGATTTCACGCCGGTCGCGATGGTGGGCCGGAGCAACCACGTCCTTCTCGTCAACCCGGAGGTGAAGGCCAAAACGCTGCCGGAATTGATCGCGCTTGAAAAAGCAGCACCCGGCACCTTGAGCATGGCCGTCGACGGCCCGCGCAACCTCTCGGGCCTGATCGCTCAATCCATCAACAAACAGGCCGGCACCGGTTTCGTTTTGATCCCCTACAACACCACCACGAACGCGATCCAGGACAGCATGATGGGACGCACCCAGGTGACGATCCAATCGGCATCGGTTGCAGAGTCCTTCATCACGGCGGGCACGCTTCGGGCGATTGCCGTTGCGGGCAGCAAGCGCATCGAGTCCCTGCCGGACGTGCCTGCGATCTCGGAAACGTTGAAAAGCGTCGATCTGCAGGGCTGGTTCATGGTGATGGCGCCGGTGGGCACGCCGTCGGACATCATCGACAAACTCAGCGCGGGGATTGCGCGCGCTTTGGAGGCACCGGACGTGCGGGAGCGGGCTCCCGTCCTCGGCTTCGATGTCCGCGTCGGTGACGCGGTGACGCCTGCAGGCGCCAAGCTCTTCTTCGAAGCCCAGCTTGCATCCTCAGGCAAGATTATTCAGGACCTCGGTATCGAACCCGAATAGCGGATGATTGGCCAGTCGGCCGCTTCACCCCGCCGCCACCGCCTCAATCTCCAGCAACCACTTGCTGTCGAAAATCCCCGCAATGATCACCGTCATCGCCGGCTTGCGGTCGCCCAACACGTCGTTGCGGACAGCACGATTTTCCAGATTGTACGTCCGGTCCGACAAAAACGTCGTGACCTTGACCAGATTGTCAAAGGTCATGTCGATGGCCCCGAGCTGGGTTTCGATGTTGGCCCACACCAGCCGCGCCTGCTCGGCGAACGTTTCCGGCACCTTGCCGTCCACGTCCTGTGGAATCTGGCCGCTGACGAATGCCCAGCGTCTGGCGTCGCTCACTTCGCAAAGCTGGGCGTAACCGCCGGCCGGCTGCGGCGCGCCAGCGGCATTGATGCTGCGTTTCTGCATGAGAGTTCTCCTTGAATGAAATCCTGTCGCGTTTGTCGAGTTTAGTTCGAGACGCGTTCGGAAGGCCACTCCTGATAAAGAGAACAGCGTGATGGTCGTCAGGACGGATCGGCCCTATTGCGCGACGCACTTCCCCTTGTTGGCGGTGGTCGTGAGGCAGATCGCGTCGGGGCTGCCGATGCGCACACGGCATTCCGCATTGGTCTTGCATGCGGTGACGCATTTGTTGTCCTGGCAGACCTTGCCGCTGCCGCACAGCGCGGCGCTTCCGCTGGTGCATTCGAGAATCGAGTCGCAGCTGCGGCGGCAGGACACGAAACTATCGTTGCAGGTGCTGACGTGCTGGCTGCAACTCGTCGCGCAGCTCGCCAGCGTGCGGTTGCAGGCATTGTTGCAGGTCGAACGATCGGCGGCCGGCCCGCGGTCGCAGTCCCGGGCGCAGTCGGAATAGCTGTCGACGCAGACATTGTTGCAGACACCGGTTGCGCTGCCGCCGCCGGAAGCCGGCAGCGCCGAGTCCAGGCAGAACGCGCGGTGTGCGGAGCAGCGGCGCTGGCAGATGTCCTTGAACGTTGCGGCGCCGGATACGTCGATGGAGACCGGGGAGAATGTCATCAGCCCGGCCACGGCAACGGCCGCAGCGATCAAGGCGACAAGACGAGCAAGCGTTCTCAGCATAGCCGATCCCCCTCTGTCCCGGCCAAATCATGTCCGACAAGAGCGATGACCGCAAGGGTGGTAAAGTCAGAGATTTACCCGGCATCGGATACCGTTGTGGGGATGAGAGGGCGCTTGCGTTGCGGCAAACGTACACATAGCTCCTCATCCTGAGGAGCAGGCGAAGCCTGCGTCTCGAAGGACGAGGCCCGGTGCGGCTCGCGGCCTCATGGTTCGAGACGCGCTGACGCGCTCCTCACCATGAGGGGATAGCGCGCGGCATGTGTTGACATTCGTAGCCCGGATGAGCTCCGCGATATCCGGGGTGCTTACGTCGAGATGGATTCCCGGATGTCGCTTTCGCTCATCCGGGCTACGCAAATATCTCAGGCTTTCCCCAAAATATCCCGCCGCAACACCTCCCAGAACAGATCCTCGCCATTGGCGACGTTCTCGGTCCAGTGATCAGGGGCGTTGTCATCGGCCGCGTCGGTGATGAACTTGAAGGCGCGCCAGGGCACGTCATAACGCTTGCAGGTGTGGGCGATGGCGAACAGCTCCATGTCCACCACGTCGACTTTGTTGTCGGCCAGCCAGGGATCGGCTGACGTGACGAAGCTGTCGCCGGTGCCGCAGATCGCGGTGCCGTAACCCGAGGCCAGCACGGTTGCATCGTCGCTCAAGGGCGTGACGCCGCGCGGCGCCAGCGGCATCGCCATCATGTCGCGCTGGACCACGTGGGAGATTTCCAAAAGGCCATGCAGGTCCGCGGAGATCTTGCCGCAGGTGCCATAGTTCACCACAAGTGCGGGCTTCGCTTTCAGAATTGCCGCCGTCATCGTGATGGCGGTGTTGATCTTGCCGACGCCGCCATAGACAACCTCGACCCCGTCGGGGGCGCGGGCCGCGTTCAGTTCGCTTTGCAACGCAGTCAGGACGAGAATTTTTGTCATGCGAAATACCGATCCAGCACGTTGCGATAAATCTTCGTCAGCCGCTCGAGATCGGCCACGGGGGTGCGCTCGTCGATCTGATGCATGGTCTGGCCCACCAGGCCGAATTCCAGCACCGGGCAGTAATGCGCGATGAAGCGGGCATCGGACGTGCCGCCGCCGGTGTTGAGATCGGGCTTGCGGCCGGTGACCTCTTCGATCGCGCCCACCACCATGTCGGTGAACGGGCCCGGCTTGGTGATGAACACGCCGGCATTCGACGGTTCCCACACGATATGCGCCTTGATGCGGTTGCCGCAAGCCCTTGCCATCCGCGCCTCGACCAGGGCTTTCAGCGACTCCTCGGTGTGGCAGTCGTTGTAGCGGATGTTGAAGCGGGCCTTGGCCTGGGCGGGAATCACATTCCATGCCGGATTGCCGACATCGATGGTGACGAATTCCAGGTTGGAGGCCTGGAAATGCGCGCTGCCATGGTCCAGTGGCTCCGACGACAGCGCCGCCACCAGCGTGGCAATATCCGGCACCGGGTTGGCCGCGCGATGCGGGTAGGCGACATGGCCCTGCACGCCGTCGACGGTGAGGGTGCCGGACAGCGAGCCGCGGCGCCCCAGCTTGATGCAGTCGCCGAGCTCCTCGACATTGCTGGGCTCGCCCAGCACGCAGTGATCGAAAGTCTCGCCGCGCGCCGCGATCCATTGCAACAGCTTGGGGGTGCCGTTGATGGCGGGGCCTTCCTCGTCGCCGGTGATCAGGAACGAGATCGATCCTTTTGAATCTTTCCCGGGCTTGCCGCCATTGTCGGCGAGATAGGCGAGGGTGGCTGCGACAGCGCAGGCGATCGCACCCTTCATGTCCACCGCGCCACGGCCATACAGCACGCCGTCCTTCACGTCGCCGGCAAAAGCGTCGTGCGACCACGCCGATGCGTCGCCCGCGGGTACCACATCGGTGTGGCCGGCGAAGGTGAGGTGCGGCCCTTCGTTGCCGATACGGGCATAAAGATTTTCGGTGTCCGGCCAGCCGGGTTCGCTGAAGGTCAGGCGATGGATCGCAAAGCCCGCGGCGCCGAGATAGCGTTCGAGCACGCCAAGCGCGCCGGCATCCAGCGGCGTCACCGAAGGGCAGCGCAGGAGATCGCGGGCGATAGACAGAGAATCTGTTGTCATGATGATCGGGAACCTGTCGAGGAAGACGTGAGAGGATCGTCGCCGTAACGATTGGGGCCGACCGTGCCGCGCAGGCAGCCGAGTTCGACCACGCCCCAGGTGAACAGCAGCGCGGCGACGATCAGCAACGCGAAGCCCGACGATGCGCTGACGAGGCCGGTGCTGGCGCCGTACAAGAGCCCCGGCAGCGCCAGGAACGGAATGCCCCACCAGCCGGTCTTGTTGCGGTCATGCAGCCGCTTGGCGGCGACTGCGGTGATGGAGAAATACATGGTGAGGAACGTAAGCCCGCCGCCGACATAAAGCACGACCGCCGCGGCATCCGAGGTGCTGGTGACCAGCAGCAGTGCGGCGATGAAGCCGACCAGCACCGTCACCGCATACACCAGCACCGCAAGCCAGTAGCGCGAACGCGGCAGCCGTCCATTGGTGTTGAACAAGAACCACTGCCAGTCCACGTCGTCGTCTCCTTGAGGGGAAAGTGAATCCATTTGCGAAATCATGATGCCATTTTAGCGCGTCATGGCAGGGCTTGTCGCCCCCTTGTGTTATCATGATGGCACATGGCGATATGATCTTGTATTTTTGATCGATGTTTTCTGCGGCTCTTTCCCGGTCCAGCTTGCGACGCCGCTGGTGTCTGTGACAGTCTAGTGTGGCGTTTCCGAAATTCCCCTCACATCGCGGCTATATCATCGAGGGAATTTCGGAAACATAAGCCACACTAGAATCCAAAATTTCTAGTGTCCTGATCAAATTCGAAGTTCGCCCCGGAAGTGCGGCTAAGTGATGCGAACTTCGAATTCGGGACACTAACTGGATGACAAAAAACGCCGCCAAAAATGGCGGAGCTCCGCTCAATTGGGGCCACAGAAAAAAGGGAAACGTGCCCATGAAGATTGCGTTGATGTCGGCTCTCGCCGGCCTGATCGCCCTGTCGCCCCTTGTCGCGGAGGCCCATGGTCCGTCCCGCAAGAAAGTCACAGAAACCATCGTGATCAATCAGCCGCCCGAGAAGGTCTGGGCGGCGGTCGGTCATTTCGATGACATGAGCTGGCTGCCGATCGTCACCAGCACGGTCGCCAAGGGCGGCAACACGGTGGTCGATCCGGACGACGATGCCAAGAACCCGACGCGCCGCCTGACGCTGAAGGGCGGGGCGACGGTCGACGAGGTGCTTTACAAGTACCAGGGCGACAAGATGAGTTATTCCTATCGCATCGCTGCCGTCGACGTGAAGGTTTTGCCAGTGACGAACTATGCCTCGACCATTTCGGTGCTGCCTGCCGAGGGCGGCAAATCCACGGTGGAATGGCGCGCCGCCTTCTATCGCGGTTATCCCAACAACGATCCACCGCCCGAACTCAATGACGAGGCCGCCGTCAAGGCCGTGACGGACCTCTATAGCCTTGGGCTCACGTCCCTGAAAACGAAACTCGAGGCCCTGAGCCAGTGAGGGCTGGATTGAGTGGCGGCCGGTTGGCCGTCGCGTGCATCGCGTTGCTGCGGGCGGGGCTGCTTCTCGTCTGCTTTGCTCGCCCGGTCTTCGCCGGTGAGGCGTTTGTCACCGACCAGCCGGGCGAGCAGGTGGTGATTGTCGACACCGGCACCATGGCGAAGCTCGCCACCATTCCGGTCGATGGCGAGCCGGCGGGCATTGCCGTCTCCGCCGACGGCAAGCGCGCCTATGTGACGAGTCCCGAAGGCAAGATGCTGACGGTGCCAGCGTGCACAAGGTGCTGCGCCGGATCAAACTCGACGGCGGTCCGCTCGGTGTCGCCGTGCATCCCTCGGGACATCCGGTCTATGTCGCCGACTGGTATTCGAAACGTCTGCTCGCGATCGATCCTGACGGTGAGGTGCCGCCGAGATCAGCTGATGTCGGCACCTCACCGTCCGGTGTTGCCGTTACGCCGGACGGTGCCTTCGTGCTCACCGCCGATCGCGACGACGATGCCGTCTCGGTGCTGGAGACCGCGACGCTCGCTCGTGTGGCCGTCATTCCGGTGGGTACACGCCCGTTCGGTGTCACCATCGATGCCGAGGGACGGCGGGCCTATACGGCCAATGTCGGGTCCAACAATGTCTCGATCATCGATCTCGCCGCGCGAAAAGTCATCGGCACCGTCAAGGTCGGCCTGCGTCCCTATGCGGTGGCGCTGGTTCGCGGCAAGGCTTTCGTCACCAACCAGTATGGCAGTTCGGTCTCGGTGTTCGACACCACGACGCTGCAGGTGCTGAAGGCCATCGACGTCGGTGATTATCCCGAAGGCATCGCGCCGAGCGCCGACGGCCAGCACGTCTTCGTCGCCTGCTGGTTCGCCGGCACGCTGAGCATGATCGATACCGAGACGCTCGCGGTGGTAAAGGATCTCAAGGTCGGCGACGGCCCACGCGCATTCGGGCAATTTGTGAGGTAGGATGCGAGACGCGCGTCCTTCAATGCAAGTGGAAGAGAAAGTTGTTTAGCGGCTCCCTCCCCCCTTGTGGGCAGGGGAATCGCATATGGCTTTGCGTCCCCTATTGCATTGGAAGGCAAGACGGATTCTGAACATGACTCCCGGATCACGGAGGGAGTCGGATGGAGCAGTTCAGGAGCAATTTTCGGCAACTGCCGGACCCGCGGGCGGAGAATGCAAGGCACGACCTGCTGGAAGTGTTGTTCATCGCGCTGGCGGCAACGTTGTGTGGGGCGGAGTCCTGCTCGGATATGGCGGACTTCGGCCAGTCCAAAGAGGGGCTGTTGCGGCTGTTCCTGCGTCTGGAGCATGGCATCCCGAGCCACGATACGTTCAGCCGGGTGTTCCGCCTGCTCAAGCCGCAGGCCTTCGAGAACGCATTCCGTCGTTTCATGGCCGCCTTTGCCAAGGCCAATGGGCTCAAGCTTTCTGGAGTGGTGGCAGTCGACGGCAAGGCTTTGCGCGGGGCCTACGAACGCGGTGGCAAGGCCACGCCGCTGCATCTGGTCAACGTCTTTGCGGTGGACGCCCGTATGGCTTTGGCCCAGCAGAAAGCACCCGGTCGCAACGAGACGGCGGGCGCTTTGGAAGTGCTCGAGCTTCTGTCCCTCGAAGGCTGCATCGTTACAGCCGACGCACTGCATTGCCACCGAGCCTTTGCGGCAGCGGTGCGCGAGCGTGGCGGCCACTATGTTCTGGCGATCAAGGCAAACCGCGGGCGTTTGTTCACCGCGGTTACGCAACAGTTTGCGCGATCGGGCAAGCGCAGCGTCGCCGAGCAGATCAACCAATCCACCCACGATCGGCGCGAAGCTCGGCGCGCGACCATCATGCGCAATACCAGCTTGGCCACCCTCTACGGCTTCCCGGGCGCGGCTGCGGTGGGCCGCGTCACATCGCGCAGGCGCTTGCGGGGTCGGCGGGCCGATGCCCCGGCCGTGCGATACTATTTGCTGTCCAAATACATCTCCCCCAAGCGGCTGCTGCACGTCACGCGCAGTCACTGGGGCATCGAGAACCAGCTTCATTGGGTCCTCGACGTCCATTTCGCCGAGGATGGCAATCGTGCGCGAAAAGACAACGCTCCCGAGAACCTCGCCATTCTGCGAAGGCTGGCCCTCAACATTCTGCGAACTCACCCGGATCGAGCTTCTCTGCGCCGCAAAATCAAGCGCGCCGGCTGGGACGATACCTTCCTCATGCAGATCCTCAGCCATATGCGATAGCCCTGCCCTTGTGGGGGAGGGCTGGGGAGGGGGGGTGCCCCACGCGACAACATCAGAGCTGCGCAAGACGCTCAACGTGAGACAGCCAATCCTTCACGCTGAGGATTTGCTGTGACCCCCCTCCCTAACCCTCCCCCACAAGGGGGGAGGGAACGACCCATTGCAGGGCGGGCGCGCTGAAAGAAACGACGGCGCTCAATTGAGCCCGAGATCCATCAATCCCGCAGCAGCTCGTTGATGCTGGTCTTGGCGCGGGTCCGCTCGTCGACGCGCTTGACGATCACGGCGCAGCTCAGTGACGGGCCCGGCGCGCCGTTCTTCAGCGGCTTGCCCGGCAGCGAGCCCGGCACCACCACGGCATATTCGGGCACTTCGCCGATGAAGGTCTCGCCGGTTTCGCGATCGACGATCTTGGTGGAGGCGCCGAGGAACACACCCATCGACAGCACAGCGCCCTTGCGCACGATCACGCCTTCGGCCACTTCCGAGCGCGCGCCGATGAAGCAGTCGTCCTCGATGATCACCGGGCCCGCCTGCAGCGGCTCCAGCACGCCACCGATGCCGACGCCGCCGGAGATATGCACGTTCTTGCCGATCTGGGCGCAGGAGCCGACGGTGGACCAGGTGTCGACCATGGTCGCTTCATCCACATAGGCGCCGAGATTGACGAACGACGGCATCAGCACGACGTTCCTGGCGATGAAGGCGGAGCGGCGCACGATGGCGCCGGGCACGGCGCGGAAACCCGCGGCGCGGAAACGGTTCTCACCCCAGCCCTCGAACTTGGACGGTACCTTGTCCCACCAGTTGGCGCCGCCGGGGCCGCCGGCGATCGGGCTCATGTCGTTGAGACGAAACGACAGAAGCACCGCCTTCTTCAGCCACTGGTTGACCTGCCATTTTCCATCCGCCAGGCGCTGCGCCACCCGGGCCTCGCCCTTGTCCAGCAGGTCCAGCGCATGGTCCACGGCCTCGCGCACCTCGCCCCTGGTCGCGGCATTGACGGTGTCACGCGCGTCGAAAGCAGCATTGAGGGTGGTTTCAAGGGCGGTCAGGGACATGTCGGATTCCTTCGGGCAAACAGAGGTAATTCGAGGCTTTTGTCGGGATTCGGGCGCTCGGAGTCAAGCCAAAGCCGTGGCGTTTTCACCTCTCCCCGCTTTGCGGGGCGAGGTTTAAGAGCGGCCTCTACCCCTTCGCCAACAACCCCTGCAAAAACCCGGTCAGATCATCCGTGACATGATCGACATGGCCGGCGTCGCGGCCTTCCAGTTCCCAGTCCTCGCGCACCACGTCCTTGACGCCGTCGGGCACCACCAGCACCGTGGTCATGCCGAGATCGTGCGGCACCACGAGGTTGCGCGCGAGGTCCTCGAACATCGCCGCCTTGGTGGGATCGACATTGTGCAGGTCGAGAAAGCGCCGGTAGGTCTGCGGCGACGGTTTCGGTTCCAGCTCTGCGGCAATGATGTCGAACACCGCTTCAAAATGATCGGCAATGCCGAGGCGCGCCAGCACATTGCTGGCGTGCTCGCACGAGCCGTTGGTGAGGATCAGCTTGCGGCCCGGCAGCCGTTCGATCGCAGCGCCCATCGCCGGATTGGGTTCGAGCGGTGAGTGATCGATCGCATGCACGTACTTGAGATAATCGTCGGCCCGCACGCCATGCTCGGTCATCATGCCGCGCATGGTGGTGCCGTAGCGGCGATAATAATCCTTCTGGATCTTGAACGCCTCGTCCGGCGTGACCTTCAGATAGGTGGCGACGAAGTCCCCGATGCGGGCATCGACCTGCTGCCACAGATTGACGTGGTGGGGATACAACGTGTTGTCGAGATCGAACACCCAGGTTTCGATATGGGCGAAGTCGCGTTTGTCGGTCATCGTACGTTATCCGTCATCCTGAGGTGCGAGCCTTGCGGTGCGCTTGCACCGCTGGGCGAGCCTCGAAGGATGGCCGGCCCGGGCCGTCGCCCTTCGAGGGCCGTGCTGCGCACGACCACCTCAGGGTGACGGATAACTGAAACAGTTCTCGCATGCCCAGCCTTTGCCTCACGGCATCCCGAACCGCAAGGTCCTGCCGGCACTGGCGTCGATGGTGGCGAAGCCCTGGGGGGCGAGGCCGCGCGAGGCGCAGTCGTTCTGCTCGTTGATCTCGAACTTGGTTTCCCGCGTGCACAGCAAAGTCGGGCCACCCCAGTTCAACGGTTTGGTGTTGAGGCGGATCGCCTTGCCGTCGGCGTCGACGGCTTCCGCGAAACTGAACACGCGTTTGGGCTGGCCGGCCATGTCCGGATGCAGGCATTTGCCGGGCTCGATGCGATACCAGCCACGGCTCACCACCGTCTTGCCGTCATCGATCGCGATCGCGGCCATCACCTGATGCGGCGTGTCGTTGCACCAGGTCAGCCCGGTGGCCGAGGGCGACTGCACCTTGGCGATCATGGTGGTGAAGAAATCCGGCGCCTGCGGGGCGTCCGCAGCGAGCCCCTGGCTCCTGAGGAATGCGCTCAGCGCGGTCTGGGTCTTGCGGCCGTCGACACCGTCGATCGGGGCGGCATCATACCCCGCGATCACCAAGAGCCGCTGGATCGCGGCCAGGCGCGCCTGCTCGTCGTCGTATTCGCTGTCCTCGGCGAGGTAGGCCACCTGCACGCCGTCGTCGGTTTGGGTCGGCTTGATCTCGGTGAACGGCACCGGCGTCTGGCCGCTGCGGCACTGCCGCGCCGCCGCGATGGTGAAATTGTCCTTGGCTACACACAGCGGATCGCTGCCGTTCTGCGGCACGGGAGACGCGCCATACACCGGCAGCGCACGGGCATGCAGCAACACGCGGTCGGCGGTCAGCGCGCCCTGCAACACCACGCGGCACTGCGCCGGATCGATCCGGAACCAGCCCCGCGTCGCGGTGGTGCCCTTGTCCTCCAGCCCGATCGCGGCCTCGACCACGTAACTCATGCGGTTGCAGAGTTTGAGATCGGCGCGGGCAGGGGTGGCGACGATTAGCGCGGCGAGAAAGATTAGCAATGTAGAGACGAGCGCACCCCACCCACCACTGTCATCACCGGGCTTGTCCCGGTGATCCCGCTTAGGGACGCAGTGCCCTCCTTGTCGGGGTTGCCGGGACAAGCCCGGCAACGACAAAGGAGGGGCAGTGCATGGGAGCGCCACACTCACTTGTGGATCAGCGTTCCGATGCCGTGGTTGGTGAACAATTCCAGCAGTACCGCATGCGGGGTCTTGCCGTCGATGATGACCACGCCTTCGACGCCCTGTTCCAGGGAGTAGATGCAGGTCTCGACCTTCGGGATCATGCCGCCGGAAATGGTGCCGTCGGCAATCAGCTTGCGGGCGTCCTTGATCGAGAGGTCCGGGATCAGCTTCTTCGACTTGTCCAGCACGCCGGGCACGTCGGTCAACAGCAGCAGGCGCTTGGCCTTCAGCGCACCGGCCACGGCACCGGCAAAGGTGTCGGCGTTGACGTTGAAGGTCTGGCCGCTCTTGCTCGACGCCAGCGGCGCCAGCACCGGGATCAGCTCATAACCGATCAACTGGTTCAGCAGCGTGAGGTCGACCTTCTCCGGTTCGCCGACAAAGCCGAGATCCACCACCTTCTCGATGTGGGAATCCGGATCGACCATGGTGCGGGTGGCCTTGGTGGCCATCACCATGTTGCCGTCCTTGCCGCACAGGCCGACGGCCTTGCCGCCGGCCTCGTTGATGTGGCTGACGATCTGCTTGTTGATCGAACCGGCCAGCACCATCTCGACAATCTCGATGGTGGCCGCATCGGTGATGCGCAGGCCGGCTGCGAACTCCGACACGATGCCGAGCCGCTTCAGCATCGCCGCGATCTGCGGGCCGCCGCCGTGCACCACGACGGGATTGATGGCGGTCTGCTCCAGCAGCACGATGTCGCGGGCGAATTGCTTGGCGAGCTCTTCCTCGCCCATGGCATGGCCGCCATATTTGATGACGATGGTTTCTTCGTCATACTGCTGCATGTGCGGCAGTGCTTCGGAGAGGATGCGGGCCTGGTCGAGCGGGGAAATGGCGTCCGTCATGAGGCGGGTCTCGTTTGGTGGCAAGTCTGTTGTTGGCAAGTGCCGCGTTCTAGCGCGGATCGCGCGGGACGGGTACCCACTTTTGAGCCTACGCGCTCTTCCCCGGCCACACCGCGGCCACCGCCAGCACCAGCCATCCGACAATCAACAGCGTCCCGCCGGTCGGCGCAGCCATCGGGAACAGGCTGTGGCCCGCGAACTGGCGTAACACGAGATCGCCGCTGAACAATCCGGCGCCGACCACGAAGCCTGCCGCTGCCAAAAGCCCGACCACACGCTGCACCAGGCCGCGCTCGATCAGCAGCACCGTGCCGATGATGACAGTGGCATGAAACAGCAGCATGGTGGACGCCGAGCCCAGGCGGGTCGCATCCGGTTGATGCGCTGAGAGTGCCGCAAGCACGACGCCCGCTGCGCCAAACAGGCCGGCGACAACCACGAGGGCGCGCAAGAACCCGCGCCCGCTCATGATCGCTCCTGCAGCAGCCGCATCATCGCCGCCCGCAGCTCCGGCATGCCGGCGCCGGTCTGGGACGAGGTGGTGAGCACATCGGGAAAGGCGGCGGGGTGGGTCTTCAGCGTGGCGTTGATCTCCTCGATGCGGCTGGTCAGTTCCGCGGGCTTCACCTGGTCGGTCTTGGTCAGCACGATCTGGTAACTGACCGCGGAACGATCCAGCGTTTTCAGGATATCCAGATCGACATCCTTGAAGCCGTGCCTGGAGTCGATCAGCACATAGACCCGCGCCAGCGTGGCGCGTCCCAGCAGGAATTTATGAATCAAAGTGGTCCAGGCCGCGACCTTGGCTTTCGGCGCCGCCGCGTAGCCATAACCGGGCATGTCGACCAGGCGCAGGCCCACATGGGGCGGGCCTTCAAAGAAGATCAGTTCCTGGGTGCGTCCCGGCGTGTGCGATGTGCGCGCCAGTGCATTGCGGTTGGTCAGGGCGTTGATGAGGCTGGACTTGCCGACATTGGAGCGCCCGGCAAAGGCGACCTCGACGCCCGCCATCGGCGGCAGCGTCTCGATCGAGGACGCCGCCCAGATGAACTCCCACTCGCCGGCAAAGACCTTGCGCCCGGCCTCGATCAGCTCCGCATCGTTTTTCGTATCCATGCGAAGCCTCGTTCAGGGGAGCCGGCAGCGAAAGCTGCAGGCTTACATTATGTTTGGCTCCACGAAGCCACCCCACCCACCGCTGTCATCACCGGGCTTGTCCCGCAAGTCGGATATATCCGACTTGCGTTCTTCAAGCACGCAACTCGAATTTTTCGAGTTGCTATGGATCTCGCTTAGGCGGGCAGTGCGTCCCTAAGCGGGGTTGCCGGGACAAGCCCGGCAACGACAAAGATAAAGCCGGGCGATGACAGCGGAGGGTGTGGCGGCGCGTTGCCCCTCAACCCGCCTCAGCTCTTCGTCTCAGCCTTCGGCTTCAGATCCTGCTTCAGAACATCCTTCTTCGGATCGTCCTTGGGCGGGTCCTTTTTCGCGAACGTCGCCTTGATGTTGTCGAACAGTTCGATCTTGGCGCCGTTGCGCTGCATGATCACGCTTTGCTGCGCCACCGACAGAAGGTTGTTCCAGGCCCAGTAGATCACGAGGCCGGCGGGGAACGATCCCAGCATGAAGGTGAAGATCAGCGGCATCCAGTCGAAGATCATCTTCTGGGTCGGATCCGGCGGCGTCGGGTTCAGCTTCATCTGGAACCACATCGTGATGCCCATGATGATGGGCCAGATGCCGAGCCACAGGTAATGCCCGATCAGCGGAAGCTGGGTTGGATCGTAGTGCAGCAATCCGAACAGCGTGAAGATGTTGGTCGGATCGGGCGCCGAGAGGTCATGGATCCAGCCGAAGAACGGCGCGTGCCGCATTTCGATGGTGACGAACAGCACCTTGTACAGCGAGAAGAACACCGGGATCTGGATCGCGATGGGGAGACAGCCCGCAAGAGGATTGATCTTTTCCTCCTTGTAGAGCGCCATCATCTCCTGCTGCTGCTTCATCTTGTCGTCGGGGTACTTCTCCTTCAGCTCGGCGAGCTTGGGCTGCACCTTCTTCATCTTCGCCATCGAGGCGTAGGATTTGTTGGCGAGCGGGAAGAAGACGATCTTCACCAGCAGGGTGACGAGCAGGATGGCGAAGCCGAAATTGCCGACGATGTGGAACAGGAAGTCGATGGTCCAGAACATCGGCTTGGTGATGAAGTAGAACCAGCCCCAGTCGATCAGGAGCTCGAGGCGGTTGAGCTTCAGGTCCTTGTCGTAGACGTCGATCAGCTTGCTTTCCTTGGCGCCGGCGAACAGCCGTGCATTGGCGCTGCCGGTGCCGCCGATCGCAATGGTCTGCGGATCGAGCAGGTAGTCGGTCTGGTAGGTCTTGCTGTTGCCGACGGCGTTCGACGAGAATCGCGCCTGCACGGCGGCGGTGGTGTCGGGCAGCAGTGTCGCCGCCCAATACTTGTCGGTGATGCCGATCCAGGCGTTGGTGACCTTGTATTCCTTCTTCTTTTCTTCGTCGATTTTCTTGTAGGCGAATTCCTGCAGGCCCTGGTCGCCGAGCACGCCGATCAAGCCTTCGTGCAGGACGTAGTAGCCGGAGACCTGCGGGGTGCCGTGGCGCGAGATCAGCGCATAGGGATACAGCGTCACCGGGGCGTTGCCGGTGTTGCTGACCTCGTCCTTGAGCGAAAACAGATACTGATCATCGACCGAGACGACGCGCTTGAAGGTAAGGCCGCCGCCATTGTCCCAGGTCAGCGTCACGGGCGTCGACGGCGTCAGGGCGTTGCTGCCCTGCTGGGTCCACAGCGTGGTCTGGTCCGGCAGCTTCGCGGAGGTGCCGCTGGCGCCCACCCAGCCGAACTCGGCGTAATAAGGATTCGGCGCGCCCGACGGCTCGAACAGCACGACGGCCGGAGATTTCGGGTCCACGGTCTCGCGGTATTTCACCAGCGCGACGTCGTCGATGCGGCCGCCCTTCAGCGCGATGCTGCCGCTGATGCGCGGGGTGTCGATCTTCACCCGCGGCGAGGCTTCCAGCGCGGCCGAGCGGGTCAGGGTCGGGGTTGCGGCGGCGCCTGCGCCCGGCGCCGATCCCGGCTGCGCCGGTGCCGTCCCGGCCTGCGGGGTGGTGCCCGACTGGGCGCCCGGGGCGGGCTGTTGGGCCTGCTGCTGCGCCTGCTGGGCGGCTCGCTGCTTTTCCATCTGCGGGATGTTGAAGAAATACTGCCAGCCGAGCAGCACGATGCCGGACAGGACGACGGCCAGGATGGTGTTGCGATTGTCGGTCATCGGTCTCTATCTCGTCGCCATTCAATCTGGCTGGTTTGCGATCTGTCTTTGTATTTGACGCGTTTTCTAGCGCGAACCGGAGTCCACTTCGCTTGAAAACGCTATGTTCGGCTTCTTGTTGCTGCCGAGGCGCTTCAGCGCCGTCCGCAGGTCATCGAGCATGGTTTGAAAGTCGCGGCTCAGCGCCGTTCGGCGGCCGACTAGCACATAATCGCTGTGCGGGCGCATGGATAGGGTGTCCACGCGCGTCACGAGTTCGCGTAAGCGGCGGCGAACCCGGTTGCGCTCGGTGGCGGTTCCAACCTTGCGGGACACGGTAAAGCCGACCCGGATCGGGCCCTGGTCGTCACGGTGGCGGCATTGCACCACAAAAGCGGCACCGGTCGCCCGCGGCGCTTTTGCCGCAGCGAGAAAATCGGCGCGCTGCCTCAACCGGTCCATGCTGATAACCGGTCCATGGAGGGGGTTCTGGGGGGCGCTCAGGCGCTCAGGCGTTTGCGGCCACGGGCACGGCGGGCGGCCAGGACCTTGCGGCCACCGACGGTCGCGAGACGGGCACGAAATCCGTGACGGCGCTTGCGCACCAGTTTGCTGGGTTGATAGGTCCGCTTCACGGTCGTTCTCCGCTGCCGGCAAACTTCGCCGGGTGTTAGGTGAATAAGGTCAGGAAATGCCCCGATGCATCAAAAAAGGACCGGTTTCGGTCGCAAAAATGACGTGGCCCAGCTCAAAATGGCCACCGGAGACGGTTGGCGCGGCTTATACGGGAGCGACCTGTTTTCGTCAATCTTGGCCTTTATAAAATGCCCGGCAGCCAAAAAGGGCCGATTCGTATCATGACGGGTTCCAGAATTGGCCGGGCGCTGGTGCAAAAAGCGTCCAACCTATGCCCGAAACCGGCTCAACACGGCGCTGAATCAAGGGTAGAACAGGCTCAATGACCGACGCGTTGGAACCCAGTGCCGATCGCCCGCAGCGCCAGCTGGTGCCGCCGCGCTTCGGCCTGTCCGCCAAGCTGTTGCTGCTCACCATCCCCCTGGTGATGATCGCCGAAGTCCTGATCTATGTGCCGTCGATCGCCAATTTCCGCGTCAACCGGCTGAACGACCGCCTCGCCGCCGCCAATACCGCCGCTCTGGTGCTCAACGCCGCCCCCAGCGGCATGGTGCCGGATTCGCTGGCGCGGGAGATTCTCAACAGCGTCGGCGCCCGCGCCGTGGCGATCAAGACCGGCAAACAGCGCCGGCTGCTCGCCATCGCCGACATGCCGCCCGCGATCGACCACGACGTCGACATGCGCAACATGACCGCCTGGTCGGCGATCATGGATGCCTTCGAGGTGATGCTGGAAACCGGCAACCAGGCGATCCGCGTGATCGGGCCGGCGCCGGGCAACAACGGCCAGTACCTGGAAGTGGTGATCGACGAATTGCCGCTTCGGCAATCGATGTACCGCTTCTCGCGCAACCTGCTGCTGCTGTCGCTGGTGATCTCGACACTGACCGCCGCGCTGGTGTACCTCGCGCTGCATTATTTGTTCGTGCGGCCGATGCGGCGGCTGACCGCCAATCTCGTCGCTTATCACGCCGACCCCGAAAGTCCCGAGCGGATCATTCCGCCGTCGGATCGCGGCGACGAAATCGGCGTTGCCGAGCGCGAATTGTCCGACATGCAGCGCGATCTGGTGTCGATGCTGCATCAGAAGAGCCGACTGGCGGCGCTCGGCCTCGCGGTGTCGAAGATCAACCACGATTTGCGCAACCTGCTGGCATCGTCGCAACTGATTTCCGATCAGCTTGCGCATGTGCCCGATCCGCGGGTGCAGCGATTCGCGCCGAAACTCGTGCGCTCGCTGGAGCGGGCGATCGCGTTCTGCCAGTCGACGCTGTCCTATGGCCGTGCCCAGGAGGCCGCGCCTGACCGGCGCATGATCGCGATCGAGCCGATCGTCAACGAGGTGCGCGAATCGGCGGGGCTCGCGGCCGACTCATCGATCGTCTGGGTCAATGCGATGGAGCGCGGCCTGACCATCGACGCCGATCCCGACCAGCTGTTCCGCGTGCTGCTCAATCTGGTGCGCAACGCGGCGCAGGCGCTCGCCAGCGACAGCGTCAGCCCGACCGTGACCAAGCAGATCCGCGTCACCGGCCGCCGTGAAGGCTCTGTCGCGATCATCGAGGTGTCGGACACCGGCCCCGGTGTGCCGAAAAAGGCCAGGGAGCACCTGTTCGAGCCGTTCCAGGGGTCCTCGCGTGACGGCGGCACTGGTTTGGGCCTCGTCATCGCCGCCGAACTGGTCCGCGCCCATGGCGGCGAAATGCACCTGGTCGAGGGCACCATCGGCGCCACCTTCCAGATTTCGATCCCCGACCGCCCGGTTCAACTGCATAGCCCGCGGCCGGAACGCATCCGCGCCTGATGTCTGGACGGCTTCGCCGGCCAAAAACGCCCGCAGCGCGGCCGGGACGGTGCATAAATCGCGAAATGCCCCGTATTCGGCCCGTTTCGAGGCCGTTTGGGTGCTTGCAATGCAAGGCGGGAGCCGGTAGCTATGGCGCCGCTTCGGTGGTCGCTGACCACCGTTCCTTCGCCGCTCCCGGGCTGATCTTCATAACCCGGAGTGTTCGCGACAAACGCGCCCGTAGCTCAGCTGGATAGAGCACCAGACTACGAATCTGGGGGTCAGAGGTTCGAATCCTTTCGGGCGCGCCATTTCATTCCAATTCAGTCGATCGTAGCGCCTGCGGGTTTGCTCCCGGAGGTCATGACCGTGACACGGCGGGGTTGTCGATTGCTGCTATCTCCGGCGCTGTTTCCGGGGATGTCACATGAGGGGGCGCGATGCCGCGAACGGCGGTGATGGCTGCGGGCGGCATTGTGATGCAGCAGGGGGGCAACGCTCCGCTGATTGCGGTTGTGCGGCTGCGCAAAGGCAATCACTGGGTGCTTCCGAAGGGCAAACTCAACAGCGGTGAAACCGCGCGCGCCGCCGCCGAGCGCGAAGTGGTGGAAGAAACCGGGCGCGACGTCTCGGTTCACGAGTTCCTGGGCACGCTGGCTTATGAGGCCTCCGGCGGCCGACCCAAGATCGTGCATTTCTGGCGGATGGAAGCCGAAGGCGAGCAGACCCGGAAACTGATGGCGGATGTGAAGGCCGTGGCGTGGCTTCCGCTCGACAAGGCGGTGGAGCGATTGACGCGCGGTCACGAGCAGGCGTTTCTTGCCAATGTCGGTCCGCGGGCACTTGAGACGGGCTCGGCGCGTGCTGCGCCAGCACCATCGTCGACCTCACATGACCTTGTCGTGGCGCACATGCCGCCGCTGAGACCGCAGACTATGCTGCAGCGGTTGTGGGGCTGGCTGCAACGCAAATCCTGATTGGCGAAGTGGCGGCTCTGCGCGCAACCGTCGCCTTGCCGATCCACAATGTTCTCACTAAGCTTCCCTGAAATAACAACAATTTTCCGTCCGACGGACACAGGGGGAGAAACACAGTGAAGGGATTGCTTTCCCGTCGCAGCGTGCTGTCTGCAGCCGCCACGGTTTCGGCGACCGCGATATTGCCGCGCAGCAGCCTTGCCGATTGGCGGCCCACCGAAACCGTACGCATCATCGTGCCGGCCGCAGCCGGCGGCAGCACCGACGTGATGGGACGATTTCTGGGGCAGCACCTACAAGCGGCCTGGGGCGTGTCGACCGTGGTCGAAAACCGCTCGGGCGGGGGCGGCACCATCGGCACTGCCGAGGCGGCGCGACAGAAGGGCGACGGCCACACCATCCTGATCGGCAATCCCGGTCCGAACGCCATCGCCTACAGCATTTTCCGCAATCTGCCCTACAAGGCGGACCAGCTGCAGGCCGTCAGCAACATGATCCGCGTGCCCAACATTGTGTCGGCCCACCCATCGGTGCCGATCAAATCGATCGCGGAGCTGATCGCCTATCTCAAGGCCAACCCGGACAAGCTGTCCTATGGCTCGTCCGGTGTTGGACAGAGTCCGCATTTGACCGGCGCCTGGTTTCTGCAACTCACCGGGCTGAAGATGGTGCACGTTCCGTTTCGTGGCGCGGGCCCGGCGCTGCAGGCCGCGCTCGGCGGCGAGATCCAGATCCTGTTCGATAATCTGTATCCGTCGCTGCCGCAGGTGCAGGACGGCAAGCTCAACGCGCTGGCGGTGACCACAACCGAGCGAAGTGCCCAGGCTCCCAACATTTCGACCATGCGCGAAAGCGCGCCGGAGCTCGAAAAATTCGACGTATCGTCATGGTTCGGCGTGTTCCTGCCGAAGAGTGCGCCTGCGCCTGTCGTCGATGCGCTGAACAAGGAAATCAAGAAGCTGCTGGAGCGCGACGATATCAAGCGCAACATTGTCGGCATGGGCGCGCAGCCGGACTACGGCACGCCGGCACAGTTCTCCGACTTCGTGCAAGCCGAAACCGTGAAGTTCGCAGCCATCATCGAGAAGGAAGGCCTTCAGATGGAGGTGAAGTAGGCGCCGGTCGCAGCCACTCGGTGGCTAGCGCTGGATCACGAACTTGAGCAAGCCGTTGTCGCACATGTCGTGCCGGTGATTGTGACGCAAATCAGCTCGACAGGACGAATCGACCCGCCGTGCAGGTATTGGTCGGTTCGAGTCTTTGGAATCAATACAGATTTTGCCGCATCAAGGGGCATCGTCTCGCCGCGCTCCGCGGCGTTGACACGACCCCCATCCCCTGTGCAAATCCCTGCGTTATTCTTCACCGAGGAAAGAAAATCCAATGACAGAGATTCGCCGTCTTCATTCCAACAAGCGGATGAGCCAGGCCGTCATTCATGGCGATACGGTCTACCTCGCCGGTCAGGTTGCGCAGCGCGCCGGGGGCAAGCCCGTGGCCGACCAGACCCGCGACATCCTTTCGCGGATCGACGAACTGCTGGCGGAATC
Organism: Bradyrhizobium prioriisuperbiae; assembly: GCF_032397745.1. NCBI lineage: Bacteria > Pseudomonadati > Pseudomonadota > Alphaproteobacteria > Hyphomicrobiales > Nitrobacteraceae > Bradyrhizobium > Bradyrhizobium prioriisuperbiae. The sequence continues at coordinate 2,923,776 of NZ_CP135921.1, forward strand.
GGGCACCGACAAGACCAAGCTCCTGTCCGCCACGATTTGGCTGACCGACATGGGAACGTTCGCCGAAATGAACAGCGTGTGGGACGCCTGGGTGGCCGAGGGCGGTCAGCCCGGCCGCGCCTGTGTCGAGGCCAAGCTGGCTGCGCCGGAATACACGGTCGAGATCGCGGTCATCGCGGCTCGCTGAAACTAGATACGGCCCCGCCCGGCATCGACGATGCCGGGCGGGTTTTTTTCGTTAGTTGCCGTACAGATAGTTCGGCAGCCACAGCGTCATACCCGGCCACAGATACATGAACACCATGCAGACGATCACGATCAGCATGTAGGGCATCATGCCGGAGAAGATCTGGTTCAGGGTGACATGAGGCGGCGACACGCCCTTGAGATAGAACGCCGACATCGCCACCGGCGGCGACAGGAATGCCGCCTGCAGATTGACGAACACCAGCACGCCCCACAGCACCGGATCGATGTTGAAGTGCTTCAGCATCGGTAGGAAGATCGGCACGAAGATCACGATGATCTCGGTCCACTCCAATGGCCATCCCAGAATGAAGATGATGGCCTGTGACAGGATCATGAACTGGACAGGTGTCAGGTTGAGCGACAGCACCCAGCTCTCGAGCAGGGCCTGACCGCCCAGGATCGCGAACACGGCGGAGAACAGCGCCGAGCCGACGAACAGCCAGCACACCATCGACGTGGTCTTGGCCGTGAGGAACACCGCTTCCTTGGTGCGTTTCCAATCGAGCGTGCGAGCCTGGAAGGCGAGCAGGAAGGCGCCGGCGGCGCCGACGGCGGCGGATTCCGTCGCGGTGGTGATCCCGAGCAGGATGACGGCGAGCACCACGACGGTGAGGATGCCGAGCGGCATCACCGAGGAAATCAGCAGCCGCAGCACCTCGAACTGTTCGGCCTCCATGATCCAGTAGTAGTAGAACAGTAGCAACGCAAGGATTGCTGCCGTGAAGGCAAAGTAGATATAGAATTCGCGCGGAGGTCCGCTGTAGGCGGGCGCTGCCGACGCCTGCTGCTGCAATTCGGCGCTGCCCATCTGCTGCAGGCCTTCCGGCTCACTGTCCTTCGCTGTGTTGGATGCTTGCGATGATCCGCCAAGCTCCTGCAGCGTTTCTTCAGCAGGTGCGCTGCTGGCTTGCGATTTGCCGGCACTTGGCAGACGCTCGCTGATGGTGGCCGATGGCGTATCCGGCTGCTGATGAATCACGACATACCACCACGCGCCCCACAGCGTGAGCACGGTCAACGCCAAAGGAACCAGCGCATAGCCGAGATTCTTCAGCAATGTCGTGTAACTTAGCCGCACGCCGTCGGCCGTGAGCTGCAAGGCCCTGGCGGGCGCAACGGCGGCCGTCAGCAAAGCCGGCAGCATCCTGCGCGAATACGCCTGCTGCAGCTCCGGAATCCAGGGCCGCACCGGCACGCGGGTTTCCTCCACCGAGAGCTTCGGTGCGATCCTCGGATTGAGCAGGGCCCAGCCGACGATATAGACGAGATACAGGAACGCCAGGAAGAAGCCCGGGAACATCGCCGCCGCATAAAGCTTGACCACCGACTGCCCCGCCACCGCGGCGTAGACAATGATCATGACCGACGGCGGGATCAGAATGCCAAGGGTGCCGCCGGCGGTAATCACACCGGACGCGAGGCGCACGTCGTAACCCGCCTTGAGCATGGGATTGAACGCGATCACCCCCATCAGCACCACCACGGCGCCGACCAGGCCGCTGGCGATGCCCCAGAACGTGCACACGATCAGTGTCGCGACCGCCAGCGATGCCGGCACGCGGCGGAACGCGAGCTGGATGCTGTAGAACATCTTGTCCACCAGCGCGCCGCGCTCCATCACATATCCCATCAGCACAAACAGCGGGATCGAGATCAGGACGTCGTTGGTCATGGCGCCATAGGTGCGCTGGACCATGAGGTCGAAGATGTGGTTGTCGCCCCATGCCTGATCGCCACGGTAATAGGCGAAGAAGCCGAAAAACATCCCGAGGCCCATCAGAGTGAAGGCGGTCGGGAATCCCATCATGATGACGACTACGATGAGTCCGAGCATCAACAGTCCAAGTGCCGGATCGCTCATCGGGTGGAATCCTCGCCCATGCCGCGCTGGCGCGCGCTCTCATCAATGGTCTGCACGCGTTCGATCGCCATCTTGCGCGCGTCGTCGTCGACATGTTCGCTGTGCGCGAGCTGCTCCTCGACCACGTCGATCTCGGCGACGTCCTTCAGCCGCTCCGGCCAGGCTCCGGTCTTTAGGCAAATGACGCTGCGGGCCATCTCGGCTGCGCCCTGCAGCAGCAGCAGCGCGCCGGCCAGCGGGATCACCGCCTTGAAGTGGTAGATCGGCGGGCCGTCGGCGGTGACATTGGAATGCTCGTTGATACGCCATGAATCGGCGGCGTAGTCGTAGCCGGCATAAACCAGCGCCGCGATGCCCGGCAAAAAGAACAGGATGTAGAGTGCGAGATCGAGCGCGGCCTGGGTCCGGGGCCGCATCGAACTGTAGAGAAAGTCGCCGCGGACGTGGCCGTTCTGCGCCAGCGTATAGGCGCCGCACAGCATGAACAGGCCACCGTACAGCATATTGGAGGCGTCGAAGATCCACGCCGTCGGCATGTTCATGATGTAGCGCTTGAACACTTCGACGCAGACCAGCGTCATCAGCGCCATGATCAGCCATGCCGCGGCCTTGCCGGTCCAGGTGCTGACGCCGTCGATCGCATACAGGAAACGCTGCGCGGTCATGTGCTTTGACACCGTATGAGAAATGAGTCGGAAACGAACGAGGCATCGCCCGGGATGGTGGTCCCGGACGATGTCGCGATGGCAATGGTAAGGATCAGGTCTTCTTTTTCGCGTTCGGACCGAAATAGTGATTGTACGCCATGCGGCGGTTCACCACCGTGTCCTGCTCCCACTGGGTTGCGCGTTTGGCGAACGCCAGCTGGGATTCGACGATTTCCTTGAACAGGGGATTTTCCGCGGACTTCTTCTCGACGACCTGGTCGTAGATCTCAAGTTGCTTCTGCAGGATCGAGTCGGGTGTCTTGTAGAACTTGACCTTGTCCTTGCTCTGCAGTTCTTCGTAGTCCTTGGAATACCGGTCGATCGCCTTCCAGGCCATGTCCTGCCCGGCCGCCTCGGCAGCGTTGGCGATGATCGCCTTGATCTTCTCCGGCAGCCCGTCGTACTTGGCCTTGTTGAACATGATTTCGAACTGCTCGGCGTTCTGGTGGAAGCTTTGCAGCATGCAGATCTTGGAGACATCCGGGAAGCCGAGTACGCGGTCCGACGAGGCATTGTTGAATTCGGCCGAGTCGAGCAGGCCGCGGTCCATCGCAGAGACGATTTCTCCGCCCGGCAGCGCGTTGACCGCGGCGCCGAGACCGGTGAACACATCGATGGAAATGCCGACCGTGCGGAATTTCAAGCCCTGGAAGTCTTCGGCTTTGGTTATCGGCTTCTTGAACCAGCCAAGCGGCTGGGTCGGCATCGGCCCGTAGGGGAATGAGACCACGTTGGCGCCGATCGAAGCATAGAGTTTGGCCAGCAACTCCTTGCCGCCGCCATACTTGTGCCAGGACAGCAGCATGTTGGCGTCCATGGCGTAGGCCGGGCCCGACCCCCACAGCGCCAGCGCAGTCTGCTTGCCGTAATGGTAGGCAAGCACGCCGTGGCCGCCGTCGAGCGTGCCTTTCGACACCGCATCGAGCAGGCCGAAGGCCGGAACGACGGCACCCGCGGGCAGCACTTCGATCTTGAGATCGCCGCCGGTCATGTCGTTGACCTTCTTGGCGTAGTCCTGCGCGTATTCGTGGAAGATGTCCTTGGCCGGCCAGGTGCTCTGAAAGCGCATGCTGACGGGCCCTTGCGCGCTGACGATGCCCGGCGCAGCGACGGTGGCGGCGGCGCCCACCGCGGCTGTCTTGAGGAAACGGCGCCGCGTCGCGGTCTTGTCCTTTGGTGTGGTCATGGCACTCCCCCTAATGACCCGATCCTTGCTGGATCGGGTTTTATTGATTGTATGCCAGACAACGGCTTGCGCAGGGGTTTGGCAAGATTGCGCAGGCTGCGACGCTACGACGCGCCACCCAAACTGCGCCAACTGAGGAATGCAATCGGACCTGCGGTGACGCTGCGTTGCATCGCAGCGAATAGAGCGGAAAAAGTCGCGCCTTCAATGGCATATAACGTTGCTACGTCGCACCGGCGATCGCGGCGGGGTGCGGCGTGTCTGGTGACGTCATTGAAATTGGTCGCGGCTTATCCAACGAATTGCGTATGGCCATCGCCGACGACTGCGTGGCTTCGAGCAAATCCAGGAGCCGCCGATGCGCGTTTGCCGTTGAGCAAATGCGAAACGGGGTGGACGACGACGCAGACGGAGTGGTGTCTTTAATCTCAGCTCTAATGAAGCCTTGGCTCAGTGCAGCCTTGGCTTTTTTAGAAATTTGGCGCGGTCCGATGAAACCAGCTCGACATCGAAGGTGACGCCTTCGCGGTAAAGCGTTAGCGGCACGTCGACGCCGGCCGGTCCGATTGCCCAGAATTTCCGGTAGAACTGCGCCAGGTCCGAGACCTTCTCGCCCTTCACCGCCAGGATCACGTCGCCGACCTTCACCTCGGCACGGGCTGCCGGACCCTTGGGAGCGACGCCGACCACCACGATGTTGTCCTCGATCTCGGTGGCGTACAGGCCGAGCCAGGGGCGCGCCGGCTTGTTGACGCGGCCGAATTTCTGCAAGTCGTCGAGCGCCGGCTTGAGCAGGTCGATCGGCACGATCATGTTGAGATGTTCGCTCTTGCCTTTGCGCTCGCGTTCGACCTGCAGCGAGCCGATGCCGAGCAGTTCGCCGGTGGCCGAGATCAGCCCGGTGCCGCCCCAGTTGGGGTGGGCTGGATAGGTGAAGAGCGCCTCATCCAGCGCATATTCCCAATAGCCCGCGAAACCTTCCTTGGCGGCGATGCGGCCGGCGAGCGAGCGGGTGCGGCCGCCGACGCCGCCCACCACGATGCGATGGCCGATATCGGTCGCGCTCGAATTGCCAAGCGGCAAGGGATCGAGGTCGATAGGACCGAGGGCCTGCACGAGACCGAAGCCGGTCTCCTGGTCGAAGCCTAGCGCATGGCCTTGCACCACCCGGCCGTCGCCCAGATGCAGCCAGACGGTTTCGGCCTCGGTGATCAGATAGCCGATGGTCAGCACCAGCCCGTCGCCGATCAGCACGCCGTTGCCGACGCGTTCGGTGCCGAGCACGTCGGCGGTGAAGGCATCGGTCGGAATGATGGAATGCAACCCAACCACTGCGGACAAAGCGCGATCGAGGTCGAATTCATAGTCTTCGGTGCGCGGCTGGGAAGCCTGCGGCACTTTCCATTCGGTCAACGACGCCATGCAGGACGCTCCTCGTTTACACGTAATCCTATCACAAGGTGGGTCTGCGGACGAGCCGATGAAAGTGGCAAATTTGAATAACGCAGAATTTATCGGCAGGTGTTTCCAGCGAGGCGCGCGGTCGATGGCGGCAATTGTACCGAGCGTGAATCGTCGGGCACACTGGATCAAATCCCGTCAATCCTCTAGCCCTTGTTCCCGACCTTCAGGGGTCGGCCGCCAGGCAAGATTGTTTCCGCGCATAATCGACGAAAGGGCAACGAGATGACCGCAGAATCGACTGGTCCCGACACCGTGGAGGTTGCAACCACACGCTCGATCGACATCGGTCGCGTGGCGACGCGGCGCGAGCATGATCTGCTGGGCGATGCCGAAGTGCCCGAGAGCGCCTATTGGGGTGTACATACGCTGCGCGCGGTCGAGAATTTTCCGATCACCGGCGTGCCGGTTGGCCACTACCCGGATTTCGTGCGTGCTCTTGCGCTGGTGAAGCAGGCAGCAGCCCGTGCCAATCGCCGGCTCGGCTATCTGGCGCAGGACAAGGCCAGTGCGATCGACCGCGCCTGCGATCTGATCGCCAAGGAGAAACGTTTCCACGACCAGTTCGTGGTCGATGCGATCCAGGGCGGGGCCGGCACCTCCACCAATATGAATACCAACGAGGTGATCGCCAATGTCGCGCTTGAGCTGATGGGAAAGCCGAAGGGCGATTATGCGACGTTGCATCCCAACGACGACGTGAACATGTCGCAGTCGACCAACGATGCTTATCCCACGGCGCTGCGGCTCGGAATCATTTTCGCGGCCGGCCCGCTGATCGAGGCGCTGGATGAGCTGGCGTTTGCGTTCAAGTCGAAGGCGGTGGAGTTCGGCGATGTGCTGAAGATGGGCCGCACCCAGCTGCAGGACGCGGTGCCGATGACCGTGGGCCAGGAATTCGACGCCTTCTTCGCCACCATCAAGGAAGATGTCACGCGGATTCGTGAGGCGTCGGCGCTGTTTCGTGAGGTCAATCTCGGCGCCACCGCCATCGGCACCGGCATCAATGCCGATCCGCGTTATGCGGCGCTGGCGATCGAGGAACTGGCGCGCTCGTCGCAGCAGCCGATGGTGCCGGCCAGCAACATGATCGAGGCCACCTCGGACATGGGCGCCTTTGTGTTCTTCTCCGGTGTGCTGAAACGCGTCGCGGTCAAGCTGTCGAAAATCTGCAATGACCTGCGCCTGCTGTCGAGCGGGCCGCGCGCCGGATTCGGCGAAATCCGGCTGCCGAGCGTGCAGGCGGGATCATCCATCATGCCGGGCAAGGTCAATCCGGTGATCCCGGAGGTGGTCAACCAGGTGGCCTATATGGTGATCGGCCACGATCTGACGGTGACGATGTGTGCGGAAGGCGGCCAGCTGCAGCTCAATGCATTCGAGCCCACCATCGGCTACTGCATTCTGACCTCGCTGCGCACGCTGACGGCGGCGGTCGGCACGCTGACGCGCAAATGCGTGAACGGCATCGAGGTCGACCGCGAACGCTGCCAGGCGCTGGTCGACAACAGCATTGGGCTTGTCACCGCGCTGGTGCCGACGCTCGGCTACGAGACCTGTTCGCGCGTCGCCAAGCTGGCGCTGGCACAGAACCGCCGTGTCGCCGATATCCTGCTCGAGGAGAAACTGTTGACCCCGGAGCAACTCGCCCGGCTATTCCGTCCGGACGCGATGACCGCGCCCGCACGGGCGCGTTGACGCGGTTGGTCGACCGTGAGCTGATCGACACGCTGCCGACATGCGTCGAGCATGTTGACGGCGCGTGCGATCAAGATGCCGGTCGCCCGGCTGGTGTCGTCACGCCCTCGGAAAATGCTGTGACATCAGCCAACAAGGGCCGGATCGGTGGTATTTCGCGTTTTGCAGGGTGGTTTTTAGTGGCATTTTGAGGCGGATCGGCCTAAAGCAGCCTCAAATCGCCCCATCAGCAGATCCGCCGCGGCCGCCCAACACCATGGGCGCGCGCTTTCGACCCGTTCGGTTCTCGTTTTCACCCGTTTCGGGCGCCATCTGCCAGCCAAGGTCCGACATTCCGTGACATTCCAGCCCACCTATCCGTCGCTCTCCCGAGCCTTGGCGGAGCGCCACTATCATGAAGCCACGCCGGTGCAGACCGCGGTGCTTGCCGACGAAGCCGCCGGTCAGGACCTGCTGGTATCGGCGCAGACCGGCTCCGGCAAAACCGTGGCCTATGGCCTCGCGATCGCCGCCAATCTATTGGGCGATTCCGACCGGTTCGAGCCCAGCACAGCGCCGCTTGCGCTCATCGTCGCGCCGACGCGCGAACTCGCCCTGCAGGTGCATCGCGAGCTGGCGTGGCTGTATCAGCATGCCGGCGCGCGGGTCGTTTCCTGCGTCGGTGGCATGGACCCGCGCAAGGAGCAGCGCGAGCTTGCGGCGGGCGCACACATCGTGGTCGGCACGCCGGGGCGTCTGTGCGATCACTTGCGGCGCAATCGTCTCGACATCTCGGAACTGAAGGTCGTGGTGCTCGACGAAGCCGACGAGATGCTCAACATGGGCTTCCGCGAGGATATGGAATTCATCCTCAAGGAAGCTCCGGAGAGCCGCCGCACGCTGCTATTTTCAGCCACCATCCCGCGCGGCATTGCCGCCCTGGCCAAGCAATATCAGCAGCAGGCTTTCCGCATCGAGGTCGCCGGCACCGAAGGCGGCCATGCCGACATCGAATATCGCGCCATCCGGATTGCGCCACACGATGTCGAGCACGCCATCATCAATGTGCTGCGCTTTTTTGAATCGCCCAGCGCCATCGTGTTCTGCAATACACGGCACGCCGTGCGGCATCTGCAGGGCGCGCTGCTGGAGCGCGGCTTCTCCGTGGTCGCTCTGTCGGGCGAATTGACCCAGAACGAGCGGACCACGGCTCTTCAGGCGTTGCGCGACGGTCATGCGCGGGTCTGCGTGGCGACCGACGTTGCCGCGCGCGGCATCGACCTGCCGAATCTCGGCCTCGTCATCAATGCGGATCTGCCCAATGATCCCGAAGTGATGCAGCATCGCTCCGGCCGCACGGGACGTGCGGGCAAAAAGGGCGTGAGCGTCCTGCTGGTGCCGAACGCACGCAAGCGGCGCGCGGAACTGCTGCTCAGCCAGGCTGGCATTGACGCGGTTTGGGGCACCGCGCCTCAGGCCGAGGACATTCGCAAGCTCGATCAGGAGCGGATGCTGAAGGATACGCTGTTCTCGGAGGAGTCGACCGAGGACGATCTGACTCTGGCGCGCGCGCTGCTTGCCGAGCGTTCGCCGGAAGATATCGCTGCGGCACTGGCGCGGCTGTATCGCTCGCGGCTGCCGTCGCCCGAGGATATCCTCGATCCCGGAGAGCGCAGCGGGCGAACCCGCGACGATCGCGGTCCACGACCGGATCGGGTCGTGCGTGACGATGATCGTGACAGCGGCCCCAAATCGAAAAAGACCAAGGCCCGCATGCGCGAGGGCATGGCTGAGGGCAGTGTGTGGTTCCGCGCCGCCATCGGGCGCCAGAAGAACGCCGAAGCACGCTGGCTGTTGCCGATGATCTGCCGCCGCGGCGGCATCGACAAGAACGACATCGGCGCCATTCGCATTTTCGAGAACAGCACCGAGTTCGAAATTTCAAAGGCGGCCGCGGAGCTGTTCGCGACCAAGATCAAGCGCCCCGACAAGGAAGACAACATCCGCATCGAGGCGTTGCCCGATGGGCCGCAGGGCGATGGAGCGCTCGAACGGCCGGCCGGCAAGCCGCCGCATCGCGCTAAAGAGTACGAGGGCAAAGCCCGCCGTGACGACAAGCCGCGCTCTGAGGACAAGCCACGTTACGAGGATGGGCCGAAACGTCACGGCAAGCCCTTTCAGGACAAGCCTTTCAAAGACAAGCCCTTCAAGGATAAGCCGTTCGGCGACAAGCCTTTCGGCAAGCCGCGTCGCGACGATAAGCCGAGGTTTGACGACAGGCCGGCGTTCGACAAGGACCGGCGGCACGATGCCAAGCCCGCGCATGGCGGCAAGCCTTCCCATGCTGGCAAGGCTTCTCATGCAGACAAGCCTCGGCGCGACGATGCGGCGCCATTCGCAAAGGGCGCCTTCAAGAAGAAGCTGAAGAAGAAAAAGAACCGGGGCTGAGCGGCTCGCCAGATCCGAGTTGAGGGGCGGGCAGATCGCCGTTTTGGACCGCCCTTGACAATCTGTCCGTCACGTCTGATATTTCTGTTATGACAGAAATTACAGGAAGTAGAGAGCTGCCCGCCGCCGTCGAACGCTTCATCCTGCATTGGGGCGACATGGGGGACGAGTGGGGCGTCAACCGCTCGGTCAGCCAGATCCACGGTCTGCTCTATCTGTCCGAAGGCCCGTTGACCGCGGAAGATATCGCCGAGCAGCTGGGGATGGCGCGGTCCAACGTCTCCAATTCGCTCAAGGAATTGCTGAGCTGGAACTTGATCCGGCGGGTTCCGATCATGGGCGACCGGCGCGACCATTTCGAAGCCGAAACCGACATCTGGGAAGTCGCGGCGCGGATTGCCGCGGGGCGCAAGGAACGGGAGATCGATCCGGCAGTCGAGGCGCTGCGCGCCTGCGTTGCGGACGCCGCCAACGATCCGAAGATGAGCCCCGTTGCCAGCAAGCGGCTGAAGGAAATGCTGGTGTTCACCGAAACCGTCGACGGCTGGTTCACCCAGATGCTGACGGTGCCGCGGCCCAAGCTGGTGGCGCTGATGCGGCTCGGCGTGAAGATCGTCGGCTTTCTGCCGTCGGCAAAAGGCAAGTGAGCAGCAAGATTGGCTAGTGTCCCGAATTCGAAGTTCGCATCCCTTGGCACCTAAGCTGGAGGCATCATGGACGACGCCAGACTGGGCGACCTCATGGCGGTGTTGCCGCCTTTGCTGCAGTCGCTTGATGTGCTGCAGTTCATCGCCCGCCATCTGAATCCGCCGGATTTCGATGCGGTGATGCAGGCTGTCGGCACGCCTGAGGAGGCCGTGCGTGCGATCCGGTCGCGCCTGGATGACTGGCCGGGCCGATGGGCAGATGTCAGCAGCCAGTTGAAGATCGTCAGCGATGCCGTGGTGACCGCATTCGAGGCCCTTCGCGCCGCGCCGGATCAGGAGAATGGCCTGATGGCCGTGTTTCGCGCATTGCGCTACCTGCCGCGCGCCGAGGAGGCGCTCTATCAGCTCACGGATCTCGCGCCGATCAGTGGCTTCTTCCTCGATCCCGCGCTACGCGGTGACACCGAGTTGTTGACGCGGCTGGCGCATCCGACGCCGGGGGTGGAGACCGGTGTGCTTCATGCCAGCAACGAGCCCGGTAGCCGTGGCGGCTTCTCGCTCTATGTGCCGGAGTATTACACGCCGGATCGCACCTGGCCGCTGGTGGTGGCGCTGCATGGCGGCAGCGGCAACGGCCGCGCCTTTCTGTGGAGCTGGTTGCGGGATGCGCGCAGCCGCGGCGCGATCCTGGTGGCGCCGACGGCGATCGGTCCGACCTGGGCCCTGATGGGAGACGATCCGGATACGCCAAACCTTGCCCGCATCCTCGCCTTCGTGCGCGAGCGCTGGAATATCGATCCGGCCCGGTTGCTGCTCACAGGCATGAGCGACGGCGGCACCTTCAGCTATGTGACGGGCCTGGAGCCGACCTCCCCCTTCACCCATCTCGCGCCGGTAGCTGCGTCTTTCCATCCACTGATGGCGCAGGTGGCGGATGCGGATCGCATGCGCGGCCTGCCGATCTATCTCATACATGGTGTGCTGGACTGGATGTTTCCAGTGCAGGTGGCGCAGCAAGCGCGTCAGGCACTGGCAGCGGCCGGCGCGAACGTGACCTATCGAGAGATCGACGATCTCAGCCACACTTATCCGCGCGACCAGAATGCGGCGATCCTCGAGTGGCTGATGCGAAGCTGAGTGGCGGGCACACGGCAGGCCTGCGTCAGCAGCAGGCTTGCACGGGTGGGGCGAGATGACCATGTGACGTGGCTGAGGATTTCGCCATGTTGGATTTTACCCAGAACATACCGGACCAGGATCTGCCGGGCTCGAACGCCCCGGATCTCTCCGCCCAAACACCACCGCCGGCTGTCGACGATCACGCGCTGCTCGACGCCTATTCCAATGCCGTGATCGATGTCACCGAGCGAGTCGGCCCCGCCGTGGTGCGGGTTGAAACACGAGCTTCGGCAGACACGCGGGGGCGCGGCGGCATCGGCTCGGGCATCGTGATTTCGCCCGATGGTCTGGTGCTGACCAACAGCCACGTGGTCGGCTCCGCCAAGCAGATCCGCTTGAGCGACAGCGAAGTTATGTCCACCGAAGCGCGGGTGCTTGGTGTCGATCCCGACACCGATCTCGCGCTGCTGCGGGCCGATGGCGCGCGCGACCTGCATTTTGCGTCGCTCGGCAATTCCAAAAACCTGCGCCGCGGCCAGCTGGTGGTCGCGATCGGCAATCCGCTGGGATTCGAATCGACCGTCACCGCCGGTGTGGTGTCGGCGCTGGGCCGCTCGATCCGTTCGGTGAGCGGGCGGACCATCGAGGACGTTATCCAGACCGATGCCGCGCTCAATCCCGGTAATTCGGGCGGACCGCTGGTGTCGTCAGCGGCCGAAGTCATCGGCATCAACACCGCGATCATCAGCGGTGCCCAGGGCATCTGCTTTGCGGTGGCCAGCAACACGGCGCAGTTCGTACTGTCCGAGATCATCCGTCATGGCCATGTGCGACGGGCTTATATCGGCGTCTCCGGACAGACAGTGCCGGTGCCGCGGCGGCACGCTGTGCTGGCTGGCATCACCAACAAGATGGGCGCGCTGCTGATGAACCTGGAGTCGGGCGAGGCGGCATCGCGCGCCGGGCTGTTGTCCGGTGACGTGGTGGTGCGACTGGATGGAATCGACGTCAATGGTGTGGACGACTTGATCCGGATTCTCGACCGCGACCGTATCGGCCGCAAGATCGAGATCGAGGTGCTGCGGCTGGGCCGTTCTAGGGTGTTCGAGATCCAACCGGCGCAGCGGAAAACCGCTGCGGTTAAATAAGAAGGCTCGGTGAGGCCGTCGGCGAAAGCGGCTCACCATACTCAGTGTCGTCCCCCGGCTTTGACCGGGGGACCCAGTAGGCGGTGACGCTCATGGTTAAGCCTGAGAGTTAGATGCGGCGGCCATCGGCTTTGCTGGCGCCGTCCTTTCAGTCACATCAGATCCCGGATACTGGATCGCCCGGTTAAACCCGAGCGATGAGACTGAAAATGTTGAGACGCGTTGGTGCACTAACGCTGCCTACCAGCGCAGCGCTGCCGTATGCACCGGCGCGTCCCAGAGTTTTGCCAGGTCGTCGTCCAGCATCGAGACCGTGATCGAGCAGCCCGCCATCTCCAGCGACGTGACATAGGATCCGACCAGGGAGCGGGCGACGCGGATGCTGCGCTTCTCCAGTTCCTTCCGGGCGGCCTTGAACATCAGATACAGTTCGACCGAGGGCGTGCCGCCAAAGCCGTTTACCAGCAGGATGGCATCGCCGGTCCTGTCCAGATCGTCGACGATCGCGGTGACCATCTCGGCGGCGATGCGGTCGGCCGGCTCTAACTTGACCCGCCGCCGTCCGGGTTCGCCATGGATGCCGACGCCCATTTCCATCTCGTCTTCGGCAAGGGCGAAGGTCGGCTTGCCGGCGGCGGGAACGGTGCAACTCGTGAGTGCAACGCCCATGGAGCGGGTTGCCGCATTGACCCGGTCACCGAGCTCTTTCAACTGTGCCAGCGCCATGCCTTGCTCGGCCGCGGCGCCTACCATCTTCTCTACGATCAGCGTACCGGCGACACCGCGGCGTCCGATGGAAAACGACGACTTCTCGACCGCGACATCGTCGTCGACAATGACGGTCATGGTCTTGGTCTCGGCCATCTCCGCAGCCATGGCGAAGTTCATGACATCGCCCTCGTAGTTCTTGACGATGAACAGCACGCCTGCTCCGGTGTCGACCGCAGCCGCGGCCTCCAGCATCTGGTCGGGCGTGGGTGAGGTAAAGATCTGGCCGGGGCAGGCGGCATCCAGCATGCCGCGCCCGACAAAACCGGCATGCAGCGGCTCGTGCCCGGCGCCGCCGCCGGAAATCAGCGCCGGCTTGCCGGCAGTAAGCTGCCTGCGCCGGACGAATTTTCGTTCCTCGCCCAGTTGAATGATGTCGGCATGGGCGGCTGCGAAGCCATCGAGGCTTTCGGCAAGCACGGACTCGGGGGCGTTGATCAATTTCTTCATGGGTGTCCTCCCGGCATTTTTTGAAAACGCGAATTCTTGAGCGCTGCAATGTAATCGCTACTCGCCCATCAGCTTCGTCAGTCTCTGGATAAACTCTCCCACCAGCTGATCGAGTTCCCGGTTCTTGTCCGCGTCACCGAGGTCAGGCAGATGGATCGTATGCTGCCGCAGCCGCTTGATCTCCCGCAGCGACGGCGCGCGGCGCGGATGGGCTCGCGCATAGCCGTCGAGAAACACACGCCGCTCGTCCGGCGAGAAGTGACAGATCTCGAAAATCGTCTCGATATGCTGGGCGGGAATCGGCGTCGCGTAGGCCGGATTGGTGATCTGGCTGATGAAGGAGCGGTTCTTGCCGAGCGCCTGCGCCAGCCGGCCGCGGGTGCCGGACGGACGATTGTCGAGCACGCGTTGCAGGACCTTCTTGTAGTCCGCAACGGCATCGCCGACATCGTTCTCGACGATCGCTTCTTTCATGCGGAAGGGCCTCCATCGATATCGCGCAACGCCAGCTTGACGCGGCCGACCAGCGGCGGGGCGACCGAGACCGATCGCAACCCCGCCGCGATCAGCACCGGCAAATGGCGGGGGTCACCACCCATGTCGCCGCACAGACTGACGTCGATGTTGAGGGCACGGCCAGTTTTGGCCACGTGGGCGATCATGGCACGCACGGCTGGATGACCGGCATCATTCAGGTCCGCCACGGCCGCGTTGTCGCGTGCGCTGGCGGTGACATACTGCGTCAGGTCATTGGAGCCGATGGAAAAGAAGGCGGCCTCCTTGAAGAGTTCGGGCACGATGGCAACGGCCGGCACCTCGACCATGATGCCGAGCTTTGGCCGTTTGGCGCTGACATTCTCAGCCTGCAGCTGCGCCACCGCTGCATCGAGCAGGGCCGCGGCAGCAGTGATTTCCTCCGGGACCGTGATCATGGGCAGCATGATCCTGAGATCGCCGTGCACGGCCGCGCGTGCCAGGGCGCGGAGCTGAACCCCGAAAATGTCTGGCTTCGCCAGCGAGAGGCGGATGCCGCGCATGCCAAGGAACGGATTGGTTTCGCCATCCTGCGTTAGCCCCGGCACCGGCTTGTCGCCACCGGCATCGATGGTGCGAATGGTGACAGGGCGCCCTGCGGCCCATTGCATGATATGCGCATAGGCGCGGTACTGTGTTTCTTCATCCGGCAGGCCGCCCGGGCGGTCGAACAGGAATTCGGTGCGGACCAATCCGATGCCGTCGCAGATCGCCGGGTCGATGGTATTGAGCTCTTCGGGCTCAGCGACATTGATCAAAACTGCGACCGGCTGACGGTCGCGTGTCATCGCAGCCTGCTTCAGCACCACCGCCTCCTGCGCAACACGGGTGGCGGCTTCGCCGAGCGCGGCGGTGTAGGAGGCGACGTCATCGGCGGCCGGGTCGAGCAGCAGACGGCCGCGTTCGCCATCGACAATGGCTTCGGCGAATGTCGCCGCGGGAATCCGTCCGAGACCGACCGTCATCGGTACTCCGCGGGAGCGCGCCAGCATGGCGACATGGCTGGACGGGCTGCCGTCGGACAATGCGATGGCGCCGCCCTTCGACCAGTCGATCGCGAGAAACCGGCTCGGCGTCAGGTCGCGGCCAATCAGGATTGCCCCCGGTTGGATGTCCTGCTGCGCGCCGGCGCCGAGCAGGTGCGAGAGCACGCGGTCGCGCAGATCCTCGAGATCGCTCGCTCGCGCGCTGAAATAGGAATCGTCGCCGGCACGATAGATCGCGATTTGCTCCGCCACAGTTGCTGACCAGGCCGAGGCCGCGTCAGCGCCGCTATCGATGGATACGAGCGCGGGCTCGCGCAGTGCTTCGTCCTCCAGCATGGCGACCTGGAATTCAAGGATGTCAGCGCCATCCGATGATGCGTCGGCGATCAATGTGGCGAGATCGGCGGTTGCCGTTTCGATCGCCGACTCGAGGGCGATCCGCTCATCGCCGGGCGTACCCGACTGTCGCTGCAGATCGGCGATGTCGACAATGCGATGCACCGGCCCGCGCGCGAGCCCCGGCGCGGCAGCGCGTCCCCGCAATTCAACCGTTGCCGGCATGGGCCTCCGCCTCGTCGAAGTCGCGTTCGACCAGCGCCACCAGCGCGGCAACCGCCTGGTCCGCATCGGGGCCGCTGGCGCGGAAAAACAATGTGCTGCCTTGCGGCGCCTTCGCGGCCATCACCTTGACGATGCTCTTGGCGTCGATCCAAATCTGGCCGCCAGTCTCACCGCTCTCGCCGCCATTAAGGCCGAGTTCGATGGTCGATTGAAATGTCTTGGCGAGCTTGGTGAGCTTCACCGAGGGGCGCGCGTGCAACCCGACCTCGTGGGTCAGCAGGACGCTGCCGGATGCTTCACCATTCACCATGATCGTTCCCATTTCTGTTTCATGCCGGCGACAGCTCTTCCGCCGTCCGCCGCACCACGTCAAGCGATGCCCCGCCGGATGCCTCGGTAGCGGCGATCACCGCACCTTCCACGATCGGTGCATTGCAGACCACGATCTTGCCCTGGCGTTCCGCCGGCTGCATCTCGATGGCCATTTCCGAATTGGTCTCGGCGCCGCCAAGATCGACCAGGATCGCGACACCGGCCTCGGACCAGGCGCGGTCGATGGCGCCAAGGATCGCTTCGACACTGGTGCCCAGCCCGCCGCCGGGATCGCCGCCGCAGAATGCGAGCGGCACCTCCTCGCCGACCATCTGCTGCACCATCTGCGCCGTTCCCTTGGCGACATCGGGTGAGTGCGAGACGATCACGATGCCGACATTGCCGTTGTGTTTGGTCGAAGTAGATTTCGTCATACTGATTTTCCTGCCGCGAGTCTTATCGCGTGTTCTGTGGTCTCTGCGATGGCGGCGACCAGCAATGCGCTGGATCGCGCGCCGGGATCCATGTGGCCGATCGAGCGGTCGCCGAGAAAGGAGGCCCGACCGCGAATGGCCTTCATCGGAATGGTTGCGTCGGCGGCGGTCGCCGCAGCTTTGGCAGGGTCGCCTTCGTGTGAGAGCGCTTCGGCAACCGGCGCAAGCACGTCGAGCAGGGTCTTCTGGCCAACTTCCGATTTGCCGCGGTTCTTCACCGCTTCGATGGCGGCAGTGAGCGCCCGTGCCAGATCGGCGCGGCTTGGATCTTCCGGCAGTTCCTTGCCTAGGGTCATGGCGAGCGTGCCGTAAAGCGGCCCGGAGGCGCCGCCGACTTTCATCACCAGGGTCATGCCGATGGCCTTCAGCGCATCCGGCAGCGACTTGGCGGCGAGGCCGTCGAGGTCGGCCAGCACCGCTTCCAGTCCCCGCTTCATGTTGATGCCGTGGTCGCCGTCGCCGATCGCCTGATCGAGCTCCGTCAACTCCTCAGCATGATCGATCACGCGTTTGGCCGCGGTCTCGATCAGGGCGCGCCGTGTGGTCTGGTCGAGCATCAGGCTCCTCCTCCGATTCGCTGTCCCGCCTGGTCGAAATAAAGCGGATCGACCAGCGACAGCGCAACCGCGTCACCGGCCGCCAGGTCCGTTGCCGGATCGACCAGGGTTGTCAACCGGCGCTCGCCGATCCGGATATGCAAATGGTTCTGGTCGCCGAGGTGTTCGATCCAGTCAACCGAAGCGGTCGCAAGCGTTTTCGACGTCTTCTCGATCCGCAGATGCTCCGTCCGTGCGCCGATGGTCATTGTGCCCGGCGGCGCACTGCCCGCCGGAATCAAGCCTTCGGGAAGCAGATTGATCGCCGGCTGTCCGAGACGCGCGGCGACATAGATATTGGCCGGGCTGCGGTAGATCTCGCGCGGGGTGCCGATCTGGGCCAATTCGCCTGCGCGCATGATGCCGATCCGGCTTGCCAGGGTCATCGCCTCGATCTGGTCGTGGGTAACGTAGAGGATGGTGGCGCCGAGATCGCGCTGGATGTGCTTGAGCTCCAGTTGCAGATCGGCCCGCAGCTTGGCATCGAGTGAGGACAGCGGCTCATCCATCAGATAGATCGACGGCCGCCGCACCAGCGCCCGGCCGATCGCAACCCGTTGCATCTCGCCGCCGGACAGTTGCGTTGCGCGGTTGGTCAGCTTGTGACCGATCCTGAGCATGGTCGCAATCGACGTGACTTGCCGCTTGATCTCGTCTTCCGGCACCCGCCGCGCCGGCGAGCGCAGCGGGAAGGCGAGGTTGTCGTAGACCGAAAGGTGTGGGTAGAGCGAGTATTGCTGGAATACAAAAGTGACGTCGCGGCCGGCCGGCTCCATCGAACTCACGTCGTGGCCGTCGATCGAAATGCGTCCTGCTTCGGCTCGCTCCAACCCCGCGACAAGCCGAAGCGTGGTAGTCTTGCCGGCACCGGTCGGTCCCAGCAGCACGACGAGTTCGCCATTGGCGATCGACAGATCGAGATTCGAGACGGCCGTGGTGGTGCCGAAGCGCTTGGTCACGCCGTTGATGATGACATCAGCCATGGGGCGCTCCCTGGTAGAGGGCGGACGGCAGCGCTTGCCCGGACACCGTATCGAACAGCGACAGCCGTTCCGGCCGGAATGCCAGGCCGACCGTCTCGCCGGGATGCACGATGCGATCCGACGGCAGCCGGGCCTTGATCTGTCCGTGTGCGGTATCGACTGCGATGATCTGGGTGGTGCCGAGATAAGCCGATCCGAATACCGAGCCCCGAAGATTCGAGCGGTCGTCGAACACAATGTGCTCGGGACGTACGCCAAGCGCGAATGGGCCGGGCGCACGATCCGTATGGATCTCCGGAACCGCGATCTCGGCACCGTTCAGGCGTACTGCGCGGTCGCCGCTTCGCAGGCCGCCATGAAAGTTGAGAAAGTTCATTGGCGGAGAGCCGATGAAATCGGCGACGAACATGCTCGCGGGACGGTCGTAGATGTCCTGCGGCTTGCCGAACTGTTCGATGGTGCCGTGGTTCATCACGGCGATCTTGTCGGCCATCGCCATTGCTTCGAGCTGGTCATGGGTGACATAGACCGTGGTCGCATCAATGCGATTGTGAAGCTCGCGCAATTCCCTGACCATCAGGTCGCGAAACTCTGTATCGAGGGTTCCGAGCGGTTCATCCATCAGGAACGCCTTGGGACGGCGCACGATGGCGCGCCCCAGCGCCACCCGTTGCCGATCGCCGCCCGCCAGACCCGAGACGGCGCGGTCCAGCAGATGATCGATCCGCAGCAGCTTGGCCGCTTCCTCGACCCGCTGCCGGATCTCGCCGCGGGCCATGCCCTGGCATTTCAGCGGAAAGCCGATGTTGTTGCGGACATTCATGTGTGGGTAGAGCGCGAACATCTGGAATACGAAGGCGATGTCGCGCGCCGCCGCGCGGTTGAAGGTGACATCCTCGCCGCCGAGCAGGATCTGTCCCGATGTCGGCAGCTCCAGGCCGGCGATCATGCGCAGGGTCGTGGTCTTGCCGCAGCCGGACGGCCCCAGCATGACGAAAAACTCGCCGTCTTCAATGGTGAAGGTCGAGCCCTTCACCGCGGTGAAGGAGCCGAAGGATTTCTGGACGTTGTCGACCCGGATCTCGGCCATGGCTCACTCCGGAAAATGGCTGACAATGGCGAACAATACCGTGCCTGCCAGGATGGTGATGAACGAGTAGGCATAGGCCATCGCCGAGAACGGCTGCATCAGCATCACCACGCCGAGCCCGATCAGGACCGTGGCCAGATTTTCCCAGGGGCCGCGCCGCAGGTGAAGCAGGCGGTGCAGGGTCGATGGTCGTTCGATAATCTCGCTGCGATTGGTCATTTGCGCACTGCTCCGAAAGTGATGCCGCGCAGCAAGTGTTTCCTGAGCAGGATGGTGAAGACGAAGATCGGGATCACGAACAGCGTTGTTGCCGCGGCGACCGCCGGCCAGTCCTGCCCGCCTTCGCCGATAATGAAGGGTATGAAGGGCGGCATGGTCTGGGCGGTGCCGGATGTGAGCAGGACGGCGAAGGCGTATTCATTCCAGGCGAAGATCAGGCAGAAGATCGCGGTGGCGGCGATGCCGGTCGCAGCCTGTGGCAGCACGGCTTTGCGGAAGGCCTGCAGCCGGGTGTAGCCGTCGATCATCGCGGCCTCTTCATACTCCCGCGGGATTTCGTCGATGAAGCCTTTGAGCAGCCAGACGGCCAGAGAGACATTCACCGCGGTGTAGAGCAGGATCATGCCGAGCCGGGTGTCGGAAAGGCCGAGCTCGCGATACATCAGGTAAATCGGAATGGCGACGGCAATCGGCGGCATCATGCGGGTCGACAGGATGAAGAACAGCAGGTCTTCCTTCAGCGGCACGCGGAATCGCGAAAAGCCGTAGGCCGCCAGCGTTCCCAGCACCACCGCGAGAAAAGTCGAGCCGAAGGCGATGATGATCGAGTTGACGAAGCGCGGGATCACGTTGGACGGCCCTGCGATCACCATGTTCCGCGAGCGCACCAGCTTGTCGTACCAGGTGGTCGGCTCCGGCAGCTGCTTGAGCACCTCCGGCGATTGCCGCGTGCGTGTGGTGAACAGGTTCACATAACCCTCGAGCGACGGCGTGAACACGACCTTCGGCGGGTACGAGATCGAATCCGGTGGTGTCTTGAAGCTGGTCAGCACGATCCAGACCAGCGGGATCATGGTGATCACAGCGTAGACAATCACCAGTGCACCGGCGATACGGCGCGACAGGTTGGAGGGCGCAACGACGGAATGGGCCTGGGTCAATCCGCTCATGATGTCCTCAGCGCTGCTTCACGCGGTTCAGGGCCTTCACATAGATGTTGGCGAGCCCGAACACGGTGACGAACAGGATGATGGCAAAGGCCGAGGAGTAGCCGGTGCGCCAGCTCTCGAAGGCCTGCCGTTTCAGGGTGATGGACGCGACTTCGGTGATCGAGCCGGGGCCGCCGCCGGTGAGCAGGTTCACCATGTCGAACATCTTGAAGTTCTCGATGCCGCGGAACAGCACCGCCAGCATGATGAAAGGCAGCGCCATTGGCAGCGTGATCGACCAGACCTGTCGCCAGGGCGAAGCACGGTCGACCTCGGCAGCTTCATAGATGTAGTCGGGGATCGAGCGCAGTCCGGCGAGGCAGATCAGCATCACATACGGCGTCCACATCCAGACATCGACAATGATGATGGCCCACGGGCTGAGGCGAACGCTGCCCAGCATCTGGAACGACGATGGTTCGATCCCGGTCACGAACGAGATCGCGTAATTAAACAGGCCGCTCTGCGGCTGGTAGAGGAAGGTCCAGAAATTCCCGACCACCGCCGGCGACAGCATCATCGGAATCAGGATCACAGTGGTCCACAGCGCGTGTCCGCGAAACTTCTTGTCGATCAGCCAGGCCAGACCGAAACCCAGCACCATCTCGATGCTGATCGTCCAGATCACGAAATGGGCCGTGGTCTGCATCGCGGCCCAGACGTCGGCATCGCCGAGAATGCGCTGGTACCAGTCGAGCCCGACGAACTTCACCTCGGCGTTGGGCCGATTGGCGCGATAGTTCGTAAACGAGAGATAGATCGTCCAGATCAGCGGAAAGATGTTGATGGCCAGCAGCAGCAGAATGGTCGGCCCGATAAACAGCCACGCGATCACCCGGTCGGAGAGGCCGCGGACCGACCGCCCAATGGTGGACGGCGTGGCCGCGGCGACCCGATCGGCAAACACGGTTGGAGCGGTGACTTCGGTCATGGATCCGCGGTCCGGCTGTGACGATTCGAACGTCATGGCTTGAATGTCATGGCGACTTGAACATGGTGATCTCGGCAGGGGCCGCCGCTCCGGGGCGTGGTGGACGCCCCGGAGCGGCGATTGACGTCATGAAGCTTACTTGCCGTCATCCTTGAAGATCTGCGTCCAGTCGGCGACCAGCTTGTCGAGCGCCTCCTTGGCCGTGCCCTGGTCGGCGACGACATAATCGTGGACGCGCTTCTGTTCGGCCTGCAGCAGCTGGGCATAGGATGGCTCGGCCCAGAAGTCCTTGACCATGTCCATCGACTTCAGGAATTCGGCGGCGAACGGCGCGCTTGTCGGGAAGCTCGGATCGTTCAGCACCGACTTGGCGCAGGAATAGCCGCCAAGCGTCCACCACTTCTTCTGCACATCGCCCTTGGCAAACCACTTGATGTAGCGAAGCGCATCGTTCTTGCGGTCCGAATAGGCGACCACCGAAATACCCTGGCCGCCGAGCTGGGTGAACTGATACTTCGCGGCCGGATTGACGAAAAAGCCGATCTTGTCGCCGCCGACATTCGGGTCCTTGTAGAGGCCCGGGAAGAAGGCGAAGAAATTCATCTGCAGCGCGACCTGGCCGGATTTGAAGGCGTCCAGGCCTTCGCTCATATAGCTGTTCGACGCGCCGGGCGGTGTGCAGCACTTGTAGAGCGACTTGTAGAATTCGAGGCCGGCAACGGCTTCGGGCGAGTTGACGAAGCCCTTCATGTCGTACGGCTTCTTCGGGTTCTGATACTCGAAGCCATAATCATAAAGGACGTTCGACACGCCCATGGTGATGCCTTCCGAGCCGCGCTCGGTATAGATCGAGGCGCCGTACACCGTCTTGCCGTCGATGTTGCGGCCCTGGAAGAAGGCCGCGATATCCTTCAGCTCGTCATAGGTCTTGGGAACGGCGAGATCGCGGTTGTACTTCTGCTTGAAGGCGGCCTGGATCTCCGGGCGGCCGAACCAATCCTTGCGATAGGTCCAGCCGACCGCGTCGCCCATGGCCGGCAGCGCCCAATAATTCGGGGTGTTCTTGGGCCACTGCGAGTAACCGACAACCGTCGCCGGCATGAAGTCATCCATCAAGATGCCTTCCTTGGCGAAGAAGTCGTTCAGTTTCACGTAATGGCCGTTTTCCGCCGAGCCTCCGATCCACTGGCTGTCGCCGATGATCAGGTCGCAGAGTTTGCCGTGGGAGTTGAGTTCGTTGAGAAAACGGTCGGCGTAATTCGTCCAAGGGACGAATTCGAATTTCATGTCGATCCCGGTCTCCTTGGTGAAGTCCTTGGAGAGTTCGACCAGGGCGTTGGCGGGATCCCACGCGGCCCAGCACAGCGTGAGCTGTTTTCCCTGGGCGTGGGCAGCGCTGATCGGGGCGCTGGCAACGAAGGCGGTGGTGATGGCTGCTGCGGCGGCGAGCAATGGTCTCATCAGTTCCTCCCTGAAATGCCCGCGCGGCAATGCTGCCTTGAAAGGATGCGGGCAGTTGAAATGAAGACGTTTCGTCCGTCACGCCGGTTTGTTCCAGCGGAATGTTTAGTGATTATGTTTAGTAAAGCGCGTTTTGATAAACATCGCAATTGCTGTTTTTCAGGAAAATATTGTGCGGCGCGGCAATTTTACTAAACTGACGATGGAATGGCAGAAAGCCGCCGTCGTCCGGCGGCACCAGCCCCCGATTGCAAGCCGCTGATGGGATGTCGCTTTTGCGCGCGCAGTGAGGCGGGCCTTCGCTAGGCAGTAGGCGCAGCGAAAGATCTTCGTCAGATAACGTTCGGATGCGGATGCGCCGATGTGTGCCGCGCGATCAGCAGCGACATACGTCGAGCTTCTGGTCGAGTTCCTTGTCCAGCTGTCCCTGCAGGGCATCGAATGCATGCAGCCGCTGCTGCTCGGTCCTGTCCGCGCCGGACTGGTCGCGAAATCATTCGCGCGAGGCTGCAGATGACCGACAGGGGCGGGGAGTACAGTCGAGGGGATCAGTTGATCGGCCTGCGCGACGTTGGTCACGGACAACAGCGAGCCGGCAACAATCGCGGCTGCAATTGCAGCGACAAGGCCATGTGAAGACGTGAGATGCATGACGTCGCTCCATCGTGTTGTGTGTCGAGCTGCGCGCCTTAAGGCGTGCATTCCGACTCTCGGCATGAGCGAATGAAACTGACCGCCACGGTAAGGCGCGCACGTGTAGGCGCCAATTAAACACCAGTTTATGGTTTTCACGTCGCGTTGAGCGGGTCCGTGATGACGATCACGGTCGAGCGCAGGCGCGCAGGCTAAAACTTTTTATAATCGATTTCGCGGAGGCAGCATTGCATGTTGGTTGCGGGATTGATCCCGTCACCTTGCATCAGGAGGTTCACATGAAAACGTTCTTCAAGCTGGCCGTGCCGGCACTGGCCTTTTCTGCCGTCGCATTCGTCGCAATGGGCAACTCTGCCGCGCAGGCTGCGCCGGCCATGCATCGGGGCGCCTATTGCCTCACCTATGAGCAGGACGAAATGGATTGCGGGTTCACGACATACGCGCAGTGTGAGGCCAGCGCATCGGGTATCGGTGGCGACTGCTCCCGCGATGTCTTCGACAGCACCACCACCTCGTTCTCCAGGCCTGCCATGCGGCGCGGTTAATGCCTGCGGCCATCGAACAATGTCCGTCCTGATCGCAATCGGCTTGCTCCGATTGCGATCAGGACTTGAAAGATCGTCCGCCTCGGTCGGGTGGCCGATGACTGACTGAAGGAGCGCGCGTTTCTCGGCAATTTGCGGCTCGGGAGAACGCGTGAGATCCGCATCCGGCTGTGATGTTGTATGCCACCGCCGGCAGACCGGCGTTTCGCAGACCTGCTCTGCAAGCTTCCGCTCGCGAACACGACTTGCAAAACGAAAGTCATCGTGTAGGCTCCAGGTTCTAAATAAGAACTGAATGAAAAGGCGCGTGTCCGCGCCCCGCCAGGGAGCCAAGGTCTTGCCAGAAAACGTCTTGTCAGAAGATGCATTGGTGACGCGCGACGAGCGCGGCAATATTTCCGTGCTGACCATGCAGTATCGGCCCTACAATCTGCTGGGGCCGAAGCTGATCAACGCCATCGTCGAACAGGTCGAACAGGCGCAGAAGGCCGGCAGCCGGGCGATCGTGATCCGCAGCGGCCTGCGGCACTTCTCCGCGGGAGCCGACCTCGACATCTTCGAGAAACGCGTCGCGCAGGGCAGCGGCGATACATCCAGCGAGAACCGCCGGCTCAACGGCGTCGAATTCCTGCGCTTCATGGAACTGTTGCCGATCCCGTTGATCGCCAGCGTCCACGGCGTCTGTCTCGGCGGCGGCCTCGAACTGGCCCTGTCATGCGATTACATCGTCGCCGCCACGTCCGCCAAGATCGGCTCGGTGGAAGCGACACTGGGCCTGCATCCGCTGCTCGGCGGCATCCAGCGCCAGGTGCAGCGCATCGGCGCCGCGCGCGCCAAGGAGATGTCGATGCTGGCCCGGCGCTACGATGCACCGACACTGGAGAAGTGGGGCCTGATCAACCTGACGGTGCTGGAAGAAAAGCTCGAACAGGCGACCATGTCGATTGCGGAAGAGTTTGCGCAGGGGCCGACGCTGGCGCATGCGGCGACCAAGGAGCTGGTGCACATCGCGGTCAATGAGGGCGTGGTTGCGGCCGACGAAGCCATGGCGCGGGTGCAGGCGCCGATCTGGGCGTCGGAAGATCTCAAAGCGGGTCTGGCCTCGTTCAAGAAGCAGGGCCCAGGCCTCGCCAAGTTTGCGGGGCGCTGACATGGCCGGACCTCTGAGTGGAATTCGTGTCGTCGACTTTGCCCGTGTTCTCGCCGGCCCGTTGTGTGCCCGCACCTTGCAGGACCTCGGCGCCGAGGTCATCAAGGTGGAGCCGCCCAGCCCCGACGTCTCGCGCTTTGCGTTCCCGTCGACCGACGGCATGTCCGGCTATTATGCCCAGCAGAATGCCGGCAAACGCAATGTCAGCATCAACCTGAACATCCCCGGCGCCTACGAGCTTGCGCTCAAGCTGTGCGACACCGCCGATATCGTGGTGGAGAATTTCCGCGCCGGCACGCTGGGCTTCTTCGGCCTCGACTATGAGACCCTGTCAAAACGCAATCCGCGGCTGATCTATGCCTCGATCACGGGTTATGGCCAGGGTGGTCCCTGGCGCAGCCGGATGGCGTATGCGCCAACGGTGCAGGCCGAAGCGGGCTTCACCGAAAACAGCGTGCGCCATTACGGCGAAGTTCTGACCGAGCCGCGCACCGACAGCCTGTCGCATGCGGACGTCTATGCCGGGCTGCAGGCGGTGATCGCGATTCTGGCGGCCTTGCACAGCCGCGAGAAGACCGGGCAGGGCCAGTATATCGACGTCGCGATGGCGGCGACCCTGCTCGCCGTCAATGAGCGGGCCCATGTCGATCTCTCCGACGATGACATCGGCGCGGAGCCGGCCGTACTCGGCGCGACCGACTGTTCGTTTTTCACTGGCCCCAATGGCGAGCACTTCACCGTGGCCACCAGCATTGTCGGCAGCCGTACGTTTCCGTCCTGGCTGCGCGCGATGCGGCGTGTCGACCTGATGGACGATCCGCGGTTTTCCAGTGCGACGGGCCGCCGGCTGAACTTCGGCGCGCTGCATGCGATCATCCAGTCCTGGATCCTGACCTTCCCGGATATGGCGAGGCTCGACGCGCAGTTCGACGAGGCGAAAATCGCCATGGGTGAGATCCGCTCCATCAAGCAACTCACCAAATCCGACTGGAGCGATTACTGGGGCGCGGTGCAACTGGTGCCGGACCGCAGCGGTGGCGAGTACCGTCTGCCTGGCCGCCCCTGGCACTTCTCCAAGGACGAACTGACGCCGATCGGCACGCCGGCCTTCCAGGGCGAACACAACCAGGAGGTGTTTCGTGAGCTCGGTCTTAGCGAAGCGGACTTGCAGAAACTCAGTGACGCCGGCGCGCTGGTGACGCACCGACGGGCGCTGGCGCCTGAGGTGACAGCAAAGCCATCGACGGAGTCCGGTCAGGCCGCGTGAGGGAGATTGTTGCAGAACAACAGCCGGCCGCGATTCCATCGTGGCTGGCTCGCGCTGTTTGTCGATGCTAGACAGCGATGCCAGAGCATGATGAGCTCTGATCGAATTGTCGCGGCGAGGGATGCGTGCTCCCTCTCCCCGCTTGCGGGGAGAGGGGTGGGGTGAGGGGCCCCTCATTGCACGGCGCTCGTGGTGACGCCCCCTCACCCGCCGCGCAAGTGCGCGACGACCTCTCCCCGCAAACGGGGAGAGGTGAACTGCCCAGGACAATGGAATGGCCGACCAAAAGCGCGCGCGAATTGCCAACAAAGAGTGTTCCATGGCGCGGGCCATGGAGGTGGTCGGCGACCGCTGGTCGATCCTGTTGCTGCGCGAGGCCTATTACGGCGTCAAACGGTTCGACCAGTTCGAATATTATGTCGGCGTGGCGCCCAATATTTTGAGCAATCGGCTGAAGAAATTCGTTGATGCCGGCATCATGGAGCGGGTGCCTTTGCCGGAGCATGCGGGCCGCTACGAATATGTGCTGACCGACAAGGGCCGAAGCTTCTTTCCGGCCTATCTGGCGCTGAAGAAATGGGGCGATGACTGGCTGGCGGAGCCCGAGGGCCCGCAGGTGGTTTTCAGGGATCGTGAGAGTGGACGCCCGATCGAGTATCCCCCCCTGCAGGCGCGCAATGGCAGACCTCTGCAGCTTGAGGACGTCGAAGTCGTGGCCGGCTGCGGTGCCGTGCCCTTCAACCGCAAGCGATTTGCGGCGGCGACCGCGGAGGCTCTCCCCGATCGCGATGTGACGGCCGAATCACGGGATGCACCGGCTCGCAACAAAGCCAGGCCTGTGTCGCGCCGTTCTGCGCCGCGCAAAGGCAAGTAACGGCTCGCCATCGGGCTCAAACAACCTGCGAGACCTTGTAGGCAATCCCGCCCTCGATCGGGTAGCCGGTCCCGACACAGACGATGTCATTCAGCCAAGCGTAGGACTTCGCCCCGGTTTCGAATAGCGGCGTGGTCCGAAAGTAATACCGCGCGGGATCGATCTGGGTCCGCTTGACGGGATCGGCCACCTCGGCGCGCAGCTCGGGCGGGGTGATCCAGCGGCCGCCATAGGTCATGTGCACCAGGGCGTTGTCGTGGGTGCGCAAAGTCAACCGGACATCCAGCGACATCCCGCCGTCGGGGCGGAACAGCGCCCAGTCGCCGCCACCCGCCAGCACCTCGCCACGCAGCTTTGGGCCTTCGAACGTTCCGCCGGCCGCGCCGAAGAGAATCCGCTGACCCAACGGGCCTGGGCCGATGTTCAGCAGTGGATTGAGATCGACAACGATGTCGAACAGGTGCGTCGTTGCGATGTCGCTGACGACCTTTACGCGTGGATCGGATGCCATGGGGGACGCCTTCAGTTGCTGGGTCTGTCTAAAACATTCAATCCGCTTTGAACGATGTAAGTCCGCGCGCCACTTCGGTTCTGATGAGATGCCTGCGATAGTCTGCCGATGCATAATGGTCGGACAGGCAGTCGGCCTGTTCGCCGGCGAGTTTCGCGGCCGCTTCGATTGTCTCTGCGGTGAGCGGTTGTCCGATCACGGCCTTCGCGGCCGCTTCGGCCGCGAAGGCGTGGCCTGTCGCACCGGTGATGCCGATGGCCGCGTCGGACACGGTGTTATCGGTTAAACCCAAGGCGAAGGCGACGCCGACGACGGCATAGCCGCTCGCTGGATGGCGGATCTTGCGATAGCGGAATTGCGTGTCGGGCCGCGGCCGGGTGATGTGAACGGCGACCAGGATCTCGTCCAGCGCGAGTGCGGTGGTCATGATGTCGACGAAAAAATCACGCGCGGCCACCCGCCGTCGTCCTTGCGGGCCGGCGAGCTCGATCTCGGCATTGAGCGCAATTACGACGGCGGGCCAGTCGGCGGCCGGGTCGGCATTCGCGAGCGATCCGCCGATGGTGCCACGGTTGCGCACCTGCGGATCGGCGATCAGGCTTCCGGCCTGATGGAAAATCGGCAGCACCTCGCGCAGCGGCGTGGATGCCAGAAGCTCCGCATGGGTGGTCAGCGCACCGATCCGGATCTGCTCGCCAATCGTGATGCACCTGAGATCGTCGAGGCCGCGGATGTCGACCAGCAGCGCCGGCGATGCCAGCCGCAGTTTCAACGTTGGGATCAGAGAGTGACCGCCCGCGACGAGCTTGATGCCATCGGGATCGCCCTGCAGCAGGCCGATGACCTGATCGAGCGAGGTGGCGCGGACATAATCGAACGAGGCCGGGATCATGGCCGTGCTCCGGAGCGCGCGGTCTGGATCGCCGCCCAGATCCGCGGTGGCGTCATCGGCATGTCGAGATGGTTGATGCCGAATGGCGCCAGCGCATCGAGCACGGCGTGCACCATGGTCGGCGGGGCGGCGATCGAACCGCTTTCGCCGATGCCCTTGACGCCGATCGGGTTGGTCGGCGACGGCGTGATCTGAAACGACGAACGGATGTTGGGTACATACTCCGCGCGCGGCACGGCGTAATCCAGCAGCGATCCCGTCATTAGCTGGCCGTTGTCCGGATCGTAGTTGACGCCTTCATACAGCGCCTGGCCGATGCCCTGCACCACGCCGCCATGGATTTGCCCGGCCGCGAGCAGCGGGTTGATCAAGGTGCCGACATCGTCGACGGCGACATAATCCAGGATCTCGACAATGCCGGTCTCCGGATCGACTTCGACATAGGCCATGTGAATGCCCGAGGGCGCGCCCATGCCGGTCGGATCGTAGAACACGGTTTCATCAAGCCCGGGCTCAAGGCCGTCAGGCAGTTTGTGGCCGACATAGGCCATGCGCGCGACCTTGCCGAAGCTCAGCGGTGCGATATCGGTGCCGGGCACGCTGAACTGGCCGCCTTCGTAAGCCACGTCCTTCTCGTCGACCTCCAGCATGCCGGCGGCGATCTTCTTTGCTTTGGTCACGATGCGATGGGAGGACACGTGCACACTGGAGCCGCCGACCGACATCGAGCGGGAGTTGAAAGTGCCATGGCCGGCCTGCACCTGCCGTGTGTCGCCCTGCACCACGTCAATGTGGTCGATCGGAATCTGCAGCACATCGGCGGCGATCTGCGCGAACGACGTGACATGGCCGTGGCCCTGGCTCATGGAGCCGGAAAAGATCGTGGCCCGGCCGCTGGAATCCACCGCGATCCGCGCGCTTTCCCAGCCGCCGCGGTTGAATCCGCTCATGGCGAGTCGGCGCGACGGCGCCATGCCGCACATGTGGGTGTAGGCGGCGACACCAATGCCGCGATAGCGGCCCTGGGTGCGCAGCGCGTCGCGCTCGCTACTGCGCGCGCCATAGTCGAATGCATCGAGCGCCTTGGTGAGACAGCCTTCGTAATTGCCGCTGTCGAAGATCACGCCCATGCTGGCATAAGGACGGTAGGGAAAATCGGCGGCCTGGATGAAGTTCCTGCGCCGCACCTCGACCTGATCAAGCTTCAGATGCCGCGCCACCGCGTCGATGGTTCGCTCCGCAATGTAGGCACCCTCAGGCCGGCCGTAGCCGCGATAGGCATCGACCGGCACGGTGTTGGTCACCACCACCCGCGAAATTGCCTCATAGTTGGCGATCTTGTAGGTGCCGGTGCCGTAATTGATGGTGTTTACGGTCGGGCCGCCGCTCGCCATGTTGGAGAGATAGGCGCCGACATTGCCCAGCGTCTCCACCTTCATGCCCAGGATGGTGCCATCATTGCGGATGGCGGCTTCGATGGTCTCGATATGGGCGCGGCCGTGGCTGGTGGACTGGTGGCTTTCGGAGCGCGATTCCCACCATTTCACCGGTACGCCGAGTTCACGCGCCAGATACGGGCAGAGCAGTTCCTCCGGATAAAGATGCATCTTGGCGCCGAAGCCACCGCCGATGTCAGGCGCGATCACGCGCAGCATATGCTCGGATAAACCCACGGTCTCGGCAATCCACCGCCGGTGCATGTGCGGCACCTGGCTTGGGATATAGACTGTCAGCGTGCCGTCGGCACCGGGATCGGCGATGATCGATCGCGTCTCCATGCAGGTCGGGATCAGGCGGTTGTTGATGATCCGCAGCTGGATGACCTGATCGGCACTTTTGACGGCCTTCTGGTAGTCACCGCCCTTGACCTTGAACACGGTGGTGATGTTCCCCGGCACATTGTCGTGCAGTTGCGGAGCGCCGTCGCGGATTGCGGCATCTTCATCGACGACGGCAGGCAGTGCTTCGTAGTCGACATCGATCAGGCCGATCGCGTCATAGGCCTGGGCCTGGGTGTCGGCCACCACCAGCGCGACGCATTCCCCGACAAAACGCACACGATCGATCGCGACCACGGGGCGATCGGGCACCTTGGTGCCGGGCAGGATCCAGTTCGGGACGATCGATCCGAGCTTGCCGGCGAGGTCGGTACCGGACAGCGCCAGATGCACGCCAGGCGAGGCCTGGGCTGCGGTGAGGTCGACATGCCTGATGATGGCATGGGCGTGCGGCGAGCGCAGGATCGCCAGATGCAGCATCCCCGGCAGTTTGATGTCGTCGACATAACGGCCCTTGCCGGTGACCAGCTTGAAATCTTCCCGTCGCCGCAATGGCTGGCCGATATAGGGAGGCCGTGCTGCTTCAGTCATGGTGAGCCTCCGTTGCCAGCGATTCCACCGCACGCACGATGTTGTGGTAGCCGGTGCAGCGGCAGATGTTGCCGGTAAGGTGATGACGGATCTCGCTCTCGCTTGGGCTCGGATGATCCCTGAGCAACTGGCGCACGCTCATGATCATGCCCGGGGTGCAGAAGCCGCACTGCAGGGCATGATGTTCATGGAAAGCGGCCTGGATCGGATGCAGCGCGCCGCCCTTTGGCGCAACACCTTCAATGGTGGTGATCGATGCGCCGTCAGCCATCACCGCCAGCACGGTGCAGGACTTCACCGCCTGGCCGTCGATCTCGACCGTGCAGGCGCCGCATTGCGAGGTATCGCAGCCGATGTGGGTTCCGGTCAGGCCGAGGTCGTCGCGGATTAGATGCACCAACAGCCTGCGCGGCTCCACCGCAGCGGTCTTGCGCGCGCCGTTGATGGCGATGGTGACGGTATGAAGCGTGTTATCGGCTTCGATCATGTGGCCCTCCCTTTGGCTACCGCTTGCGGCGTTTTCTTAAGAAAGCCGGATATCGGCGATATCGATGGCGACTGCGGTGAGGCTGGGATCGGCTGTGCCGTCCGGGTTTCGGCGATAGGCCCGCCGTTTGGTCGCGATCTTGATGCCGTCGAAATCCCTGTAGTCGGTCATGACGTGGGCGGTCAGGAGATTGCCGACCACGACGGCGCTGTAATCCATCCGGCTGATCAGGTTGTCCGGGCCGACATGGAAAATCTGTTCGGGGCCGTGGGTTGCGATGGAATCCGGGAAGGTGACTTTGAGTCGACGGTGTGTCTCGCCATTGCTGCTCAGCGGGTCGATTTCCTCGGCTTTGATTCCCGGCAGCAGGAATAGAAACGGCGTCGTGAGATAGTTCCAGATCGCGTAACCGCTGAAATAAGCGAGGTTCAGGTCATCCCACGGGGTGGCCGGCGTGTGATCTTTGAAAGCGGTCCGCGGGCTGCGCCGTTCCTCGAGATGACGCCCGTCGAGCGTCTCGATGACGGTGAGATCCGGCGTGCACACGCTGCGCCTGTCCGCTGCCGTGAACGGCCGATAGCTGGTCCACTGCTTGCGAGTCTCGATGGTGACGTGGACATCCTTCAAAACGTCTGCCCAGCCCTTTCGCGCCCACATCGCGCCGGTGATCGACATGTCGCCGTCGATGGTTGTCACCTTGGTCCAGCGCGCAATACCGCCGTGCGCCTCGATGACCTGATCCAGCAGGCTGCTCATGCCGTCTCCATCCCATCTGTCAGGATATTGCCGCTGCCGCGTTGGGCCGCGCAGGTCCAGCTTTCGCGCTGGACGGTTAGTAACTCTAATGATAAGAGTTATGGTAGCGCAAGCGATTTCTGCGAGGTTGGTTTGGTCCACACCCCCCGCAACGTTCTCGATGATTGGCGGGCCGAAATAGTCTAAAGGCTGATGTTGTTGGATCCCGCATCCGAGGGGATCAAGAGGAGGCCGGCCTTTCATGCGATCCAAAAGTTTCGAAGGCATGACGTGTTCGATCGCCGGTGCGCTGGAGACGATCGGCGATCGCTGGGCGATCCTGATCCTGCGCGACCTGTCGCTGGGACTGCGCCGTTATGAGGATCTGCGGCAGTCGACCGATGTCACCCATGCAACGCTGTCGGATCGGCTCAAGCACCTGGAAGAGAATGAGCTGGTCGAGCGGCGGCTCTACCAGACCAATCCGGAGCGGCATGAATACATCCTGACCCGCAAGGGCTGGGACACCATCCTGCTGACCCAGGCGCTGGCGCAGATTGGCGACAAGTGGGCAGTCGCGGGCGATGACGGGCCGCCGTTGAAGTTCGTCAATCGCAGGAGCGGTCGGCCGGTGAAGCTTGCGCTGGTGGATGAGAAGACCGGTGAACGCGTGAGAAGTTCGGATATCCAGCTGCAGGCGGGACCGGGCGCCGATGAACGAATCCACTGGCGCCTGACGTTTCAGAAAACCTGATGTCGATGTCGGCTATTCGCCGGCATCGGTAACGCCGGCTTCGGCGAACGTCGCCATTCCGGCGTGACACGCGGCGGCGGCGCGCAGCAGCAACACCGCGACAGCCGCGCCTGAGGCTTCGCCCAGCCGCATGCCGAGATCCAGCAGCGGATCGAGTTTCAGCTCGGCGAGCAACTGCCGGTGTCCCGCTTCCGCAGAGACGTGGCCAGCGTTGCAATGATCAAGCACTGCAGGGTTGAGACGCGCGAACGGCAGGACCGCCGCGGTGGCGACAAAGCCGTCGAGCAGAACCGGAATACGCTGCGCCCGTGCCGCCAGCACCGCGCCGGCCATGGCCGCGAGCTCGCGTCCGCCGAGCGCCGTGGCGACTGCGAGCGGATCGCCGAGACTAGCGCTATGGCACTTCAGCCCGGCATCGATGGCGGCGCGCTTGCGCGCGAGCCCCTCGTCGTCGACCCCGGTGCCGCGACCGACCCAGCGCTCGGATCCTCCGCCCAGCAGCGCGGTGCAGAGCGCGGCTGCCACCGTGGTGTTGGCGATGCCCATCTCGCCGACCACCAGCAGGTCACAGTCGAGCGGCACCGTGTCATAGCCGGTGTTGACCGCAGCCAGAAATTCAGCGTCCGACATTGCCGGCGCGCCGGTGAAATCCGCGGTCGGGTGGTCGAGGTCGAGCGGCGTCACATGAAGCTCGGCGTTAGCGAGTTTCGCCAGCTGGTTGATTGCGGCGCCGCCGGCGGCGAAGTTCGCCACCATCTGGTGGGTGACCTCCTGCGGATAGGCCGAGACGCGCTGCGCGGCGATGCCATGATTGCCGGCGAAGACCACAATCTTCACCCGGTCGAGGCGCGGGATGTCGCGACCCTGCCAGGTTGCAAGCCATGTCGCCAGCTGTTCCAGCCGGCCCAGGCTGCCCGGCGGTTTGGTCAGCACACTCTGCCGTTCAGCGGCGACGGTTGCCGCCTGTACGTTGCCATGGGCAAGGTCGTGGCAGAACGTGTGGATATCGTTGCTTGTTTCGAAGCGCATGAAAAACCTGCATAGCGTTTTCCGATCCAGCCGGATCGGACATACGCGTCAAATTCCAAGTTGAAGCATTTTCCGGCAAGGTGCTGGAAAATCGCCCCGAGATCGGCGATGTCTCATAACATGAAAGACTGGCTCGATGATCTGCGTCTCGCCATCATGTTCCTGACGCGGCTGCCCATTCCGCATTCGGATGGCGTTGTCAACTTCCAGCGCGCGATGCGGGTGTTTCCGTTGGTTGCGGCGGGGATCGGTCTGGTCATGGGTCTGGTTCAGCTTGGCCTTCTCAGACTCGGCCTGCCGGCGCTGGCTGCGGCAGCGCTGACCCTCGGCGCCAGCGCGCTGCTGACAGGAGCCCTGCATGAGGATGGCCTCGGCGATACGGCGGATGGTTTTGGCGGTGGCCGCGACACCGCGGCGAAACTCGAAATCATGCGCGACAGCCGGATCGGCACCTATGGGACGCTGGCGCTGATGGTCAGTTTCGCCGCCAAGCTGGCCGCGCTCGCGGCGCTGCCACCAGCCTTTGTCATTCCTGGCCTCGTCGCCACTCATGCGTTGGCGCGCAGCCCGCTGCCGGCGATGGCCGTGCTGCTGCCGCCGGCGCGCAGCGATGGCCTCAGCGTCACGGCGGGAACGCCCGATCAGGCTACGGCGATCACGGCTGCCGCGTTCGGGTTTGTCATCACGCTGATCTGTCTGCCGTGGAGCGCGGCCTTCGCGGCAATTGTGGCGACGATCCTTGCCGCAGCAGGCATGGGATGGCTGGCGCGCCGGCATGTCGGCGGTTACACCGGTGATGTGCTGGGCGGCACGGAGCAGGTCTGCGAAACGCTGATCCTGCTGCTGTTGGCCGCACGGTTGTCCTGAGATGAGCAGCATCGCGCGGTTCTGGCTGATCAGACATGCGACGGTCGATGGACCGCGTGGCGTGATCCATGCGCCGGAGGCACCGGCGGATACCAGTGACGTAGCCGCCTTTGCGGCTCTGAGAAACGTGCTTCCGCTGGCGCCGGCCTTCTGCAGTCCGGCACGCCGCACCCGGGAGACCGCGATCGCACTCGGCCTCGACCCCACGATCGCGCCAGCGTTTCGTGAGCAGGATTTCGGTGCCTGGACCGGCCGCCGTCATGATGATCTCGCTGCGGAGATGGGCGATGCCTATCGGGCGTTCTGGGATGCGTCCGCGAGCAACCGGCCGCCGGGCGGTGAGAGTTTTGTCGACCAGATCGCGCGGGTCAGGAATGGCCTGCAGGAATTGCCCGACGGAGATGTGATTCTTGTGGTGCATTCCGGCACGGTGCGAGCCGCGCTGGCGATCGCGCTGGATATCACTCCGGATAATGCCTTGCGCTTTGTCATAGATCCGTTGTCGTTGACCCGAATCGACCGGCTTGACACCGGCTGGCGCATTGTCGCGGTGAACCGTCATGCGTCGGCGCGCGGTTGACCCCGGGCACCCCGGCGGATACCGTCCCGCTCGATGGTCCTTCCACGAGCGCGTTTTTAAGCGAAGTGGGGACCGGTTCGCGTGAAGAAAACGCGCTCTAATATAATTAGAGCGAATTCGAGCGCAAAACCGGTGTCCACTTTTGCTGAATTCGCTCTACGAAGGTGAAAAGGGAAGCCGGTGCGAGCCTGTCTCAAACCCGGCGCTGCCCCCGCAACTGTAAGCGACGAGCCTGTGCCGAAGCCACTGGGAGGTCCCGGGAAGGCGGCGATCAGGCAGCGACCCGCCAGCCAGGAGACCTGCCATCACGAACTGTGCTTTGGCGGCGTTGGGGCGGGGTGCACCTGACGGGAGCGTTGACCGATGGCTTGCGCCATCGCGCGATCCGACAAAGCTCGCGGCCTTAAGGCCTGAATTTGAGCTTGTGATGGATCGTCCCGACCCGGACCCAGGCACCACTGTTTGTTTCGCGCCCGATGAGCCCGCGGTGCTGCGTGATGACGTCGTCGTCAGCGTCTGCACCACCTGCCGCGCCGCCGGTTCCAAGGAGCCCGCGACCGAAGGGCCGGCGCTGCTGGATGCGCTGAAGCAGACATTCGGAGACAATCGGCAGGCCCGCGTGCGCGCTGTGCAGTGTCTCAGCGTATGCAAGCGGCCGGTGACGGTCGCGGTGACCAGCAGCGACGGCTACACTTTCCTGTTCGGCGATCTGGATGTCGAACGCGGCGTGCCGGCACTGGCGGATTTCGTCGAATCCTATCGTGTGTCCAACCACGGGCTGGTTCCCTGGCGCGCGCGCGCCGAAGTTTTGCGCAAGGGCATGGTGGCGCGCGTCCCGCCGCCGGGCTGGTCACCCGAAAATGGCGAGCCGCCGAAATGACGGCTTTGGTGACCACGCTGGTGCTCGGCGGCGCACGTTCGGGAAAATCGTCTTTCGCGGAAAAGCTGATCACGGACAGCGGCCTGTCGAAAATCTATCTCGCGACCGCAACCGCCGACGATGACGAGATGCGCGAGCGCATCGAACGGCATCGCGCGCAACGTGGCGAGGGCTGGCGCACCATTGAAGCGCCGCTCGATCTGGTGGAAACGCTGGCGCGGGAAGGTCGCGATGGCGTGGTGCTGGTGGATTGCCTAACGCTGTGGCTCTCCAACCTGATGCATGCCGGCCGCGATGCCGCGCGGGAATCGCAGCGGCTTGCCACCTGGCTGACGGTATCGCCCGGCCCGGTCGTGCTGGTATCGAATGAAGTCGGCCTTGGCCTCGTTCCCGAAACGCCGCTCGGCCGCAGCTTTCGCGATGCACAGGGCCGGCTCAATCAAATCATTGCTGCGGCGGTACCCGACGTTGCTTTTGTCGCCGCCGGATTGCCGCTCTGGCTCAAATGCTCATCGTCCTCGACGACCTGATACTGGAGATGTCTGCCACATGACCACCCGTGTTCCCGTGACCGTGCTGACCGGCTTCCTTGGCGCCGGCAAGACCACGCTGCTGCGCTCGCTGTTGACGCAGGCTGACGGCCGCCGCATCGCCGTGATTGTCAACGAGTTCGGCGATGCCGGCTTCGATGGCGGCCTTGTGGAAGAGTGCGCGGCCAAGGCCTGCGCCCCCGGCGATATCGTCGAGCTCACCAATGGCTGCATCTGCTGCACGGTGGCGGACGATTTCATTCCGACCATGGACAAATTGCTGTCCCGCGATCGGCCGCTCGACGCCATTGTCATCGAAACCTCCGGACTCGCGCTGCCGCAGCCGTTGCTGAAGGCGTTTGCCTGGCCGGATGTGCGTACCCGCGCCACCGTCGACGGCGTGGTGACCGTGGTCGATGCCCTGGCGCTGGCTGAGGGACGTGTGACGCTTGATGAAGCGGCGCTGGCCGATCAGCGCGCCGCGGATCCGTCGCTTGATCATGACGACCCGATCGAGGAGGTGTTCGAGGACCAGCTCGCCTGCGCCGATCTCGTGGTGTTGTCGAAGAGTGATCTGGTCGATCCGGCGGCGCTTGGCGATATCGAGACGCGGCTTGCGGCGACACTTCGCCCGGGCGTGCGGCTGGTGCGTTCGGGCGGCACGCTGCCGCCGCATGTCCTGGTAGGATTGAACGCCACGGCCGAGGACGATCTCGCGGGCCGCGCCGGACATCATGGCGAGGAAGAAGAGCACGACCATGACGATTTCGACAGCATTGTCGTGATTCCGTCCGCTACCGACAGCGTGGAGACCATGCGCGCGCGCGTCACCCAGGCGCTCGGTCTCGACGGCGTGCTGCGGGTCAAGGGCCATGCCCGGGTCACCGATAAATCCGCGCCGGCCGTGGTGCAGGCGGTCGGCAGCCGTGTCGATATTTCGTTCGCCCGGCCCGATGTCAAACAGGCCGAACATCTGGTCGTGATCGGCCTGAAGGGATTTGACAGCGATGCGGTGCGCCGCGCACTTGTGGGATGAGGATCGTCTGCGACAACGATGCATCTGAAGCTCGATACCAGCGGGGCCATTGACGACGGCGATCTCGCGCGCGATCTCGGTCAGGAGACCGCCGATATCGTGGTGCTGTCGGCCGCCGACAGCGAGCTTGCGGCGTTCGGTGCGGCGGCGACGAAGCTTCCGCCGGGCTTTCCGTCGATCGCATTGACCAACCTGCTTGCGCTTGGTCATCCAGCGTCGGTCGATGCCTATGTCGAGCGGACATTGAGCTCTGCCAAGATCGTGGTGCTGCGCATGCTGGGCGGAGAGAGCTACTGGCCGCACGGCGTCGAAAGCCTGCGTGCCGATGCGCTGCGTCGCGGTGCGCTGTTTGCTTGTGTTCCCGGCGAGTTGACCTGGAACCAGCACCTGGCGGCGCGCGGCACGCTCGATGCTGCGGCCACCCAGCAGCTGTGGCGCTATTGCAGCGAAGGCGGCGTCGAGAATGCCGAACTGGCGCTGCGTTTCGCAGCGCATTTGATCGGGCGGGCTGATGAGCCGCCGGCGCCACGGCCGATGCCGGCCGCCGGCTTCTGGCCGCACGACGTCACGCATGCGGATCGCCCCAATGTGGCAGTGATTTTTTATCGCGCGCTTGTCGCCGGCGCTGATACGGCGCCGATTACAGCGTTATGCGAAGCGCTGGACGCGTTGGGGTTCAATCCGATCGGCCTTTATGTCACCAGCCTGAAAGACGAGCGCTCAGCAGCCTTCCTCCGTGCGGCGCTGGCGGCGCATCCGCCCGATGTCATCATCAATGCCACCGCATTTGCCACCGCGACCGCCCAGGACGACACCGGCGTGCTCGCGGCGTTCGACTGCCCGGTGCTGCAGGTCGCGCTGGCGGGATCCTCGTTTGCGAACTGGCAGGCCTCATCACGCGGGCTGACGCCGCGCGATCTGGCCATGCATGTGGTGCTGCCGGAGGTCGACGGGCGTATCTTTGCCCATGCGATCGCGTTCAAGCAGCCCGGAGGCACGGTCGATGGCGTGTTCGCGCCGACGGTGCTGCGTGCCGTGCCCGACCGGATCGCGGCGACGGCGGAACTTGCGGCGCGATGGATCACGTTGCGGCGAGCGAGCGCTGGCGATCGCCGTATCGCACTGGTGCTGGCCAATTATCCGAACCGCGACGGCCGGCTCGCTAACGGCGTCGGCCTCGACACGCCGGAAAGCCTGATTGAGATTCTGCGTGCCATGAAGGAGGCCGGCTACGACATCGAGTCGGCGCCAGGCGACAATGCATCCATGATGCAGCTGCTACAGTCCGGTCCGACCAACGATCTGTCCGATCGCGCCGAACGCCGCGGTGGCGTGACGTGGCCGGTCGCCGATTATGAGCGTGCACTGGCGACGCTGCCGGACAGCCTCCGCCAAGCGGTCGAACGGCGCTGGGGACCGCCGCGGCAGGATCCGCATCTGAGCGGCGACGCCTTCCATCTCGGCCTGCATCGTTTCGGCCAGATCGTGGTCGGGATCCAGCCGGCACGGGGCTACAACATCGATCCGAAGAGCAGCTATCACGATCCGGATCTGATGCCGCCGCATCACTATCTGGCGTTCTATCTGTGGCTGCGCCACGCGTTCGGCGCCCATGCGGTGGCGCATCTGGGCAAGCACGGCAATCTGGAATGGCTGCCAGGCAAGAGCACCGGCCTGTCAACCGAGTGTGCGCCGGACGCGATCCTCGGCCCGCTGCCGCATCTCTATCCCTTCATCGTCAACGATCCGGGTGAAGGCATCCAGGCCAAGCGGCGCACGGCCGCGGTCATCATCGATCACCTGACGCCGCCGATGACCCGCGCCGAGCTGCACGATGACCTCGCGCGGATGGAAACCCTGGTCGACGAATACGCGCTGGCCGCCGATCTCGATCCAAAACGCGCCAACGCCATCGCCGACGATATCTTATCCCTTGCGCGGGCGCAGCGGCTCGATGCGGATGTCGGTGTCGTCAACGATACGCCGGTGACCGAAGCGCTGCGCGCCATCGATGCGCATCTCTGCGATCTCAAGGAAATGCAGATTCGCGACGGGCTTCACATCTTCGGCCGTACGCCTGCGGGCCCGCGCTGCGACGACCTGCTGGTTTCGATTGCACGGCTGCCACGGTCCGAGACGATGTCGGAAGACGCCTCGCTGCATCGGGCGCTGGCACTCGATCTCGGCCTTGACCCGTTCGATCCGCTGACACGGGATCTCGCGACGGCTTACGACGGTCCGCGCCCGACCGTCCTGGCCGCTTTGGGCGAGGGGGCATGGCGCAACGCCGGCGATACGGTCGAGCGGATCGAGCATCTGGCGTTGAAGCTCGTATCAGGGGCGATGACGCCCGAACCGGCGTGGGTCTGGACGGTTGCCGTGCTGGCGTGGATTGGGGAGCGTCTGCGCCCGGCGATCGATCGTTGCGGGTCGGCGGAGATGACGGCATTGCTGCGCGGGCTGGACGGCCGTTTCATCAAGCCGGGTCCCTCCGGTGCACCGACCCGGGGCCGGCCGGATGTGCTGCCGACCGGCCGGAATTTCTTCGCGGTGGATGTTCGCGCGGTGCCCAGCCCGTCGGCGTGGCGCATCGGCCGGCTGGCTGCGGAAAGGTTGGTGGAGAACCACTGGCAGGAGACCGGCGAGTGGCCGCGATCGATCGCGTTGTCGGCCTGGGGCACCGCCAACATGCGCACCGGCGGCGATGATGTAGCGCAGGCGTTGGCGCTGATCGGCGCACGGCCGTTGTGGGATGACGCCTCCGGCCGTGTCACCGGTTTTGCGATCATCCCGCTCTCGGAACTGAAGCGGCCGCGGGTTGATGTGACGTTCCGCGTCTCCGGCCTGTTTCGTGATGCGTTTCCCAGTCAGATGGATCTGATCGACAGTGCGGTGCGGGTGATCGCGGCGCTGGATGAACCTGATGACGCCAACCCAATTGCGGCTCATGTGCGGGCGAGGGCGGATGCGTTGGTGGTGACGGGCGTTGCGCTGGATGTCGCGCAGCGGCAGGCGAGCTATCGTGTGTTTGGTGCCAAGCCGGGCGCCTATGGGGCGGGTTTGCAGGCGCTGATCGACGAGGGTGGCTGGGCGAATCGCGCCGACATCGCCGATGTCTATTTGTCCTGGGGCGCATTCGCTTACGGCAGCGGTGTCGAAGGCACGGCGGCACGCGACGATTTCGCCGAGCGTTTGTCCGGCACCGACCTGGTGGCCCAGGCGCAGGACAACCGCGAGCACGATATTCTGGATTCCGACGACTACTACCAATTCCTCGGCGGGCTTTCCGCAACGATTGAGACTTTGCGCGGCACGGCGCCGCGGATCGCGCACATCGACACCTCCCGGCCCGAAGCGCCGCTGCCACGGCCGCTAAGCCATGAAATTTCGCGGGTGGTGCGTGGCCGTGCCGCGAATCCGAAGTGGATCGCCGGCGTCATGCGCCACGGCTACAAGGGTGCATTCGAGATCGCCGCCACAGTGGATTATCTGTTCGGTTTCGCGGCCTCCACCAATGCGGTCGCCAATCACCACTTCGACCAATTGTTTGCCGCATATCTGGAAGATGCGAAGGTGCGCGACTTCATGGCCGAGGCCAATCCGGCAGCGCTGCGTGAGACCGCGTTGCGTTTCGATGAAGCCTTGCGGCGCGGTCTCTGGACGCCACGCTCGAACAGCGCCGCCCATTTGATCGCGGACTTGCTGCAGCCCCCAAATTCACTGGAGAATGATCGTGACCGGATCCGAGCTTGACGACGAAGCTGCGAACACCCGCCATGCCGAGAAGATGCGCAAGCACAAGGCGGCGAAAGACAAGATCATGGCGACCAAGACCGGCGACAAGGGCCTTCTGATCGTCCACACCGGCACCGGCAAGGGCAAGACTTCGGCGGCGCTGGGCATGGTGTTCCGCCATATCGGCCATGGCTGGCCGGTGGGCGTGGTGCAGTTCATCAAGTCTCCGAGCTGGGACACCGGCGAGGCCAAACTGCTGGCCAAATTCCCCGAGCTGGTTACCCTGCACATCATGGGCGAAGGCTTCACCTGGGAAACCCAGGATCGCACCCGCGACATTGCCGCCGCCGTCACTGCGTGGGAGCGCGCCAAGGACTTGATCCGCTCCGATGCCAACAAACTGGTCCTGCTCGACGAGCTCAATATCGTGCTGCGTTACGATTACCTCCCCATCGAGGATGTCCTCACTTTCCTGCATGACGAGAAACCGGCCGACAAGCATGTGATCATCACCGGGCGCAACGCGCGTCCGGAGCTGATCGAGATGGCCGATCTCGTCACCGACATGACGCTGGTGAAACATCCGTTCCGTCAGGGTGTGAAGGCGCAGAAGGGTATCGAATTCTGATGCAGAGGCTAACACCCGCGATCATGATCCAGGGGACCGGCTCCAATGCCGGCAAGTCGACCCTGGTCGCGGGGCTGGCGCGGCTGCTGGTGCGGCGCGGTCTCAAGGTTGCGCCGTTCAAGCCGCAGAACATGTCGAACAATGCGGCGATTGCGGTCGACGGCGGCGAGATCGGCCGTGCGCAAGCCGTGCAGGCGCGCGCCGCCCGGGTGGCGCCGAGCGTGCATATGAACCCGGTGCTGCTGAAACCGGAGACTGATACCGGCGCGCAGGTGATCGTACGGGGACAGCGCACTGGCACGCTGCGCGCGAAAAACTATCTCGACAAGAAAGCGGCGCTGCTGCCCGCGGTGCTGGAGAGTTTTGAATACCTGGCCCGCGACGCCGACATCGTGCTGGTGGAAGGTGCGGGCAGTCCGGCGGAAATCAATCTGCGCGCCGGCGACATCGCCAATATGGGCTTCGCAGAAGCCGCCGATGTTCCGGTGATTCTCGCCGGCGATATCGATCGTGGTGGGGTCATCGCAAGCCTGGTCGGCACCCATGCGGTGCTGGAGCCTGCGGAACAGACGCGCATCCGCGGTTTCCTGATCAACAAGTTTCGCGGTGACGCCGGGCTGTTCAGCGAGGGCCTTGCCGACATCACGCGCCGCACCGGATGGCCGTCGCTCGGTGTGGTGCCGTTGCTGCCGCAGGCGGCCTTCCTGCCCGCCGAGGACGCACTTGATCTTGAACGGTCGGCGAGCGGACCGGCATCGCTGATTATCGCGGTGCCGATGCTGTCGCGCATTGCCAATTTCGATGATCTCGATCCGCTGGGCATGGAGCCGGGCGTGCAGCTGAGGTTTGTCAGGCCGGGCGAGCCGATTCCGGCCGAGGCCCGTGTCATCGTTCTCCCCGGCACTAAATCGACCATTGGCGATCTCGCCTTCCTG
The DNA here is from genome assembly GCF_032397745.1 of Bradyrhizobium prioriisuperbiae. Classification (NCBI taxonomy): domain Bacteria; kingdom Pseudomonadati; phylum Pseudomonadota; class Alphaproteobacteria; order Hyphomicrobiales; family Nitrobacteraceae; genus Bradyrhizobium; species Bradyrhizobium prioriisuperbiae. The sequence continues at coordinate 2,967,111 of NZ_CP135921.1, forward strand.
CGTACACAGGGCTGGGACATCGACATCCTGGCCCATGTCCGCCGCGGCGGTCATGTGCTGGGACTGTGCGGTGGCTACCAGCTGCTGGGCCGGGCGATCGACGATCCGGATGGCGTTGATGGGCACGCCGGCACAGTCGCAGGACTCGGTCTGCTCGATGTGACCACGGTAATGAGTGTTGACAAATCGACCGTGCTGTCCCGCGGTGTTCATAACGCGACCGGCGCCCCGGTCGAAGGTTATGAGATCCATCTCGGTCGTACGCAGGGGCCAGATTGCGTACGTCCATTTGTGACACTCGATGGTAAGCCGGATGGCGCGATCTCGTCCGATGGGCAGGTGCAGGGGACGTATCTGCATGGCCTGTTCACTGGCGATGCATTCCGCCGGGCGTGGCTTCAGCATTTTGGTGTGACGTCGTCGCTGGCGTATGACGCGAAGATCGAGAGCGCACTCGATGCGCTGGCGGATCATCTTGAGAACTATCTCGATATTGATCGGATTTTAGAGATTGCGCGGAGCCGCTAAACTTCAAGCCTCATGGTGAGGAGGCGCCCTTGCGCCGTCTCGAACCATGAGGCCCGTGATGCTTCCGCTGCGGCCTCATCCTTCGAGACGCCCGCTTTGCGGGCTCCTCAGGATGAGGGGATTAGCATCGCTAACATGACGTAAATAAACGCTTGCAGCCCACACGCGGCAATCAGCATCCTGAGCGCGCGGTCGATGTCCGACGGCGCGGCATCGCTGCGGCCCTCCGCATTGAGAAACGGATCCTCGACACTGTAAGTCGCATAACGCCGTGGCCCGGCCAGTGCGAGACCTAACGCACCCGCCATCGCGCTTTCCGGCCAGCCGGCATTCGGCGAGCGGTGCAGCGATGCGTCGCGCATCATGATGCGCAGTGATGACGAGATGTGTCCGCCGGCGACCGGTGCAACCAACGCGAACAGCAGCCCGGCCAGCCGCGCCGGCAACAGGTTGACTAGGTCGTCAAGCCGCGCCGCGGCCCAGCCGAAAGTCTCGTGACGCACCGAACGGTGTCCGATCATGGAATCCGCAGTGTTGATGATCTTGTAAGCGATCAGGCCGGGCAGGCCGAGCAGGGCGAACCAGAACACCGGCGCCACCACGCCGTCGGAAAAGTTTTCCGCACAGGATTCGATAGCCGCGCGGCAGACACCGCCCTGATCAAGCTGCTCGGGATCGCGCCCTACGATCATCGCCACGGCCCGCCGCGCCTCGGCAAGTCCTCCAGCGCCGAATGCCACGGCGACCTCGGCTACGTGCTGATAGAGGCTGCGCTGCGCAATGAAGATCGAACCCACCAGCGCAACCCACAGGGGACCCGCGGGCGAGGCCAACAACAGCCGCTCGATCGCGTATCCAGTGAGCCCGCTGATCGTTACCAGCACCACGATGGTGGCAACTCCCGCGGCCTTTCGCTGCCCCGGTGTCCATTGTTCCCGGTTGAGACCGCGGTCGAGGCCAGCGATCAACCGGCCGATCAGGACGATGGGATGCGGCAAGCGCCGCCATAGCCAGTCCGGATCGCCGATCACGGCGTCAAGAATCAGCGCGCCGACCACAATCACGAGACTTTCAGGCCACACGGCCATGTCAGTGCTCGACCCGCATGAACTCTGTTACCAGCCGGTCCAGCGCGTCGGCGAGCATCGGGCCGCCACATACGGTCAGTCGTTCGGACAACACCAGGCGTTTCGACGGCGGGTACAATTGTTCGAGGGCCGGATGCAGCACGAAGGCGCGGCCCTGGTCCTCGGCAAAGTCGCTGTCTTCCGACACCAGCAGAAAGTCCGGCCTGGCGGTCAGGATCGTCTCGAGCGACGCAAAGCCGCCGAGTTTATAGCCCAGATCCTGCGCCGCATTGGCAATGCCGATGGTCGCGAGCAGCGAGCTGGTCAGGCTGTCGCCGCCGGAAACCCAGCCGCGGCGCGAAACCGCCAGGATGCGCAGCGGCTTGCGGGCCACCGTTTCGCGGGCGCGCGTGACCGCGGCATCGATGCGGGCGATCTGCGCCAGCGCGCGATCGGGATGGCCGAGCACGTCGCCCATCCGCTTGATCTGCGTCTTGGTATCTTCGATCGAGCGGGCGGCATCGAATTCGACCACCTTGAGTCCCTGCGCCTTCAGGAGTTCGCGGGTGGCGCGTTTGGTGAAGCGGCCGGCTACCACCAGGTCTGGCTTCAACTCCAGCACGTCCTCGGCCTCGCCGGACAGGATCGGGTAGCGGGTGGCCTCAGCTGAGGCCCACGACCGCGCCGGATCGCGCGCATAGGGGCTGAGCCCGAGAATCTGACCGGGATCCGCAAGCGTGATCAGCAATTGATCGGTGCAGAGATTGATCGAGGCGACCCGCGGCAGGTCGGCGGCGCGAACCGGCGCCGTCAGCATTGAGATTGCAGCCAGGGCGGCCAGCGTTCCGAACACGCCCCCCTCGCGCTTTCCCAAGGATGATGGCATGAAGCGCCCATGAAACATGGTGGCGATCTCAGCGATGCAATTGCGCAGTATGGCGGCGGGCCGCCAGCGTGGCTCGATCTGTCGACCGGAATCAATCCCTGCCCGTGGCCTGTTCCCGCCATTCTTGCCGCTGAGGTCTGGCAGCGCCTGCCGTCGCGCGCCGATCACGAAGCTCTGATCGCTGCGGCCCGCGCGGCCTATCATGTTCCCGCCCATGCGGATATCGTCGCCGCACCCGGCACCCAGGGCTTGATCCAGTGGCTGCCGCATCTGGCACCTCCCGGTGCCGTTGCCGTCGTCGGCCCGACTTACAGCGAGCATGCGATTGCGTGGCGCGCCGCCGGGCGGGATGTGATCGATGTCGATTCGATTGAGGCTGCGGTCGCACGCGCGCCACATGTGGTCGTGGTCAATCCCAACAACCCCGATGGGCGCATCATCGATCATCCTTCGGTGATGCAGGCGGCGCGTGCCGTCCAGCGTAACGGTGGATGGCTGGTGATCGATGAGGCGTTCGTCGACACCAGCCCGCGGTCGAGTGCCGTCGCGTTGTGTGGCGATGATCCGATCGTCATCCTGCGCTCGTTCGGGAAATTCTACGGCCTGGCGGGCATCCGGTTGGGATTTGCGATCGCCGCTCCGTCGGTTACCAAGACCATCGCCGCGGCGCTCGGCCCATGGTCCTGTTCCGGCCCGGCGCTCGCCATCGGCACCGCTGCGCTGCGCGACCATGAATGGGCGGAGCAAACGCGCGGCGACCTGCGCGAGATGGCGCAGGCGATGGATCGGGTTCTGACCAGAGGTGGTCTTGAGCTCATCGACGGCACGGCTTTGTTCCGCCTGGCGCGGCATCACGATGCCGCCGTGGTCCATGCCCGTCTCGCCCGCCAGCATATCTGGTGCCGCCGGTTCGACCATGCGGACGATCTGCTCCGGTTCGGTTTGCCACCCGACATGGCCGCGCTCGATCGTCTTGCCGCGGCGCTTGGGTCGGATGCGTAGGTTGCCCCGCATAGGTCAGAGTCCCGACCACGGCACGATCACCGTGTCGTTGCCATGGCTGGCGCGATAGGCACCGATCCGGAAGACGTCGGCCAGGATGGCGTCGGTGAGGGCTTCACCGCACGGCCCCTGCGCCGCCAGTCGTCCATTGTCGAGCACCAGCACCTGATCGGCAAATCGCGCGGCAAGGCCGAGGTCGTGGGTCACCACCACAACCAGTCGGCCGGCGCCGGCGGCGACATGCAGGCCGTTCATCACATCAAGCTGATAACGCGGGTCGAGTGAGGCGATCGGCTCGTCGGCAAGGATCACCGGTGCTTCCACGGCAAGCACGCGCGCCAACGCGACGCGGCTGCGCTCGCCGCCGGAGAGTTCAGTGACGCGGCGATTGCTGAACCTGACGATATCGGCTGCCTGCATGGCGCGATCGACCGCGGCGGCGTCGATCGCGTTCAGGCGCGCCGGATCGGTGGCGCCATGCGGGTAGCGTCCCAGCGCCACCACGTCGCGCACCGGCAGCGGCCAGTGCACGGTATGGCCCTGCGGCAGATAGGCGAAGCGCCTGGCACGCTCGCGGATCGTGAGCGTCGCCACGTCGATGCCGTCGAGATGCACGCTGCCGTGCGTCATGTCGTGGAGGGGAAGCAGCCGTGCCAAAGCGCGCAGCAGTGTGGTCTTGCCGGCGCCGTTCGGGCCCACCAGCGCGATCAGGCCCTGCCGCGGCAGCGCGAACGAGATGCCGCTCAGCACCTGCCTGCCGGCCAGCGATACCTGGATGTTGTCAGCGACCAGAAATGCGCTCTCGCTCATGCCAAGCCTGCTCATGCCAGGCCTCCACCGAGGGAACGCCGCTCGCGCACGATCAGATAGAGGAAAAACGGCACGCCGATGATCGAGGTGAGAACACCGACCTTGATGTCGGTCGTCGAGGGAATTAGGCGCACCGCAATGTCAGCCGCCAGCAGAAGGCAAGCGCCGGCGAGCGCGCTTGGCACCAAGAGGCGAGCGGGATCATGGCCGACCAGCGGCCGCACCAGATGCGGCGCTACGAGGCCGATGAAGGCAATGATGCCGGTGACGGCAACCGCGCCGCCGGCGCCGAGCGCGACACCGGCGATGGTCACGATCCGCACCCGCGCCACATCGACGCCGAGGCTCTGCGCGGCTTCTTCACCGAGGCTGAGCACGCGAAAGGCATGGCGCTGGCTCATCAGGATCGCGCCTCCCGCCAGGATGAACGGCAGCGCCAACATGACATGGCGGAAGCTGCGGTCTTCCAGCGAGCCGAGCAGCCAGAATGCGATTTCCAGCGCCGCGAACGGATTGGGCGACAGGTTCATCACCAGCGATGTCATCGCGCCGGCCAGGCTCGACAGCGCAAGCCCAGCCAGGATCAGCAACAGCAGCCCGGCATTGCGGCCCGCGATCACCAGCAGCGCGAACACCGAGACGAAGGCCGCCGCCGTTCCTGCCACCGGCAGCACATACGAACGCACATCGGCGAGGCCGAGCGCGATCATCAGCACCGCGCCGAATGCCGCCGACTGCGGTGCGCCGAACAGCGACGGTGAGGCCAGCGGGTTGCGCAGCAGCCCCTGCAGCGCGGCGCCCGCCATGCCGAGAATGCCGCCGATGGCGAAAGCAAGAATAGCGCGGGGCAGCCGGATTTCACGCACAATGATCTGGTGCACGTCACTGCCGGAACCGAACAGCGCGCTGACCACGGTCGGCGGCGAGAGTTTTACCGGTCCCACCCCGAGCGAGACGATCATCAGCGCCGCGGCGAGGCTCGCCAGCGCCAGGATGGCCGTCGGCATGGATAGGCGCGCAGAAGCAGAATCTGATGTCACATCCGATGTCACCATGTGGCGCTGACGCCTCCGTAGGGCGCCGGCCCGGTGGTGCCGAAGTTCAGCGCCTCCTGGTTCTGCGCATTGAAGATGTTTTCGCCCCGGGCGTAAACCTTCCAGGTCGGGTCGATCTTGTATTCGGTGTAGAGGTCGATCCGGGTGTAAGGATCGAGCGGGCTGGTCTCATTGTTGCCGCTGTAGCGTTTCGAGACGTAAGTGATGCGAGGTTCGATCATCCATTGATCCGTCGGCGCCAGCGTCGATCCCGGATGGGTGGTCTGCAGCGTGGCGCCGCCGACCACGCTGATGGCGCTGCCGGTAAAACCCATAAGCCCTCTCTTCGCAGACCCGCCGTCGTTCTCACCGCATTCCCGTTTCACCTCCCGAACCGGGAGGCACCGATGACGGCGGCACCGAACCACAAAGGACCGCCGCAAGCAACAAAGCACGCGTGGCGGATCAATGATGCCGGATTTGAAAGCGCTTTTCGCGTCAGTGTGGTTAGTGATTCGAATCAGAACCTCGCGCCGGCCTTGACCATGTAGGTCCTGCCGGGCAGCGGGTAGGCATTGAAGCGGCCTGGCGTGAAAGTGCTGGCGACCGCATAGTCATAGTACAACGCATTGAACATGTTGTTCGCGCTCACTGACCAGAAGAACCGGTCGTACTCGCCGCTCAGTTTGACGTCGACAGTCGCATTGGCTGGAATGAACGATTGAGTGTTGGCTTGATCGTTGTCCATGCGGCGGCGGCTCCAATAGCGGACCGTCGCGTCGACCACGACATATTTCTCCCAGACGTTCCAGGTGACGCCGGCGTTGGCGGTAAAGCGCGACACCAGCGGCACATCGTTGCCTGTATACGCTCCCTCGCGGAAGACTGCGCGGGTGTAAGCGAGGCCGCCGCGCAGCAGCACGCTATCGCTCGCTCGAAGCGACGCCATGGTTTCGCTGCCGTACCGACGCGTCGGGTCAAGGTTGCGGTTGAAAAAATTCACTGGATCGAACTGGATCTCGTTGGTCAGATCCATGGTGTAGACGCTCGACTGCGCTTCGAATCTGCCGGCCTTCACGCGAAATCCGCCTTCGATGTCATGCGAGGTCTGGGTTTTCAGCGTGAAATCACGAGGAGCGGCGTTGAAATTCGCATCGAACAGCGGCCCGGCCGCGACGCGTTCGTCGACATTGGGGGTGCGGAATGCGCTGGCGGCGCGACCGAAGACCGAGAAGGTTTCATTGAAGCGATGCTCCAGGCCGATATGCAGGGCGTGATTGGTTTCACTGTCATCGAGCGGCGCGGCCTGCGTTTCGCCGAAGTAGTTCGGGGCGGCCGGATCGAGGCGGTCTCTTGCCGTGACGCTGGTGCGCTGAACGCGGCCGCCGTAGGAGATGTCGGTCGACGACAGAATTCCCACCGTTTGCTGCCAGTAGGCGGCGAGGGTCTGTTGCGACAGGTCATAGACGTGAACGGGTGGAGCGCCCTTGAACGCGGGCCGGTCGGAGTGGTAGGTCGCGTCGTAATAATCGATGCCGGTGAGGATATTCGAGGGTAATCCGAAAATTGGATTCTTGATGCTCAGCCGGGGCGTGATCGACCATGTGGTGAGTGTGGAATCGACGTAACTGAAGTTGAAGCTTTGCAGCGGAACATTGCCGAAAAAGCCGGCCTGCTGTTGCTTGTTGCGAACCCCGCCGTCGACGATCAACTCGCCGCCGTCCCAAAGTGTCTTGGTGAAGCCTGTCGTGGCGTTGGCACCCTGCTTGTCGCCATAGTCGAACGGCGTATTTGTACCCCTGCGGTTGGTGAGAAGCTGATTAAGTCCGATGGATGGATCGACCGTTCTCGGCCCGGGGAATCCTAAATGCTGCTTGTCGCCGGACAGTGTCAGGAAGGTGGTGAAATCCGGTGTGGCATAGCGGACGTCTCCGATGCCGTTGACCTGATTGCTGGCGTTGTTCGCCCGGTAGCCGTCAGATGTGAACATGCTCCCGTACACCGATGACGACCATGGGCCTTGGGTGACAGCGGCGGACAGCGAGCCGATACGCTGGTTGAAGGAGCCCGTGCCGCCTTCGATCCGCATCGCAACAGGCGGACCGGCCTTGACCTTGGTAACGATGTTGATGACGCCACCGACCGCGTTGTCGCCGTAGAGCACCGCGCCGCTGTTGCCGCGGGTGATTTCGATCCGCTCGATAGAGTCGCGCGGAATGGTCGACAGGTCGACGCCGGCCTGATCGAGGTCATTCACGCGGCGGCCATTGATCAGCACGAGGGTGTTGGCGGTGGCGACAGCACCAAATCCCCGCAGGTCAATGGAGGTGCCGACGCCGTTGGCGCCTCCATACAAGGTCTGGACCTGCACGCCGGGCACCTGCGCGATGATGTCCGGCACGGATTGAGCGGGTGAGCGGGCGATATCGTCGGCCGTGATTACGGATGTTGATGCCCCGACAATGCCGTTCGACAGCCGGCTCGCGGTCACGGTGATGGGCGCCAACTCCTGGATCTGCTGCGCCTGCGCGACCGGTCCATTCAAAACGATTGGCGCGACAAGGCAGCTCGACGCCAGCAATTGGCGCCAACGAGAATGAAGTACGGTGAACATGATACGCAACCTCGGTTGACGTCAGTGGCACGTCACAGCAACCGAAGGGCCGCACTCGGGGGGGACTCCCCTCATAAAGCCAAATGTCTGTACTCCCCGACCGACATCGTCGCGTGTGACCACTTCTGACGGCAGGTCTCCTGGCTCGCGGGTCAACGCCTGCTATCGCCTTCCCGGGACGAGTATCCCAGTGGCTGAAGATAGAAGGCTCGTCGCTTACAGTTGCGGGGGCAGCTGCGGCATCGGAAAACTCCTCACCGCATTCCCTTTTGATCCCGATTGGGAACCGTCAACGCAACGTTAGGATTTGGCCGGCTTTGGCGTCAATAGCGGCAGCGGGAAGGAGTAGTCGTGGCGACAGAGTGTTGCGCGTTTGTCTCAGAACGCAACGGTCGCGGACGCGCAGTTAACTTCTGGAACGGCATCGGAACGAAAGCAGCCCGAATCGGCCGAATCGCCGGTTACGACGATGTCGCATGCTCGATCTAGCGAGTGAGCATGTATCAGACACAAGATGGCGCCTCGACAATACTGGGATGGGCGTGCTTGGGCCCGCAAACGTTAATTGTGCTGGCTTGCGAGGTGCGGGCTCAACGGAAGATCGCTGCTGCGACCGGACACGTGGTGCAGTGATCGCATAGCCGATGCCATAGGCCTGTCCCGGAACGCAACGCGTGATCGTCGCGCCATTAACATAGAGAACGGTCCTGGAACGAAGCGGGCCCGAATCGGCCGAATCGCTTTTGGTGACCATATAGCGTGCTCGATCTAGCGAGCGAACAGCGTGCCAGACACAAGATGCGTTTCGACGAAGATTGGAATGAGCGTGTTTGCGGCTGCAAAACGTTAATTGGACTTGCCTACGAGGTGCGGGCTCAAGGGAAGAGATCGCAACGGTGACCGGGCGTGTGTTGCGCGGTCCTCGCGTCGCCGATGACCAGAAGGCTTGTGCCAGAACGCAACGGGCGAACGTCACGCCATTAATAGAGAGAACGGCACCGGAACGAAGGGAGCTCGAATCGGCCGAATCACTGTGGGCTCGATTCTACGTATGCTTGATCTAGCGATGAACCGTTTTCGCGGCACAAGATCAAGCGAGCCCGCGGTGCGAGACGATGGACTCGCGGCGGGCAAACGTTAACGCGTTTCGCGGAAGACGGCGTTAGTCCTTCAACGGCAACTTCCGCGTCGTCTTCAGGCAATCGAGCACGATCGACGAGCGCACATGCGCCACGCTTTCGTGGGGCATCAGCACGTTGTTGACGATGTCGGACAGGCTCTTGAGATCGCGCAGCGCGATCTTCAGCAGATAGTCGGCGTCACCGGTGAGCGCATAGGCCTCTTGGATGGCGTCCACCCGTCGCACCAAGTCGCGAAAACGTTTGGCATTGTTGGGCGAGTGGGTCGCCAGCGTGATGTGCACCACCGCGATGACGTTGAAGCCCAGCGCCTCGCTGGAGAGATCGGCATGGTAGCCCTGGATGATCTTGTCCTCCTCCAGCCGGGTGCGGCGGCGGGAGCATTGCGAGGCCGACAGTCCGGCGATATCGGCAAGCTCCTGGTTGGTCAGGCGGCCGTCCTCCTGCAGGGCGGCAAGGATCTTCAGATCGAAAGCATCGACCGCGGTTGCGGATGTCAAACTCATGCATGAAATCCAGACTTAGCGCACGAATCGTGCGTATTTTTGGGAAACCCACCTCATTATGCATGAACATTGCGCCAAAAATCAGGGATGATGCAGGAAGCAATCAGGGAGAATTTCCATGGGTCCGTTTCCGCACGATGCGCCCCCCGCCGTCATTTCAGAGCACAATCCGATGGGCACCGACGGCTTCGAGTTCGTCGAATATGCCCATCCGGATCCCGTGCAGCTTCATGCCCTGTTCCGCCTGATGGGTTTCACGCCGGTCGCCCGGCACAAGACCAAGGCGATCACGGTCTATCGCCAGGGCGATGTCAATTATCTGGTCAACGAGCAGCCGGGCACTCACGGTCACGGTTTTGTTGCGGCGCACGGTCCCTGCGCGCCGTCGATGGCATTTCGGGTGGTCGATGCGCGTCAAGCCTATGAGCGGGCAATCTCGCTGGGCGCAGAGCCTGCTGATCTGTCGCCTGCGCAGAAGGCGCTCGACGTGCCCGCGATCAAGGGCATCGGTGGCAGCCTGCTGTATTTCGTCGATCGTTACGGCGCCAAGGGCTCTGCCTACGACCAGGAGTACGACTGGCTGGGCGCGGCGAACCCGCGGCCCGAAGGCGCCGGGCTGTTCTATCTCGATCATCTCACCCACAACGTGCATCGCGGCCGCATGGATGTGTGGACCGGCTTCTATGAGAAGCTGTTCAACTTCCGCCAGATCCGCTTCTTCGACATCGAGGGCCGGGCGTCGGGCCTGTTCTCGCGGGCGCTGACCAGCCCCGACGGCAAGATCCGGATTCCGATCAACGAGGACGCCGGCGACTCCGGCCAGATCGAGGAGTATCTGAACATCTATCACGGCGAAGGCATCCAGCACATCGCCTGCGGGGTGAAGGATATCTATCGCACCATCGAGCAATTGCGCGCCGATGGTCTGCCGTTCATGCCGGCGCCGCCCACAACCTATTTCGAACGCATCGACGAGCGGTTGCCCAAGCATGGCGAAGACGTGCTGCGGCTGCAAAAGAACGGCATCCTGATCGATGGCGAAGGCGTGGTCGATGGCGGCCACACCAAGGTGCTGCTGCAGATCTTCTCGGCGAATGCGATCGGCCCGATCTTCTTCGAATTCATCCAGCGCAAGGGCGACGATGGTTTCGGCGAAGGCAACTTCAAGGCCTTGTTCGAATCGATCGAGGAAGACCAGATCCGCCGCGGCGTGTTGTCGGTGGAGGGGAAGAGCGCGGCTTGAGGCGTCGCGAGGCCCATAGCCCGCATGAGCAACGCGATATGCGGGACCCCGATTGAGATCGTTCCCGGATGCCGCGCTTCGCGCTCATCCAGGCTACGGACGTCTCGCAACGTCACAGCTTCCGAAAGATCACGCTCAAATTATTCGCTGGCATTGCGACAACCTCCGGCGGTGAAAAGCCGTTTATTGCCGCCAGCGCGGCGACATCCTCCAGCACCCGCAAGCCCCACGCTGGATTACGGCTGCGCAGGCTCTGATCGAAGGCCTCGTTGCTGGGCGCGGTCGGCACGTCACTGCGACGATACGGGCCATAGAGATAGAGCGGGCCGCCGGTCGGTAGGATCGTGGCGGCGGCGCGTATCAGCCCTTCGGTTGAGCGCCAGGGCGAGATGTGGATCATGTTGATGCAGATGACGGCAGCTGCACTCTTGACCGGCCAGCTTGTTTCAGCGGCATCGAGCTGCAGTGGTCGTTCGATATTGTCCAGGCCAGCCTTAGCAACCCATGCCGCAATGCTGCGCAGCGCGGCGGCGTCGGGATCGGACGGCTGAAACGTCAGGTTCGGCAAGTGTTGGGCGAAGTGCGCCACATGCTCGCCGCTGCCACTGGCGATTTCGAGCACCGTGCCGCGTTCAGGCAGCACCGTGCGCAGCACATCAAGGATCGGGTCGCGATTGCGGAGTGTCGCTGATGCAAAAAGGCGGTCATCTGTCATGACCGCCAATCTGCAATTCCAGAAGTCGGAAGTCGAGGGGGCTATCCCGCCTCCGCCACCGCCCGCTGAGCCATCACCCTGATCAAATTGGCGCGATAGGTCGCGCTTCCGTGGAAGTCGTCCATCAGTCCGCTGGCCGATATTGCTACGTTGTCGATGGCGGCTGCCGACCAGTTCGCTTTCAAAGCGGCTTCGATCGCTGGCACTCGCATCACGCCCTCCTGCGATGCGCCGGTGGCCGCGACACGGACATCGCCGGCCTTGGTTTTCGCAACGAACACGCCGGTGAGCGCGAAGCGCGACGCCGGGTGGCGGAACTTGGAGTAGGCCGCCTTGGCCGGAATCGGGAAGGTTACGGCGGTGATGATCTCGCCGTCCTCGAGGGCCGTGGTGAACAGGCCCTTGAAGAAGTCGTCAGCCTTGATGCTGCGCTTGTTGGTCTTGACCGTGGCGTCGAGCGCCACCAGCGCGGCAGGGAAATCCGCGGCCGGATCGTTGTTGGCGATCGAGCCGCCGATGGTGCCGCGGTAACGCACCGCCGGGTCGCCGAGCACCGAAGTGAGGTGCGCGATGGCCGGGATGGTCTTGCTGACCGTCGCATCGGTCATGATGTCGTAATAGGTGGTGGCGGCCTTGATGGTCAGGGTGTCGGCTGACGCCTCGACACCGACCAGATCCTTGATCCGCGCCAGGTCGATGACGTCGGACGGGGCAGCGAGCCGTTGTTTCATCACCGGCAGCAGGGTCTGGCCGCCGGCGAGATACTTTGCGTCGCTGCCCTTGCCGAACAGCGCCACGGCTTCGTCGATACTGGAGGCGCGATGATATGTGGTCTCGTACATGATCGTGCTCCTTACTCTGCGGCCTGTTGCTGATGAACGGCGTGCCAGACCCGGTCGGGCGTGGCCGGCATCTCCAGCGCGTTATTGCCGATGGCGTCGGTGATGGCGTTGATGACGGCGGCGGATGAGCCGATCGCGCCGGCCTCGCCGCAGCCCTTGATGCCGAGCGGATTGCCCGGACATAGCGTGGTGGTGTGCGACAGATTGAACGACGGCAGATCGTCGGCGCGCGGCATCGAATAGTCCATGAATGACGCGGTCAGCAGCTGGCCGCTCTTGTCATAGACGACGCCCTCCAGCAGGGCCTGGCCGATGCCCTGGGCCAAACCGCCATGAACCTGGCCTTCGACGATCATCGGATTGATCAGGCGTCCGAAATCGTCGGCGGCGACGAAGTTGATGAAGCTGGTCTTGCCGGTGCCGGGATCGACCTCGAGTTCGCAGATATAGGCGCCCGCCGGGAACGTGAAGTTGGTCGGGTCGTAGAAGGCGCCTTCCTTCAGGCCGGGCTCCATGCCGTCAGGCAGGTTGTGGGCGGTGTAGGCGGCCAGCGCCACCATCGGCAGTGCCAGCGCCTTGTCGGTGCCCGCGATCTTGAACTGGCCCTCTTCGATGACGATGTCGTCCTCGGATGCTTCCAGCTGATGCGCCGCGATCTTTTTGGCCTTGGCTTCGACCTTCTCCATCGCCTTCACGATCGCCGAGAGACCGACTGCACCGGAGCGCGAGCCGTAGGTGCCCATGCCGAATTGCACCTTGTCGGTGTCGCCGTGGATGATCGAGACCTGGCTGATCGGGATGCCGAGACGGTCGGCGACGACTTGGGCGAAGGTGGTCTCGTGGCCCTGGCCGTGGCTGTGCGATCCGGTCAGGATTTCGATGGTGCCGACCGGATTGACCCGCACCTCGGCGGATTCCCACAGGCCGACACCGGCGCCGAGACTGCCGACCGCCTTCGACGGGGCGATGCCGCAGGCTTCGATGTAGCAGGAGAGGCCGATGCCGCGCAGCTTGCCGTCCTGCTTGGCTTTGGCCTTGCGTGCGGGGAAGCCGGCATAATCGATTGCCTTCATGGCGGCGTCGAGGGAGGCGTTAAAGTCGCCGATGTCATAAGCCATGATGACGGGCGTCTGGTGCGGGAACTGGGTGATGAAGTTCTTGCGCCGTAACTCGGCCGGATCGACCTTCAGCTGGCGCGCGGCGGTTTCCATCAGCCGTTCGACCACGAAGCTCGCCTCGGGACGGCCTGCGCCGCGATAGGCGTCGACCGGAACGGTGTTGGTGTAGACGCTGATCACTTCCGCCGAGATATTCGGGATATTGTATTGGCCCGACAGCAGCGTTGCATACAGATATGTCGGGACCGAGGACGAGAACAGCGACATGTAAGCGCCGAGATTGGCGTAAGTCTTCACCCGCAGTCCGGTGATCTTGTTGTCCTTGTCGAACGCCATTTCCGCTTTGGTCAGATGGTCGCGGCCGTGGGCATCGGTCAGGAACGCTTCGGTGCGATCGCCGGTCCATTTCACCGGGCGTCCGACGCGCTTCGAGGCCCAAAGCGCCACCATCTCTTCGGGATAGATGAAGATCTTGGAGCCGAACCCGCCGCCCACATCAGGGGCAATGACGCGCAGCTTGTGTTCGGGGGCGATGTTGTAAAAGGCCGAGAGCACGAGACGCGCGACGTGCGGGTTCTGCGACGTCGTATAGAGAGTGTAGTGCTCCTCAGCCGCGTCGTATTCGGCCACGGCCGCGCGCGGCTCCATCGCGTTGGGCACCAGGCGGTTGTTGAGGATGTCCATCGCCACGACGTTTGCCGCGTTTTTGAAGGCCTCGTTGGTCGCGGCCTCCTCGCCGATATGCCAGTCATAGATTTCGTTGCCGGGCGCTTCGGGATGAAGCTGCGGCGCGCCGGGGGCGATTGCGGCGCGAATGTCAGCTGCCGCGGGCAATTCCTCATAGGTCACGGCCACGGCTTCGGCGCCGTCACGGGCCTGATTGCGAGTTTCCCCGATCACCACAGCCACCGCCTGGCCGACAAAACGCACGGTTTCCGGTGCCATCGCCGGCCATGCGCCCATTTTCATCGGCGATCCGTCCTTGGAGTGGATCATCCAGCCGCAAATCAGGTTGCCGACCTTGTCGTCGACCAGTTGCTGCCCGGTCAGCACCGCCACCACGCCGGGCTTGTTCAGGGCCTCGGATGGATCGATGCTTTTGACCTTCGCGTGGGCGTGCGGGCTGCGCACGAAATGGGCGTAAGTCATGCCCAGCAGCCGGACATCGTCGACATATTTGCCCTTGCCGGTGATGAATCGCTTGTCTTCCTTGCGCGCGACTCGTGCGCCAATGCCCTCAACGCTCATGCCATCTCTCCCTATCGGGCTGCCTGCCGCGCGAAAATCGGAATGGTCGCGGCGGCTGCCGCTTGTGATCGATCTTGAAATACGCGCCCCGGATCATTCCGCGGCGACAGCGACCTTCATGCGGCCCGCGGCATCGAGCACGGACTTGACGATGTTGTGGTAGCCGGTGCAGCGGCAGATGTTGCCTTCCAGCTCGTGGCGGACCGTCGCCTCATCGAGCTGGCCGCCGTGGCGGTTCACGATGTCGATCGCCGACATGATCATGCCCGGTGTGCAATAGCCGCACTGCAGGCCGTGATTGTCGCGGAACGCGGCCTGCATCGGGTGCAGTTCGTCGCCCTTCGCAATGCCCTCGATGGTGGTGATATTGGCGCCGTTGGCCTGGCCGACCAGCGTGGTGCAGGATTTCACTGCGCGGCCGTCGATATGCACGACGCAGGCACCGCATTGGCTGGTGTCGCACCCGATATGGGTGCCGGTAAGTCCCAGATGATCACGCAGCAGATGAACAAGGAGCGTCCGGTCTTCCACATCGGCAGAAACTGCCTTGCCGTTGACCGTCAGTTTGATTGTTGCCACACCCATTCCTCCCTGACTGTATTTTTCATTATTCTAATTAAGAACGCGGGCTCCCGGCTTTGCAACCTCGATTTTTGTCGAACGTCGTCTTGCGCAACAACCCGCTACTACAGGGCGAATGGCCGGCTGGCCGTCCACGGATTGGACTGGCGCGGCCATGAGATATGACAAACACGCGTGCGGGTACGCGGCGTCCGGGCTTGCTGCCGCCATGGGGCGATGCAAAATGGTCGCAGCCCAACACACAATATTCCACGGGAAGGACAGTTCCGGCGTGATCAACAAGCAGTTAGACGACATCAGGGAGGCAGTGGCCGACATCCGCGACGGCGCGGTGGTGCTGGTGCCCGGTTTCGGGGCGGTCGGCATCGCCGATCACCTGCTCGAGGCGCTGTGCGACCAGGGCGCACGCGATCTCACCATCGTGGCCAACAATTCGGGCAACGACGAGCATGGCCTGGCGCGGCTGATCAACCTGGGGCGGATCAGCAAGGTGATCTGCTCCTACCCGCGCTCGGGCGATTACAGCGCCTTCCTCAACGCCTATCGGGCCAAGACCCTCGAGCTCGAACTGGTGCCCCAGGGCACCATCAGCGAGCGGATGCGCTGCGCTGCAGCAGGGCTGGGCGGGTTCTTTTCACCGGTATCCGCCGGCACCAAGCTCGCCGAAGGCAAGGAGACCCGCGAAATCGACGGCCGCCTGCATGTGTTCGAGAAGCCGCTGCGCGGCGATGTCGCACTGGTGAAGGCAGCGCGGGCCGACCGCTGGGGCAATCTGACCTACCGGAAGTCGTCACGGAATTTCAACCCGATCTGCGCCATGGCGGCGGATCTCACCATTGTGGAGACCGAAACGATGGTCGAGCTGGGCAGCCTCGATCCGGAGGCCGTGGTGACGCCGGGCATTTTCGTCAATCGTATTGTCGAGGTCGGCCGCCTGCCGCCGAAGAACCATCCGCTGTATGCCAAGATGCTGGGAGCCGCCGCATGACACCGTTGACCCGCCACCAGATGGCCTGGCGCGCCGCGCAGGACTTGCCGGAAGGCGCCTATGCCAATCTCGGTATCGGCATCCCGACCCTGACGGCGAGCTATGTGCCGCCGGACCGTGAAGTGATCTTCCACAGCGAGAACGGCGTGCTCGGTCTGGGGCCTTCGCCAAAACCCGGCGAGGAAGATGAAGAGCTGATCGACGCTGGCAAGAACTTCACGACCCTGATTACGGGCGGATGTTATGTCCACCACGCCGATGCCTTCCTGATGATCCGGGGCGGCCATCTCGATGTCAGCCTGCTTGGTGCCTTCGAAGTGTCGGGCAAGGGCGACCTCGCCAACTGGACCACGGAAGACCCGGATTTTCCGCCCGGAGTGGGTGGCGCCATGGACCTCGCGGTCGGCGCGCGCGCAATCCGCGTGCTGATGGAGCACACCAGCAAGAAGGGTGAGCCGCGCATCAAGCACCAGTGCTCGCTGCCGCTGACCGCGGCTGGCGTGGTCAAGCGCATCTACACCAATCTGGCTGTCATCGATGTCACCCCCGAGGGCCTGGTGGTGCGTGAGATGGTGCCCGGGATGGATCTGGAGCGGTTGCAGGCCCTGACCGAGCCGAAACTGACGCTGGCGGCCGACTGGCGGGAGATTCGTGCGCCTGCCATCAGTGTGCCGTCCAAGGCCAAGGCGTCTGAACAGGCGGCGTAAGGTCACGCCTCCCGATGAATCGCTACAACGGAAGGTAGCGGTTTACGCCCTCTTATCCATTTTGCCTTAAGTTTGAAGGAAGTGGCCGGGACACACCCGGCCGTTTTCGCGTGGCAATCGGGTTGGGGTGGTTCGCAAATGGGCTGGTTCAGAAGAGCCGCAGGGCAAAAGCAGCAGAAGCAGAAGAAATCTGGTTTTCTGTCCAACATCAGGTTTCGCGCCAAGATCATGCTGGGCTTCCTCACGGTGCTCGGCCTCTCCGCCCTCAGCATGGGGGTCGCCTATTTCGGGTTCGAGCGGATCTCGCAGGGCGTCAGCTCCTATCATGACATTGTCGGGGAAACCGACGCCGCCCGCGATATCGATCGCGCGCTGGTCGAGTATCAGCTGCTCGCACGTTATTACGCGCTGACCGGATATGCCGCCGACGAGGCGGCCGCCCGCGCTGCCGAAGCCGATCTTCGCAAGGCGATCCGGCGCGCCGAGACGGTTGCGACCCAGGACCGCTGGCAGCAGATCGCCACCCTGTCCGGAAAATTCGTCGACTTCACCAAGCTGTTCGCCCAGGTGGTCGAGATCAAGTCCGAGAACGCCGGGATCGCCTCCAACCAGTTGCTGCGGTTGGGTAACTTCTTCCGTTACCGCCTCGAAGACCTCGCCGATACCGCGGCGCTCGCCGGCCAGACCTCGTTCCAGTCGAGCGTCAAGGAGATGGCGATGCAGTCCGCCGCCGTCACCGCCAACGTCGGCAACTTCATCGTCAAGCCGGACCAGGCTGTCGCCAACAGCGCGACCGCACGCATTCATCTCTTGAAGAACAGCTTCGCTTCGCTGACCTCGAGCGACGACAAGCTGACCGCCAAGATCAAGGAGATCTCCGATCAGCTCGGCGGCTACCAGGAGTCGTTCACGAAGTTCGTGCAGAACGCCGCCAAGGTCGATGAGCTGACCGCCAAGATGACCGATGCCGCCACCGCGATCACCAAGGACGGCAAGGCGATCAAGGACGGCCTGCTGGTGCAACAGCAGCGCATCTCCGACGAGTCGGCTGCGGTCGCGCGCGACACCCGGAATTTCGTGACGCTGCTCGGCATCGGCGGCCTGGTGCTCGGCACGCTGCTGGCCTGGATGCTCGGTCAGGGCATTTCCCGGCCGATGATCGGGATGTGCAAGGCCATGCGCGAGCTCGCTAGCGGCAATTTCGACGTCGTGCTGCCCGGCCTCGGCCGCAAGGACGAGATCGGCGAAATGGCAAGCGCCGTGGAAGAGTTCAAGGTGCAGGCGGTGGCGAAAGCCGAGCGTGAGGCAGCGGAGCGTGAAGCCGAAAACAAGGCGACAGGCGATGCGCGCCGCAACGAGCTGCATCGGTTCGCCGACAGCTTCGAGGCCGCGGTCGGTGGCATCGTCTCGAACGTGTCATCGTCGGCTGGCCAGCTGGAAAGCGCGGCTGCGACACTGACACGGACGGTCGATACCACCAAGGAACTGTCCGGCCGCGTGGCCGGTGCTTCGGAGGAAGCCTCCTCCAATGTCCAGTCGGTTGCCTCGGCGACCGAAGAGCTCTCCGCGTCGGTGGACGAGATCGGGCGGCAGGTGCAGGAATCCAGCCGCATTGCTGCAGCGGCGGTGACCCAGGCCGAACAGACCGACGCGCGGATCGCAAAGCTGTCGCGTGCGGCTCAGCAGATCGGCGATGTCGTGAAGCTGATCACCGCGATCGCAGAACAGACCAACCTGCTGGCGCTCAACGCCACCATCGAAGCTGCGCGAGCCGGCGAAGCCGGACGCGGCTTTGCTGTGGTCGCGTCGGAAGTGAAGTCGCTGGCGAGCCAGACGGCGAAGGCGACGGACGAAATCTCTTCGCACATCACCGGCATGCAAGTCGCGACCCAGGAGTCGGTCGCCGCGATCAAGGAAATCGGCCAGACCATTGGCCAGATTTCGCGGATCGCCGGGACCATCGCGACCGCGGTGGAGCAGCAGAGCTCGGCCACCCAGGAAATCGCCCGCAACGTGCAGAGCGTTGCGCATGGCACCCAGGAAGTCGCAGGCAGTATCACCGAGGTCAATCGCGGTGCCAGCGAGACCGGTGCTGCGTCGGGCGAAGTCCTGAACTCGGCACAAACACTGTCAGTCGAGAGCGCGCGGCTTCGCCAGGAGCTCGATCGCTTCATGTCCACGATCCGGGCGGCCTGATCGTCCAACTACAATTCTCGCAACACGCCCTCGGGTCAAAAGCCCGGGGGCGTTTTGTTTTTGAGCGGCTGCGGAACCGCTCCTTTCGGCGGGAACCCTGCGGTCGCGCGGACGTTAGTTCCCCAACGCGGGGCGAGCCATTCGCTTGTCGGAGCACGGTTGAGCTCCGAGGCGTTGGGTTCCTGATCGACACATACGGCCGCGACAAGAGAAGAAGGCAGTGCTGAGCCATTGAGGATGCATGATGAGTGAAACGAGTCATGCATCGGCGGGGATGGAGATAAACGCCTCCGAATCATCCCCCGGCCAGACGGTTGCGCGCACGATTGAAACCGATCTTTCGGCGCGTCTCGACCGTCTCCCTTGGAGCAGGTTTCATACCCTTGTGGTTGCTGCCCTTGGCGTCACCTGGATTCTGGACGGATTGGAAGTGACCCTGGCCGGTGCGCTGTCCGGCGCGCTGAAACAAAGTCCGACTTTGCGCTTCACCAACACCGATATCGGCTTCGCCAACAGCGCTTATCTTGCCGGTGCCGTGCTCGGCGCCATCGTGTTCGGGTGGCTGACCGATCGTATCGGCCGCAAGAAACTGTTCTTCATCACGCTTTCGATTTATCTCACGGCGACCGCGGCGACGGCGCTTTCATGGAATGTCTGGAGTTACGCGCTGTTCCGGTTTGTGACCGGCGCCGGCATTGGCGGTGAATATACCGCGATCAATTCGACCATCCAGGAGCTGATCCCGGCGCGTTACCGCGGCTGGACCGATCTCGTGATCAATGGCAGTTTCTGGATTGGAGCAGCGATCGGTGCGGTCTGCGCCATTGTGCTGCTCGATCCGCAGGTGATCAATCCGGAGCTCGGCTGGCGGTTGTCGTTCCTGACCGGCGCGGCGCTGGGGCTGGTCGTGTTCATGATGCGATTCTGGATTCCCGAAAGCCCGCGCTGGCTGATGATTCATGGCCAGCCGGAGCGGGCCCATGAGATCGTGCGGGAGATCGAGGGGGCGGTCCCCGCTGTCCATTCCGACACGGACGCCAATCAACCTTTGCCGACAATCAAACTGACCATGCGGCACCACACCCCGCTGTCCGAGGTGGCGCAGACCTTGCTCCACACTTATCGGCAACGTTCGCTGGTCGGGTTGGCCCTCATGATCGCGCAAGCCTTTTTCTACAATGCGATCTTCTTCACCTATGCCTTGGTGTTGACCGATTTCTTCGGCATCGCCGCCGACCATGTCGGCTGGTACATCCTTCCATTCGCGGCCGGTAATTTTCTCGGCCCTCTGCTGCTGGGCCGGTTGTTCGATACGCTCGGACGTCGCGTTATGATTACGCTGACGTATGGCGTGTCAGGTGTCTTGCTCGCGGGCTCCGGGTATCTGTTTTCGCTCGGGCTGCTGAGCGCGCAAACCCAGACCATCGCCTGGATGGTGATCTTCTTTTTTGCATCGCCGGCGGCGAGCGCGGCCTACCTGACCGTGAGCGAAACCTTTCCGCTCGAGGTGCGGGCCCTGGCGATTGCTCTGTTCTATGCGATCGGCACCGGCATCGGTGGCATCGCCGGGCCGGCGCTGTTCGGCGCACTGATCGACAGCGGATCCCGCAGCAGTGTGTTCGCCGGGTATCTTTTGGGCGCAGCATTGATGATACTAGCCGCTGTGGTCGCCTGGCGTTTCTGCGTTGCGGCTGAACGCCGTCCGCTGGAATCGATTGCACGGCCGCTGGCGGCCATCGAGCAGGATTGAATGAGAATGGATGCAACCCGACCGGCCCCGCCGGAAACAGCGCCTGAGGATCCGATCCTCCTGACCGATCCGATCATCATTCCGTCACTGGAGGATTGCGCGCTGCTGCTGGACGTTGATGGCACATTGCTCGAACTCGCGCCGACGCCAAGCGAAGTCGTGGTGCCGCCCGACCTGCGGACCGCGATGGATAGCCTGCTGCAACGGACAGGTGGCGCGCTGGCGCTGGTCAGCGGACGATCCATCCGCGATCTCGACATGATTTTTGCGCCCGCGAAATTTCCTGCGGTCGGTGGCCACGGCGCCGAAATGCGTCTCACGCCTGGCGGCTCGGTGACGTCATCGAAAATCCAGCCGATCGATCCGGATTTGAAACGACGGTTCGCCAAAATCGCCGAGCTGGATCCAGGCATTCTGCTCGAAGACAAGGGTTATTCGCTGGCGCTGCATTTTCGGCAGGCGCCGCAGGCGGAGCAGGCGATCTATGATGCGGTGTCGACGATCCGCGCTGAATTGTCCGAGGCGCCGCTCGAGGTGTTGCCGGGAAAATCGGTCTGCGAGATCAAGCCGTCTGGCTTCAACAAGGCGAGCGGTGTGCGCGAGTTGATGCAATTCTCGCCCTTCAAGGGGCGTGTTCCGGTTTTTCTCGGCGATGACGTCACCGATGAAACGGTGTTCGCGATCATGCCGGATCTGCAGGGGCATGCCTTTTCCGTCGGACGCCTCGCCAAGGGCGTGACCGGCCACTTCAAAGATCCGTCGCATGTCCGGGCCTGGTTGACGCAGTTGCTCGGCCGCGAAGAAATCATTGCGCTGTAATCGCGGTTCAACTCAACCAAAGACTGCACATAGATCGGGCATTGCCGATGGAACCCGGTTCCATTCTTGGCGGCGCCTGAATTTGACTTCAATTGGGACGAATGTTGGCTGCGCGGTGATTCCAATTGAATCTTTGTTGTGGCTTGCGAGCCCCTTAGCAACCATTGGCGCGAAACTGCACGAGAATCATAGGCTTCTGAGTTCCATTCAAAACTTCGATCGGATCACTTAGGAACCATATTGATGAATGGCCGTTTATCTCTCGACTGAAATTCGGAGAACAGCCTGTGAACCTCGTTGTTGTCTCAAATCGCGTGGCGCGCGCGAAGGCAAACGAGCCCATGACTGGGGGCTTGGCGGCGGCACTATTGCCGGTGGTGGAAAAATCCGGTGCGATTTGGGTGGGTTCCAGCGGTCGTGTGCGCGATGGCGCGCACAAGGATTTGTTCCCACAAATCGAATCGCTTGGCGCGGGCGCAATTGCCTTGCTCGATCTTCCGGCTGCCCACTATGGCGGTTATTACGAAGGTTTCGCCAACTCGGCGTTGTGGCCAGCGCTGCATTCGCGCCCGGATTTGATCCGGGTGTCGAACGAGGATTACAAATCCTATCGCGAGGTAAACGCCTTCATGGCGCGGGCGCTGCTGCGTTTTCGCAAGCCGGATACCGCTTTCTGGATTCAGGACTATCATTTCCTCGCGCTCGGCGCCGAGCTGCGTGAGCTCGATGTGCGCCAGCCGATCGGCTTCTTTCTGCACACGCCCTGGCCGGCGGCATCGGTGATCAACGGTGTGCCGAACCATCGCGAACTGATCGGCGCGATGCTTGCCTACGATCTGATCGGATTCCAGACCGAAGACGATTGCGAGAACTTCGCGGAGTATCTTCGCAGCGAACTTGGTCTTGACGTGGATGATGGCGTGGTGACGTCATCCTATGGCACGTCGCGCCTCGCGGCGTTTCCCATCGGTATCGACGTCGACGCCTTTGCGCAGTATGCGGCGCGCGCGGCATCTCATCCCGACGTGTCGCGGCTGCGCATGAGCCTGCATGGCGAAAAGCTCGCGATCGGCGTCGACCGAGTGGATTACTCCAAGGGACTGGTCAATCGGATCAGCGCATTCGATCGGCTGTTCACCATGCAACCGCAGCTTAAACGCGCGGTGTCACTGTTGCAGATCGCCACGCCGTCGCGCGGCGCGATCGAGGCTTACGGAAACTTGCAGGCGGAACTGTCGAAACTCGTGACCGACGTCAACGGTCGCCATGGCGAGGTCGACTGGGCCCCGATCCGCTACCTGAGCAAGGGGTTCAGCCAGACGGTTCTGGCCGGATTCTACCGCACCGCCCAGGTCGGTGTGGTGACGCCGTTTTATGACGGCATGAATCTGGTCGCCAAGGAATATGTCGCCGCGCAAAATCCTGCCGATCCCGGTGTGCTGGTGCTGTCGAAATTCGCGGGCGCCGCGAACGAACTCGACACCGCGCTGCTGGTGAATCCCCATGACGTCGATTCGCTGGCGCGGGCGATCTCGACGGCCCTGACCATGCCGGCGTCCGAGCGCCGCATGCGCTGGGAGGCGATGATGGTGAAACTGCGCGCGGGCACCATCCAGCAATGGTTCGCGGACTTTGTCGACGCGCTTGAAGAGGCACATACGCTGGGTGACAAGAAGCTCGTTGCTGCGGTCAAGCCGGTCTACGGTCCGACGGTGCGACCGCTTTATTCGGTAGGTGCCGGCCGGTAACGGCTGGAGCACTTTATTGATGCAGGCTCCGCGGCGCGGAGTCTTGCCAACCATCAGTTCTGTCGGCGATCAATCCTTATCGTCAGTCACAGTACGACACGCCCTCGATGATGGCGCAGCGGGTCTTGTTCGGCGCGTTCGGATCGTCCAGCGGCACGACGCCGCTGCCTTTGCCGACAAAGACGCCCGGGCCGATATGGACCGAAGGCTTGTGGCCGATGATCACGCTGGGATGCTGGGTGGCCGCGCTTGAGCGCGTGCCGTCGCTCCAGATGATGGACTCTCCCGACAGGATGCCGCGACGTCCGTCTTCGCAAAACACCGCGGTGCCATCACGCCGGCAGGAGGGTCCGGCGGCAAAGGCGATATTGGTCTGCAGCAGTGCGATCATCGCCGCGGACAGGACGAAAAGACGATTGGTCATCTGCGGGCCCTATTGCTTGCGAATCCGGAATGTCAGGACCGCCTCGGTTTGCTCGGACAGTTCGAGGATATCGCCGGTCTGCTGCACCAGATGGGGAATATCGATCGCTGCCAGCGGATCGGTGCATTCCACCACCACGATCTCTCCGCTCCTCAGTTTGCGCAGCGCCTTGCGCGTGCGCAGCGCAGGCAGGGGGCATTTCAGCCCCTGAAGGCGGAGAATTGTCTCGGTCATCCAGGCTGGCTCCATGGTTCGGAGTCCCGGTCTCGCCGCAGCAGCGCTAAAAATCAAGCCGGCAGGCGCCGAAGGCTCGCTCGGGGGGCCTTTACAGGGATAAATATCTCTTTTTTATCAATGTGTTGTGGAAATGTTCCGGCGCTTGTCCGCACTCTCTTGCAAAACCCGCCCGGCCCCGTCATGAGAGGCCCGTGGAGAGGTGGCCGAGTGGTTGAAGGCGCACGCCTGGAAAGTGTGTATACGGGAAACCGTATCGCGGGTTCGAATCCCGCTCTCTCCGCCACCCTTCGCCCTGACGGGCTTCGGGTGGCAGGCCATCCTGGTTCGCGCTGACGCGCTTCGCAGGATTGGCAGATTCCCTGACGCGAAGCAGCATGCTCTCCGAGGCTTCAGCGAAGCAGGAGCCGACGTGTGACCGAGGTCACACTTTTCTTTTCGGAGCTGCGATACGGTTTGTCTGGCCGTGGATGAGTGGTCGGGCCAAATAATCTTCCGCTTCACCCATGACATATGACTTGGAATGACGTCGTCGCGACGGCTGATCGCGTGACCGATTTTCAACTGATCCAGAATTTTGGAATTCCTTTTGACTGGAAGTCCTGCTCGCGCTGGCGGAGCGCGGCAACGATTTTCGCAATCGGAATGCCTTGATTGTACGCGGCGCGCGTCACGGCGGAGGGATCTCCAGCGTGGTGTAGCGCCATGAGCTCGAGTTGCTGATTGAAAACCGCGGAGCCCGACGACCCAGGTAACGTATCGGTATCATAACGCAATCGCGAACCGTTCTCGTTCAAGCCAAGCGAGGCGCCGATCGCGAGCGACATTGGAGCGCCCTTGGGATGCTGAACGATGAGGACGGGCAGATTCTGGTCGATCCCGGCCGCGGTGGGCGACAACGACAGCGGCTTGCGCTCGCCGCCGAACGGCGTGGAGAGCTTCAGGATCGCGAAGTCGAGGCAGTCGTCCTTGGGAAGCCCGGTGCCGCGGGTGTCGGCCGCCGGATCATAAGGGCTGCTCCCGATCGTCCAGTCGCCAGCTGTCGTCAGGCCGATCGCAACTCCATCGGCAACACCGGAGGCATCGCTTGCGTAATCAAACCGGCAGGCGATCTCGGGAAGATTGGCCCGGCTTTCGATGTGCTGCTGCACCACGTGGTAATTGGTGACGACAAGGTCCGGCGCCACCAGGATCCCGGTGCCCATCGGGGTGCCGGCCGGCGCCTCGATCCTGCAAACCGCCTCTCCGATCATTGCAAGCTTCTGCGAGAACTCCCTCAGCTGCGCAAAGCCACCGCCCCGGACGATCTTCTCAAGCGACAGCTGCGCATGACCGGCCGTTCGCGGCTGCTCGGTTCCCGTCATGCGAACCGCGTCAGGGAGGTTTTTCACCAGCGGATTATCAGGTCGATCCCTTTGCAGAGCCTCGACCAGGGATTGCGTCCATCCCTGCGCCTTCGCCTTGACGATCAGGGAGAAAATCTGCTGCTCGAACGTCGCGCCCGCAGCGATCGTGGCCAGTGCCGGCTTGTTGAGCTCGGCCGCCAGGAACATGTTGAATTCAAGCGGATCGGTGTACGCGGACAATATGGTTTCGCGCAAAAGCTTCTGCTGCATTCCATTGAGGGTGGACCAGTCCATGGCAATCGCCTTGCTGAAGCCCGAACGACGGTGTCGTCGGCAGAACGTGAAATAGGTCCAGGTAGAGTTGCGTCGACGAAATGACTGCGGATGAAAATAGCTCTGATCGATGCCTGCAAAATCATATTGCATCAGCCGGTCAGGGGTAGATAGTAGGCACTTTCCAATTCTTATTTGAGTTGCGTTTTATAATATTTTTTCGTGAGGCTGGGCAATGGCATCGACACTGGATGCTCGTGGCTGCGTCGAACTGGCGGGGTGCATCGTTGACGGCTTCGTCGACGCCACCGACTTTGACATGTTTGTCGGTGCTTCTCTGAACGAAAGTTTTCCGACACAAGTTCCCAGCAACCAGCCGTTTGTCGGTCAGGTCAAATTCTTCATCACCGCCAAGAACAAGCGAGGGCAAAGCGGCGAGCTGCTGGATCATCTGGGAGGGTACTGGAAATCGGAAACAACGAAGCGTGACGATCTCATCCGCCGTATCGGGCCTCTTGTCGAGCATCTCAACAGCGGTGGCTCCGATCAGTCGTGGTTTCTGAGCTATTCCGGCATGGCGAACTGGGCGGCCACGCTGGAGGACAATCGTGTGTTCGACGACGCATTCGGCGACAGATTGCAGAGACCGGCGGCAGGCAGGCTCGATGGCAGAATCAGCGAAGGATTGCGTGACGAAATCAGCCGGAGCGAATATTTCGTCGCGCTGCTTGACCGCTATTATGTAGCGTCGTCGAACCACTCGGAGATTTTTGCAACGGCGTTTGAGGGGTGGCGCAGCAGGCTTTCGGCTGACACATCGACGCGACAGAAGCTGATCATCCTGGTGCTGGACGACGCCGGCGAGACTTGGTGGAAGGAAAAATACGCCAATACCATTCCGCCCGACGGCTGTGCGTATTGGACCAAGTTTCGCGTTGGCGATGACTTCGCCGCCCTGAGGAAAAGTCTTGCGGACTGGGTCAGGAATCCAGCTGTCGCGCCTTCGCTGCCGTCGACAAGTTCGGTCATCGTCCTGGGTGAGCCGACGGGAAATGCCTCGGACGAGCTCTCGACGGCGGTCGACGACCTCGTCTCCTATCTGGTCAATCGCGCTGCAGACCGGGTCGATTTCTGGGAGGACGGCTGGTCGAAACGGGCGCGGATGTCCGACACCGAGCGCGCCCAGACGTACGGCAGGTTTCCGATATTCGTGCGTGCGATTGCCGATCGCGCGGCAACGACGCGCGAGGCTCAAACGGCGCTGAAGCCTCATCTCTTGAATGCGTTCGGATTTAACTTTGGCGATGACGACAGCTGGCTCGCCGAGCTCAGCCGATTCCGTCGGGTCTACTGGCGTCCGGAGGGACCTGATTGGCCGAGCGAGGGGGCAGACCTCGGCTGGACCGGGCAGGCGCAGGATTTCGGCGCGCGTCTGGCGGAGCTGGCCGGGTTTCCCGGCCGAGCAAGCCGCAGGATGATCGTGCGTTACGAAGACCCAAAATCGGTCGATCCCGCCCAGACGCAGCTCAATCGCCGGCTGGTGGTCACGTCGCTGCAATCGGCAGCGCAGGCCGGCGCAGGCCAGGACATGGTGCCCAATACCGTGCCGATCTCGTTCGAGAAGATCGAGGACAGCGTCAAGAAATTCACCAAGAACGGACTCAACGTTATCGCTTTACACGATCTCGAAGCCCAGCGTGACGACACGATCCGGCGCTTCGAAGGTGCCGACAAGCGGATCGACAGCGCGGTGAATCGTCTGTTCGGCAATGCCCAGAGACCGCCTATCCTGCGTGTCGCAGTCCTGCTGAGAAACGCGGGTTCGTTCGAGGGCCTGAAATTCGACCATGACAGTTCGGTTCATCGCTGGAACCTGCTGAAACGAACCGCTGCAAGTGACGGCACATTGAAGTTCGACGAGCAGGGTTTCAAGAACATCGCGCGAGAAGCCCGCGATCTGCTGGCGGACGTATCCTGATGAATGAAATCGTGAAGCCGTCGCGGCGGGACGATCGGCCGGTCGAACGACAGGCCGACAGGTTCATCACGCGATGGCTGGCGGGTGACAGGAACTGCATTCCGGCGGGCCCCGGCGCGCTGGTCACCGTCCCATATCCGGGATTGCGCAGCTTCAAGCCCGAGCTGAACCAGTTCTTCTTTGGACGCGAGCGCCAGAAGGCCGAACTGAAGTCGTTCTTCGCCGGCCGTTCTCGGGGCACCGGAGAAGCGAGACGTCAGATCACGTTCGTGGTCGGGGGCTCCGGCAGCGGCAAGTCGTCGCTCACACTGGCCGGACTGATCGCCGAGCTCAATACCATCGACATGGCGACAATTTCGGGCGCCTGGTACGTGGCCCAGATGCGCCCGGCGCAGGATCCGATTGAGCAGCTTCTGACGTCGCTCAACATGGTCGTTACCCGCATCATCGATGTTATTGTCGCTGATCCGATGTCCGATGGGGCTGCCGAGCGGCTTGCAAGGATCGCGGCGGGGTTGAATTGTCCGGACGCAAAAGATCTGCCCGCACTCAGGGAGCAACTCCACGACAGGCTGGTCGAACGACTGGCGCCCCTCGACAAGGCCACCGGCAGGCGTTCTCTCGCGATCGCTGCCCTGTTTCAGTTCGTCGACGAGACCCTCGACAGGCTGGATGAGATCGAGTCGCATGCGCAGCGGTCTGGAAAGCCGCTGCTGCTGATTCATATCGACCAGTTCGAGGAGGTGTTTCGCGAGCAGACCGACGCTGATGGACGACAGGCGCTGATGCAGCTCCTGCGCAAGGTCCATGAGTATGCGCCGGAACGCCTGTTCATCGTTGCCACGATGCGCAGCGAGGAATTGCACAAATGCTCGGAATTCGAGGGCATCGCCGACGTCGTCAACAGCTCGATGTACCTGATCGACCTGGTTTCGAACGAGGATATCGAACGGGCGATCGTGGAGCCGGCGCGACGCCAGACGACGCTGTGGGAGTTGCCGATCACGTCGTCGGAGACGGCGCCCTACACGGCGGAAGCCGTCCGGTGGCTGCAACGGGCCTATCAGACGGCTGGCACCGCAGCGCTTCACACCGCGGATCAGTTGCCGCTGCTTCAACACTTTCTGCCGCTGTTGTGGGAAGAGGCTGTCGACGACTGGTTTCGTTGCAGGGAGAAGGACCCTGCCGCCCGATTTGAAATCACCAGGGACCACATCGAGAAGGTGCCGGGTTGGATTCTGCCGGAAAGATCCGCTAAGGAGGCCGCTCCTGTGGCGTCAGGCGCCGGAAGCCAAAATCAGCAAAGTCATCTCGGACGATGCCTGAATGCCCACGCGGATACGGTTCTGAAGCAAGCGATCGAAAAGTGGGGTGGCGTTGAAGGTACGCCTGTCCCCGATCGTTCGCCTGATGGAAAAGTCGCCGACAGTCCCAAAGCCGGATTTGGCAATCCGTCTCCTGAACGTGCCGCTTTGATCGTCGCGTTCTGCTGTCTTGCGCAACTGGACGATCGCGGCCGTCCGGCGCGCAGGTTCGCCTCCCTGGAGGACATCGTTGAGGCTTCGGGCCTGACCGAATGGAAAACGCCAAAATACGATCGCATCGCTTTCGGCAAAGGGCTTGCGCGCGAGCTATCCGAGTTCGAGAAGGCCGGTCTGATCGAGCGCATCGGGTCGGAAGAGCCGCTTCGATACAACGTCAATCACGAAGCCTTCATTCGCAACTGGGCCAGCTATGAGGGTTGGCTCAAGGAAAAGCAGTTCGTTCAGCAGAGACTGCGTGATATCGATTCATCCGCAGGTCGCCTTAACAACCGAAAGAGCCGGAATCCACTGGTTCGAATTTTTTCCGGCCGAGCGCGAGACGCATATGCCGTCATCCCCGACGAAACCGGAGCGCGACTGCAAAGTGTGTTTGGCGACGAGCCAATCTTCAGCCGGGCCTGGGTCGTGGCGGCGCTTTCCAATCAATCGGCCACCGGGGCCGCTCGTGCGCCGGCGAACAGTTTCAGCGCGATCGAAGACGTATGGGAGAATGCAAGATGGTGGCAGAAAAATAGCTGGACGCTCCGGCTTTTTTGGTTCGTAGTGGGCGTTGCGGTCGCGGCGCTCGTGATTGGGGCGGTGGTCTTCGGGCGCATTGCCTCGCGGAATCAAACGCAGAACTATCAACTCTACAATTCGATCATTTCGTTGCGAACCAACCTGTCCGAATTTAGAAGTGCCGTTCAATACAGGGAACTGTACGCTTCCTTGCAGATAGCTGACGGCTACGATGCGTCATCGCGTCTTGAAGACGAGCCATTGCAAATTCTGCGTGAAACGCTGTTTCAAGTCGACAGCGGAGTGCGGAAGATCCTTGGAAATGAAGTGTCGCTTCGTTTTTCAAATACGCCATCGGGCGCGGCAAAGGCCAATTGCAAGATTACCGGCGGAGAAACCACAGAGCTGGAGGTTCAGGGGCCAGGCAACGTTAAGCTGGGCCTTTCTCGAGGTTATGGATATTGGAAGCCGGCGGACTTGAGTGCGAGCGATCGGGGAGTAGAGCAGCCGGCACAGACCCCCGACGGCATTCCTCTTCCAGACAATACGCTCCTGTGTTTGTCTCACGATGCACGCTGGTTGATGTTCTGGACCGACAGCTCGTATCCACCCGTGCTGACACGAATTGTCTGGTCGAGGCCGAAGCAGCCGAATGGCGAGTGGACGGGCAAGCTGCTGCCTCAGCGGCAGATGAATTCGACCGTGGATTTGACCAAACTGACTGACGAGAAGACGCGGCTGTCCTATGATTATCTAAGACATAAACTCACGAGAGAAGCCTTGGAAAAGGTTGAATCCTTCAACGAAGACGGTCAGGTCGGCTTCTCTCTTCCGATCCCGGAGAATGATTCGAGGCTGTTGATCTGGTCTACCACGGGATTGCTTGATCCCGACGATTCCGGTTATGCGACTTCAATCGAATGGCAACCGTGCAAGTACTCCGACGTTTCGGCCCGCCCCGGGACTGGATCAAGGAAAATCAAGGAATGCGGATTTCCTGTCGAGTACGATCGGATTAAACGAGATCTGGCGGTGAGTTACGCGGAGGGGGATTGCAAGGAGACCTCGTTGGAATGCCAATCGACGATTGAGCTCCGCTATCAGCAGGCCAAATCGGACGAGAAAAAGTCGAAAGAGCCTAGCGTGCAAATTCTGGACAATTTTGCAACGATAAGGTTTGCCCGTCTCCAGGATGGGTGGCTTTGGCTCAAGGACAAGCACGAAAACACCTGGCGATACATGGTCGCAAAGGACAAAATAGCGGCCCTGATCGCATTGAAATGGCAGGGTGTGACCTGGAACGATGACGGCAGGACGGGCGGCGAGAACTTTCGTCCATCGAAGTTCTGCCGACTATTCCCGGCCTGCCTCGACTATCTGTCGAGCGAGGAGGGGCAATGGCCCATTCCGTCGAAGAAGCTCCTGGGAGACTTACAATGAGGCGTGAGAGGACGCTGCTGTTGCTGGGGCTCGGGCTCGCTACCGCTGCTGCACAGCCGGCCACGGCGAAGTCGTTGCCGGACGCGGATACGCCCGCCCAGGAACAGTCGAAGCCAATTCAACGGCTCGCCACCATCCGCGCGAATTATCTAAAGACCTTGATCGACAGGAAATTGTACGATCCCAATATCGTCGTCGCCCAGCAGCCGAGATTTCCCAACTTTTCCAACTTCAAGAACTGGTCCAGCGGGTGGCGGAATTCTTGAGCAGAGATGCGTGCCGACACGCGACCGGACTGCTCATCCTGCAGCCGACGCCGTTCTGCAACATTAGCTGCGACTATTGTTATCTGCCCCATCGCAATGACCGCCGTGTCATGCCGATCGACACGGTTCGCGCGGCCGTCGATTTCGTGTTGCGGGAGGACCTGAACGCGCCGGACATGACGGTGGTCTGGCATGCGGGCGAACCGCTGGTGGTTGCCGCGGACTGGTATCGCGAGGCGTTTCGTGTGGTGGATCAGATGTCGCCGGCGGTTGGCCGCCTGCCGCATGCCATCCAGACCAATGGCATGCTGATCACCGAGGAGTGGTGCGACCTGTTTCTAGAGTTTGGCGTTCGCATTGGCGTGAGTCTCGATGGTCCGGCAAGCCTGCATGATGCGCGCCGCAAGACCAGGTCCGGGGCTCCGACCCACGCGCGGGTGATGCGCGGCATTGACATGCTGCAGAAGCGCAATGTGCCGTTTCATGTGATCTGCGTTGTGGGCGCTGCCAGCTTGCCGCGGGCCGGCGAGCTGATCGACTTCTTCCGCTTGAGCGGCGTGACCGACGTCGGTTTCAATATTGAGGAAATCGAGCAGTCCGGCGGCCGATCCACCCTGCAGCGAGCAGGGTGCGAACGCGCGTTTCGCGGCTTCCTGGCTGAGGCGGTGGCTGCGGCCTGCGAGGCGACCCCGCCCGTCGTCATTCGCGAGCAGCAGGAGCTGATGGCATGTCTGGAACATCCGGCTTTCGGGCGGATGTCCGGCAATTCTCAGAATGCTCCGTTCGGCATCATCACGGTCTCCGTGGCAGGGGAGCTGTTCACGTTTTCTCCGGAACTCGCAGGCTTGACCCATCGCGACTACGACACGTTCGCGATAGGCCGCCTGCCTGACGCGACCCTCGACGCTATTCTGGCGGGAGAGCCGTTTCGCAGGATGTGGACCGACATCGAAGCCGGCATTCGGCAGTGCCGCGGCAGCTGTGATTATTTCGATCTCTGCCTGGGAGGCGCGCCGGTGAACAAGCTGTTTGAAAACGGCTTCTTTGCCAGTGGAGAGACTATGTTCTGCCGTCTCGCTCACAAGGCGGTGTCGGACGTGGTCCTCGCCGATCTCGAGCGACGGCTGAAAGCACCGGTGCCTGCGAAAGAGTTGATGACATCCGATTTCAAAGTGATCTGATGCTGCATTTCGGCCGTTGCGCCGAGGGAGATTGTTGATGGACCAGGGTCCCCTCACATTTCGCGATCAATTTC
This sequence comes from Bradyrhizobium prioriisuperbiae, assembly GCF_032397745.1. Classification (NCBI taxonomy): domain Bacteria; kingdom Pseudomonadati; phylum Pseudomonadota; class Alphaproteobacteria; order Hyphomicrobiales; family Nitrobacteraceae; genus Bradyrhizobium; species Bradyrhizobium prioriisuperbiae. The sequence continues at coordinate 2,999,911 of NZ_CP135921.1, forward strand.
TGTCGGTCTACCAGTCGTGGGCTGCAGATGTTGGCCGCCAGCTCGCAGCGGAGCGAGCGGCTGAGCAAGGCGAGCTGGAAAGCACCGGCGCGGCAATCACGCTGGACAAACCGAAGGAGCTCGTCGCGGCGGAACAGGTTGCCGAGGAGGTTGCTGCAGAGGTGGCCCGTGATGGCCGGAGCGACAGGACCGTCGAAATCCTTCAGGAGAGTGGCCTCGAGGACATGTCGATCGGCCAGAACGCCAAGGTCTGCGCCACGCTCGCCCTCAATCTGATGTGGGCGAAGCTCAAGGGGGATATCGACAAGGTTAGCCAGATTGAAAGCGAATTCCGTCCCGGGTCGAAATGCGATTTGAAATGGATTCAGACGATTACGGAATATCTCGGCTATTTCGGTCCCGGCGGCGACCAGCGGGCCATCCCCTACATCCGCCCGGCTGCGGTGGGGCCAAAAATCATTTCGATCAAAGCGGGTGCCAAGATTGGGCTGATCGGGGATTGGGGCACTGGCGCCGAGCCGGCCAAGCGCGTGCTGCGGCAGTTGAAGGCGCAGAATCCCGATATCCTCATCCATCTCGGCGACATCTACTATTCCGGGACGCTGACCGAATGCCGGATCAATTTCGAGGAGGTCGTGAATTCGGTGTTCGACCGTGCCGCGACCGGCATGCCGGTCTACACGCTGTCCGGCAATCACGACATGTACTGCGGGGGATTGGGGTTCTACGATCTTATCAAGCGCCTGAACACGCCGCCGTTGACCCAGCCGGCAAGCTTCTTCTGCCTGCGGGCCGACGACAATTCCTGGCAGCTGCTGGCGATGGACACCGGCCAGCACGATTATACGCCTATCCATGTCACGCCGATGCCGACCTATGTGGAGCAGGACGAGGTGGATTGGCATGAACAGCGCATCCGTGAATTCCCCGGCAAGACCATCCTGCTGTCCCACCACCAACTGTTCTCGGCGTTCTCACCGGTTGCGCCGGCGGCCGATAACGGGCGCCATCCAGCCAGCAATCCGCGACTGATGGCTGCGTTCGAGCAATTGCGTAGCACCGGAAAGCCCATCGCGGCCTGGTTTTGGGGGCACGAACACAATCTGTGCGTTTACCAGCCTCACCTCAACCTGGAGCGGGGTCGCTGCCTTGGCCACAGCGCCATCCCGGTGTTCTCACAGGACGATCCGTATAAGGTCAACGACAAGATCGACAATCCTCCGCAGCTCGTCACGGACAAGAAAATGAAGCTGTCGTTGCGGGACAATGTCTACGCCCACGGGTTCGCCACGCTCGCGCTTGGGTCGACCAGTGTCGATGTCGATTATTTCGAGGACGTCGACGGGGCAGCCAGGAAGCACTATTCGGAACGGATCGAATGAAGGCGATCACGTTGACGGGCGGCTTCAGTCGCCTGATGACGCCACCAGCGCCAGCAGCGCGTCGCCATAGTGTTCCAGTTTCTTGTCGCCGATGCCGGAGATGTTGCGCAGCTGGTTAAGGCTCGCAGGGCGTTCCGCCGCGATGCCGTCGAGCGTGGCGTCATGCAGCACGACATAGGCGGGCACCCCGCGCTTGCGCGCGGTCTCCGAGCGCCAGGCCCGCAACGCGGCAAGCAGGCCGGAGTGTTTGGCGTGACCGGCCGTATCCGGCGAAGATGGCGCGGCGCCGCGTTTTGATTTCGACTTGCTTCCGCGATGCGCCGACGATCCGGCGGTTTCCTCCCGCAGCATCACCTCGGTCTCGCCCTTGAGCACGCCACGCGCCGTCTCCGTCAGCTTGAGCGCGCCGAAGGCCTCGCTGTCGGCCTGCAGGTGGCCTTGCGCCACCACCTGGCGCACGACGGCGCGCCACTGCTTTTCGTTGAGATCAGCGCCGATGCCGTAGACCGACAGCTGGTCGTGCCGGAATTGCTTGACCCGCTCGGTCGCCCGGCCGATCAGCACATCGATCAGATGCATCGCTCCGAACCGCTGCCCGGTCCGATAGGCGCAGGACAGCAGCTTTTGCGCGAGGACCGTGCCGTCGCGGACGTTCGGTGGCGACAGGCAGTTGTCGCAATTGCCGCATTTGTGATTGTGATCCGCGACGGCTTCGCCGAAATATCGAAGCAGGCGGGTTCTGCGGCAGCCCGCGGTCTCGGCCAGAGCCACCAGCGCGTCGAGTTTGCCGATCGACACCCGCTTGAAAGCATCGGACCCGTTCGAGTCGTCGATCATGCGGCGCTGCTGCACGATGTCGGCGAGGCCATAGGCCATCCAGGCATCGGACGGCTTGCCGTCGCGGCCGGCACGGCCGGTCTCCTGGTAATAAGCCTCGATGCTCTTGGGCAGATCGAGATGCGCGACAAAGCGCACATCCGGCTTATCGATCCCCATGCCGAACGCAATGGTGGCAACGATGACGATACCGTCCTCGTTGATGAAGCGGTCCTGATGGCGGGCGCGAACGGCGGCATCGAGACCGGCATGATACGGCAGCGCCGGTATGCCGGCTTTGGTCAGGGCGGCGGCGGTTTCCTCGACCTTGTTGCGCGAGAGGCAGTAGACGATTCCCGCATCTCCGGCGTGGCGCTGGCTGATGAACGCCTCGAGCTGTGTCTTCGCGTTCTGCTTGTCGACGATTTCGTAGCGGATGTTGGGACGATCGAAGCTCGCCACGAAGCTCGGCGCGCCGTCCAGCCCCAGCCGGTCGATGATCTCCTGACGGGTGAGATCATCCGCGGTGGCGGTGAGTGCGATCCGTGGCACGTTCGGAAAGCGTTCCGCCAGCACCGACAGCCCGATATATTCCGGGCGGAAGTCGTGGCCCCATTGCGACACGCAATGCGCTTCGTCGATCGCGAACAAGGCCAGCTTCGCGCGGGCCAGCAGACCGAGGCAGCGCGGCGTCAGCAGCCGTTCCGGGGCGACGTAAAGCAGGTCAAGATCGCCGGCCAGCAGCCGCTGTTCGACCGCGTTGGCTTCCTCGAACGACAGCGACGAATTCAGCACGGCCGCCTTGACCCCGACTTCGAGCAGGCCGGCGACCTGGTCGCGCATCAGCGCAATCAGCGGCGAGACGACGATGCCGCAGCCGTCGCGGAGCAAAGAGGGCAACTGGTAGCACAGCGATTTGCCGCCACCGGTGGGCATCAGCACCAGGCAATTGCCGCCGCCGGCAAGGTGCATGACGATGTCTTCCTGCGGCCCGCGAAACGCCGGCAGGCCGAACACGGAATTCAGGACGGCGAGCGCGTTGGCCGCGACGTCGGTCTGGTCCATGCGGGAGATCGTGGCGGAACTAGGCATGCAGCGTCGGTATTCCGGCTAAAGGAGCCATGGTCGCAGATGGGGATCCCGGGAAACGACCGAAGCCTCGGTTCGATATCGCTCAATAGGCGTTGACGGCCTGTCGATCAAGACAAGCCCAGTTTAGACCTGATTCGAGTGGTCGTGCCGAGGAAAACGGCAGGATTCATGCGGCTTCCGCCCGCACCATGTGATTTGCGGGGTCGGCCAACGCGCTGCCCGATGGAATTCTGACCGTTGCCTTGACGCCGCGGCAACCGGGGCGATTTCCGATCGCGATGTGAAAGCCGTTGCGATCTGCCGCCGTTTTGGCGATGGCGAGGCCTAGTCCGGTTCCCTCGATATCCGGCGGCGCGGCGCGGAAAAAGCGGTCGTAAAGATAAGGCAATGCGGCTTCTGGAATTCCGCATCCACTGTCGGTGATGTCGATGACAACGGACCCGTCCAGATACTTTCCATGAATGCTCACAAGGCCGCCTCCATCGGTGTAACGCACGGCATTGTCGAGCAGGTTGGATAGAAGAAGTTGCACGTCAGACGCTCTCGTGGTCATCGGAATATCCTCGTCGACATTGATCGAGAGCTCGATCCCTTTCGCCTTGGCGAGGGGTACAAAACCGGACGCGACCAGGCTGACAAGTGCGCGGACGTCAACAGTCTCAGTTTCTCCTTCCATGGAAGCGTCGGCTCGCACCATTGTCATCAACTGGTTGACCAGATACCCGGCGCGGCGAATGCCTGCGAGGAGATCGATGGCAATGTCACCGATATCGCCGGTGAGGTCGCGTGCCCGCAGATTATCGATCTGGATCTGCAACGCCGCGAGCGGCGTGCGGAGTTCGTGGGCCGCATCCGACACAAAGCGCCGCTGGGTCTCCAGCGCCAGTTGATGTCGCTCGATCAGGGAGTTCATCGCGCCGACCAGCGGCGCGATTTCGACCGGCACCCCGGTCAGGCTCAGGGCATCGCGCGCATCCGCACTGCGCTCGCCGATATCCGTCGACAACTGGCCGAGACCCGACAGCACGCGCTTGACGGACCATGCAATCAGCAGCCAGGCGATGGGAATGGCGACAATCAGGGGAACGGCAGCCCCGGCGGCCGCGTAGGCCGCCACCTCTTCGCGGGCGCTCCAGCGCTGCGATATCTGCACGGCATGTTGCGGATCGCTGGCCCGGAACACCCGCCAGTTCTCGCCACCGGCCGTGACGTCGAAATATCCGAGGTCGGTCCGGTAGGGAATGTCGACGTGGGGTCCGGAACGGTGAAGCAGCTTCCCGTCATGGTCCCAGATCTGCACAACGAGCTGGTCTTCGAGCTCGGCGTCGATCCGTGGTTGAATTTCGTGCCGGTAAATCAGGCCTGCATTCAGGGCAACTTCCTGCAGTGCGTTGTCCTGGAAGCTGTTGACCTCGTATTTGACGAAAACATAGGCCGTGGCCGCAGCGGCGAAGCCGACGATCATGAGCAGGACCGTGATATGAGTCATCAGGGTTTGTCGGAGAGACGTCATGTCAGATCCTTCGTGACCATCCAGCCGGCGCCGCGGACGTTCCGCACGACGTCCTTGCCGTATTTCTTGCGCAGTCCATGGATCAGGACGTCGACGGCGTTGCTCTGCACCTCGTCGCCCCACCCATAGATCCGGCTCTCGATCTGCGCCCGCGACAGGATTCGTCCCGGCCGCTCCATCAGCGCATAGAGCACCGAGAATTCGCGGCCGGACAGCACATGCTGAACATTGCGGAACGTCGCGATCTGCGTGGCGGGATCGAGCATGATCTCACCGCTTGTCATGATGGGGAGCGCACGATCACCGGCGCGCCGCATCACCGCGCGCATCCGGGCCAGCAGCACGGGCAATTCGAATGGCTTGACGATGTAGTCATCGGCGCCGAGGTCGAGGCCGGCCACCATGTCCTTCACGCCATCCCTGGCGGTGATGATCAGGGCCGGCGTTTTGGCGCCAGCCTGCCGTCTCGCCTTGAGTACATCCAGGCCTGACATCTTCGGCAGGCCGATATCGATAAGGGCGATTGCATAATCGGACCGTTCCAGGGCGGCGAAGCCATCGATGCCGTTGCGCGTCCAGTCCACGCTCATGCCGTTGTCACTCAAGCCACGGACCAGCGCCTTGCCGAACATCGCGTCATCTTCGATCAGCAAAACGCGCATCGGTCTCGGCCCATGCCTGAATGGCGTTCATGGAAAGGGAATGCGTTGTCGAGCGTGCAATGATCGCTCGGACAACGCCGCGGGGCAGCTTTCCAAGCAGAATTTGGCAGCTTGAGATTGGCCCCGCGTCAAATGATCTTGTTGAGTACCAGGTATTTCAGGTCAAGCGTTCCGCAGGTTTCCAGTTTAGAACGATTACAATTTTAGAGGGCTTATCGTTCCTGCCGACGTGAAGCTGGCTCGCGAGTGCTGCCCTGGCGGACGCTCGACCTATTCTAATGTCCATCTAATTTTCCCCTAATTCTCGCCCGGCAAATGTTTCCTCGCGTTTCCAGGGGAGCGCGAAAACGACGCCTTTGGTGTGGGCGGATCAAGAAAACGGGGGCATTCAATGACTGTTTTGAGCGGCGCTGGGGCGCGTATTTCTCGTCGGCACAAGGGGCTTCTGCTCTCCGCAAGTGCCATTGCGATCGGCTTTGCCATATCCGCCAGCTTCGAGCCGGCTATCGCGCAGGATGCGAGGCCGGGTGCCGCAGCTCTGCCGCCGGTCTATGTCGCACCGGGCGCGAGCCGCCCGCAGCGGGCTCAATCGACGCGATCGTCGTCGGCGCGTCGCGTGGTTCGCTCTCGGCAGGTCGCTCAATCGCAGCCCCAGCGGCAGCCGCCGAGCGTCAACAGCCAGGATGCGCGCACCGGGCAGAGCGGTTATATCACCCAGGGAATCACCAGCGGCACCAAGACCAGGACAGCGCTGATCAATGTGCCGCAGTCGGTCACGGTGCTGACCAAGGAGTTCATCAAGGATCAGGCGTTCACATCGATCGGTGAAGCCGTTCGTTACGTGCCCGGCGTCATCTACCATCAGGGCGAATCGCATCGCGACGATCTGGTCATTCGCGGTCAGCGCAGCAACGCGGATTTTTTCACCAACGGCATCCGCGACGACGTCCAGTATTTCCGCGATTTCTACAATCTGCAGCGCCTGGAGGTATTGAAGGGCTCCAACGCCATGATCTTCGGCCGCGGTGGTGGCGGCGGCGTGGTCAATCGCGTGCTGAAGGAAGCCGACGGCACCACGGTGCGCGAAGTGACCGTCGGCGGCAACTCCTATCCCGGCGCCCGGATCACCACCGATATCGGCCAGGCCGTCAACGAGAATTGGGCGTTCCGCCTCAATGCATTCTACGAGAATACCGAAAGCTATCGGGATTTCGTCAAGCTGGAGCGCTACGGCTTCAATCCGACGGCGACGTTTGCGCCCAACGACACCACCACCGTCAAATTGAGCTACGAATACCTGCATGATCGGCGCACCGTCGATCGCGGCATTCCCTCCCAGGCTCGGCCGGGCGGAGCGTTGCCGCAGTCTCCGTTCCAGACCTCGGCATCCATGTTCTATGGAAATCCGGATCTCAACTATGCGCTGGCCGATGTGCATATCGCCTCGGCGGTCATCGAGCATGATTTCGAAAACGGCTGGACCATCAAGAACGCGTCGCAATTGGCGAACTACAACAAGTTCTATCAGAACATCTATCCGGGCGGCCCGGTCAACGCCGCCGGCACCTCGTTCAATCTGAGCGCCTATAACAATGAAACCGACCGGACCAACGTCTTCAATCAGACCGATCTGACCTACAAATTCGACACCGGCCCCGTCCGCCATACCCTGCTGTTCGGAGGCGAAGTCGGGCGCCAGACCGGTCTGAGTTACCGTCAGGACGGTTTCTTCAACAACGTGTCCACGACGTTCCCGACGTCTCCGGTGAATCCGGTGTTGACCACGCCGGTGACCTTCCGCAACACCGCGGGTAATGCCAACAACACCTATGATCTGGGATTGGGAGCAATTTATGTGCAGGACCAGATCGAAATCACCCGTTATCTGCAATTGATCGGCGGTGTGCGGTTCGATCATTTCGACCTGGATTCGCGCGATCGGCGCACCGGTGTCACGCTATCGCGCGTCGACGATCTCGTCTCGCCGCGGGCAGGGGTCATCGTCAAGCCGATCGAGAACCTGTCGATCTACGGCAGCTACAGCGTGTCGTATCTGCCGAGCGCGGGCGATCAATTCAGCACCCTGGCGCTTAACACGTCGCTTGCCGCGCCTGAGAAGTTCGTGAACACGGAAGTGGGGCTGAAGTGGGACATCAATCCGCGCCTGCAATTCTCCACCGCCTTGTATAATCTCGATCGAACCAATCAGCGGCTGCTCGATCCGAACGGCAGCGGCCTGTTCATCCTGAGCGGCGCCACCAAAACGAAGGGCTTCGAAGCCGGTCTCGCCGGTTACGTCACGGATGCGTGGCAGGTGACGGGTGGCTACGCCTACACCGACGCGCGGATCGCGAGCGACAATTCGACCACGATCGTGGCCGGCAACCGCGTCGGCCTCGTGCCCTACAACACATTTTCACTGTGGAACAAATATCAGTTCACGCCGATGTGGGCGGCGGGTGTGGGCGTCATTCACTACACTAATTTCTATGCGTCATCCGACGATACCGTTCGTATTCCCGGCTTCACCCGGGTCGACGCGGCGCTGTATTTCCGCCTGAACCAGAGCTGGCGGGCCCAGCTCAACGTCGAGAATGTCTTTGACCGGCGCTATTACGCAACCGCCGATGGCAACAACAACATCACGCCGGGATCGCCCCGTGCGTTCCGACTGTCCGCAACGGCCAATTTCTAGGGTTTGAAAACATCATGAGATCTGCGTATCCGCGAGCCAACCTGGCCTGCGGATACGATCTTTTCAGGCAGGCGTTCCGGCGCAAGGTCGTTTTCGAGGGGTAGCGAACCCCGGCGAAATAGGGCATCTGGTGGTCAGAGGTGCCCAGTGAGCCTATACTTTGAAGAACTCGATTATCGTCCAACGCCGATCGGTGCCTTGAGCCTGCGCCGGCGCCGAAACCTGTCGCTGGACGTAGATGTCTTCGAGATCAAGCTCGGCGACGAATACCTGATGTCGAGCCTGTTCACTGCCTCGGAGATCGCGCTGGCCCGGCTGGGGCTGGCGAAGCTTGCTGGAGCAGAGCTAGACGTTGTGGTTGGCGGGCTTGGTCTCGGCTACACCGCACAGGCTGTGCTGGAGCATCCGAGCGTCAAGTCTCTCACCGTCATCGAGGCGCTGGATGCCGTGATCGACTGGCACCAGAGCGCGCTCCTGCCGCTCGGGCCTGGACTCACTGCGGACCCCCGCTGCAGGTTGGTGCACGGTGATTTTTTCGCCCTGGCGGCTTCGAAGGACGGCTTCGATCACGCGCAACCCGGGCGACGGTTCGATGCCATCCTGGTCGACATCGATCATTCGCCGGAGCGGTTGCTGGATCCGCGCAGCACATCTTTCTATCAGCCCGACGGGCTGCGTGGCGTGGCGGCTCATCTCCATCCCGGCGGCATCTTCGGACTCTGGTCCGACGACGCGCCGGATGAAGCCTTCACCCAACGGCTGGCCGGCGTCTTCGCGCAGGCGCAGGCCGAACCGGTGACATTCTACAATCCGCTGCAGAACCGCGAATTCACCCAGGCGGTCTATCTGGCGCGGACGGCTGCCTGACGGCCAGTATCCGATTCGTTACCCTGCGCCGGTCATACTGGCAGGTCCAACCGCTTGTGTCCGTAGACCATGTGCCAGTCGGCCAAGTCTTCGGTTAACACTTGCGCTGCCGAAAGCAAAACATCACCGGTGGTATCGAGGCGAAGCCTGCGCCGGGCCAGTGCCAGATCACGTTGCAGCTCTTCGAGAGATGCCGCGGTTTTAGCCGAACGATCGGAGAATTTTTCGAAATCGCCGGTCTCGCGGATCCCCGCCAGGGCCGCGCCGAGCGCCGGCAGAAACGCTGCCGCGAAGGTGATCCAGTTCTTGATGGCGAAGAGCCACGTACCGAGCCGAGCGTCCGCAGGCATGCCGGTGCTCTGTTCGATCGGGCCGAGCGCGTCCTGGTGATCATGACCGAACCCGACGATAGCCCCCAGTACCTTGCCCTCCAGCATGATGCCGAACGCAAAAGCGAGCCATCCGAGAAAGAATACGGCAAGCAGCCCGCCTGTCGTCAGGAAGCAGATGTCGCCGAGGGTGTGGAGCCAGTGATGGATACGGTGCAGCGTCGCGGCATTGGCCTTGTGCCAGACGATCTGTTCCTCGACGACATGCTTGTCGACGGTGTTCAATACCGCCTGTTGATAGGTGCCGTTAAGCAGAGCGTCGGGGAGGCCGACCTCTCGGATTGTCGCGCGGAGATACCAGAGGAACCAGGCGGAGGACTTTGGCTCCAGATCGTCGTTGCGTTGGGCCCGGCCGTGTTCGCCGATCAAGGCGAGAAATCGTGCGTCGCGCAGCATTTCGGCGAGCGCACGATACTCAACCCATTTTTCCTGCCAGCGGCTTTTGCGGCCACGAAGGACCATGCGTACTACGGTTGTGATCAGGATCAGTTCGAGCGTGACAAGCCCGCATTTGAACGCAAGCTGAGCTTCCGCCTGGTGAAAAAGATCGTGACCGAACAGGCCGAACAACGCAATGAAGACTGCACCGGTTGCCAGCAGGTAGGCGTTCACATACGTCGAACGGTAATGGTGCGAAAAATCGACCGCAAGCGCATCGGCCCATGCATAGCGCGGAACCAGGATATCGGCGATGCGATTGCCCAGATGTCCGGTCTTGGGCCCGTCGGCGGTCAGCGGCGCCCAGTTTTCCGCGTAATGATCAATCGTTTCGGGCACGAGCTTGAAGCGGATGGGCTTGGCCTCGGCTAAACGCTTCAGCAGGTCATAGCTGATCCAGCGCGACGGCAGCGGCCAGCTCTCGCGGAAAAACTCATTCAGGCGCTGATCGGCATATGTGTTGATCGGCGGCGAGACGACGGCACGGATCGCGTCCGTCAGTAAACCGCCGAGGCAATCGGCTTCAGGCGCAACAGGGCGCTCGTCGTCGTCGATATCTATGACCATTCTGGCAATCGTGTTTTCCAGCGTCGAGATCCAGATCACCGGTATGCCGGCTTCGATGGCGCCCTTGACGACGGTCGCTGTGCCGCCCGGTCCTTCTTCCCGTTTGCCGTCCCAAACGGCGATGAGCACGTCGACCTGACGGAGCAGAAAACCGCCAAGCCGCGCGTAAGCGGCACTGCGATCCTGTGGTTTGTCGGGGGCAATGTCGCCGGTCGGCCTGCTTCGACCGGAGCGCGAACTATTGGGGAGTTCGACCGTCGTGGTCGCTCCCGCGAGGGCCTTTTTAAAACCTGCGGTCACGTCTATTTCGTCGCCGGCCGCGGACCGCTTGAAATCGGTCGCATAATCGTCACGGGGAAAAGGGAGTATGGCATCGAGAGCCCACTGGGCGGGCTTCATTGCAGCGGCGATCTGGTCAGCGCCCTCGGCGAGGCCGCACACCAGCCGCACCGCATGGGGCGCGTGGGAATAGACGTCGTTTCCGTTTTGCTCCTTGCGGGCAAATTTGACCAGGGTGTCATCGATGTGTGCGAAAACGTCGCGCAGTTTTTGTTCGACGAAATCAATCGACGAGTGCGGAAATTGGTATGGCTTGGGCCGGTGTCCGGTAATCCCGACGCGTAGCACCAAATTCGGTTTCGGCGGGTTGAGGCCGCGATGCATGGAAATAGTCAACTCGATGTTCATCGCTGAATATCCGCAATCAGAAAAATGGTCGGTTTGTGTGAAATGTTCGCAGTGAAGGTCTTGCTATTCGGGCAAGCCGTTGCAGAATATAGCCGACTGTTTACGTTTATTGATGTTTGTCAGTTGATATTTCAAGCAAGCCATTTTTCGGAAAGGTTGTCCAATTGTGATCGAATCTCCACCCCTGATCATTCGCTGGTGCAACGACGCCGGCATGGCAAGAGATCTCGCGCGCTTCTTCGCGGCGAACGTCACGACCGCCTATATTTCTCATTCCGAGTTGCAGGGCCCCCGGGCCCTCGACGTTGGTCGATGGCGCCCGGATATTGTCGATGTCTTTGCGCAGGAGATCGAGACCCGTATCGCCAGGGAGGGAGGCAAGATTTCCGCCTGTGCCACATCTTATCCCGTCATGGAGGCGCGCCGCGGCGAGCATCTCGTCGGCATCGCACTGGTTTCGCTGTTTCTGGAGGCTCCTGTGCCTTATGCCATCCTCGAGGACATCGCGGTCGAAACGGCGCATCGCGGCCAGGGTATCGGCAAGGCCATCATCGATTGGGTAACTCTGGAAGCCAGCGGGCATGGTTGTGAGCGGATTTTCCTTGAAAGCGGCAAGGACAATCACCGGGCGCACGAACTGTTCGAACGGGAAGGCTTCTCCGCAACCTCGGTGGTCATGATGAAGCCTCTGCCCAAGCCATAGTCGCGCTTCCCTCGAGCACGAGAGCAATTTTTCGCTGCTCGATATGGCGCAAGAAGGGTTCGCGGGCGAGTGTGAAGAACTCCGGCAAGTCGTCGAACAGGCGCGACATGCCGTCCGCGAGGAGCCGGTCGAACGAAACGCCCCTGAGATAAAGCGTCTGAAACAGACGAAAGACGTGTTCCAGCACCCAGCAATCTTCGTCGCGGATCCAGAACTTGATCTGCTTCTCATGTCGGCGAAGCAGATCATTGCGCTTGGCGGTACCTGAATTCAAAATAAGAGCGACGAGATTCTCAGCGCAAAGCCCACGAATCTTGCAGTTCCAGTGATCGTAAAATCGCTCGACCGAACGATGAAACACGGCGTCGTCATGATGGCGTACCGCAAACGCGGCCTCATTGGCCCCGAACTGGACACGCCAGTGCGGATCGTCGAGCAGCAGCGTAATGATCTGCAGCCGTTCGTTCGCCTTGTCATGATCGCGCGTGACCAGTAACGACAGCACGGTGGCTGCGGATTCGGCGACCGACCAGATCGGGTGGGCAAAGAAAACTCGCATCAGTTCAAGCAATTCCGGCGGGGACACGTCGGCCAGTTCGCCTTCGGCCTCTTCTATGCGCGTCGGATCCTCGCCCAGGCGAAAGTATTGATCGAGTAGTGTGTGCAGCGTTCCCCCCGCTACATGATGTTTCATGCGTTCGGTAATGCCGGTCTCGACCGCGAGCAAAGCCGCATAAGCTTTGCTGACCTCGTCACCGGTGGATGGCGGAGGCGTTTTGCGCGGCTTCGCCGCGAAGGCTTCCGCCGCTTCGATGGTTTGTATGTCCAAGGCGACGAAATCCCAGACCGGCTCCCAGAATCTTCGGTTCGGCAACAGAGCGTGTAAATCAGGTGTGATGTCTGGTGAATCGCGCAATGCCAGATTGAGGAGGAGGTCGCCCAGAATTGATCGCCCGGGGTAGGCTGGGTGATCGGCGAGCTTTTCGAGATAATGGAGCGTGATCAATTGCGGATCTCGAGCGTAAACCAGGCCCAGGGCATACCCGCCGAGCTCGAATTCGTTGAGGTTCTTGGCCTTGTCGATCAGGGCGCTGATCTTTTCCACGCCCCAGGCGTCGGCGATGGCCTCGGCCATCGCATAACGAAGCACATAGTTGTTGGCGTCGAGCAACCGGTCCTGCAGCTTCGGCCATGCGTCCTCGTTTTCGACCAGCCGGGCAATCGTTTCAGAGAGAGGCTGCACCTCGTAGAAATCCGCGAGCACCGTCGGCAGATATTCCGGACTGATGTTCTTGGCACCGACGTCCTGCAAGGTGAGCATGACGAGACGCGCCATGGAATCGAGCAGTTCGCGCGCGTTGAATTCGGCATCGTGATCGGCGTGAAGAAAATTGAGGGCGGTCAGCACGTGCGGGATCAGCTGCTCCTTTTCGCGCTGGCTTCGTAATCGATTCTCGATCAAGCGGCGCGGATAGACGTCGGCCAACGCAGCGGCGATGGTGCGCCGAATGTCGTCGCATTCGCGCGCGCTTCTCCGCGTGATGGCAATCTGTCGTACCAGGCGATGAATGCGGATGGCGTCGGCCGACCAAGCTTTGATGCGTTCCTCCGCGAGCGGTCTGCGGCTGACGAGGGCAAACGCGCGCAATGCCGCGACGGCGTCCTCGAATCCATCACCCGCGAGCAGGGTCGCTAGCGGTTCGCCGAGCATCTCGCGCGCTTCGGAGAACAAGAACAGCGGGATCGGTTCCGGCGCCAGCAGGGCGGCGAGCACGATCAGCGGCTCGGCCGCGGGATGAAGTCCCGTTGCCTGCTCGATGGCCATTCTGAATGTCGCGGCTACCGTTCGACCGTCGTGATAGGCGTCCGGCGCGTCACGCTCCTTATCCAGCATGGACTCGGTCGCCGCGACAAACCGTCTTTGGTATTCGTCGAACGAGACATCGAGCCGTTCGCAATACGCAGCGGCCTGCTCGTGCGCGAGCGGAAGTCCACCGAGCAAATCCGATAGCGCCGCCGCGGCGTCACGTTCCTTTTTTCGCCCGGTACGGGCCAGCAGATATTTGGCGCCGGTGGTTTTGGACCATGTCTTGATTTCCACCGTGGCGGCGGCGATATCCAGCCAATTCGATGCATTCGAGGTGACAATGATGCGGCATGCCCCGCGCGGCAGATAGCGTTTGATATCCGCCACGCGTGCCGCATTGTCGTAGATCAGCAATATATTCTCGCCCTCGTGATGCAACCGGTCGAGAACCAGCGCCAGGGCGACGTTTTGATCGTTCTCCGGGGTGATCCAGCCGAGCTTAAGGCCCAGCGCCACCAGATCGGCGCAGATGGTGGCCTCGCTCTGCGCGCGAATCCACCATGTCACCTTGTAGGCCTTGCTGTGGCGTTCCGCGAAGGCGGCCGCCAGCGTGGTTTTCCCGACGCCGCGCAAGCCGTGCAGCGCGGCGATCGATCTTTTTCCCTTGTCGCGGGCGAGCGCGGTCTCGATGTCGGCGAGTTCGCGATCTCGTCCGAGGAAATGAGTCGGCTCCTGAACGGGAATATTCGAGGCAGCGAGACCCGGGAGCGGTTCGGTGGTTTTTGCCGGTTGGCCGAGGCCCTGCATAAATTGCTTAAAGCGCTGCCGTACTGCGTCTCCCGACACATCGTATAATTCACAGCGCCGGAAATGACGGAAGAGCGCTGGGATCTTACAGGGCTTCGCCATCACGATCAGTGCAAAACCGGGCCGCTCCTCGTCCCAAAGCGCGGCCCTTCGCTCGAGCGTAGAGTACCGGGCCTTCAGGTAGTCGTCGGAAAAAACGCAAAGCGTATGATCCGCTTCGTCTATCTGTTCTTCCATCCAGGCTAGGATGTCGCCGCTACCCCGGATTTCCCAGTCGTGAAGATGGGGCTCATGGCCAAGCGCCTGAAGTTCTTTGCCGATCCAGTAAGCGAAGTCGCGATCGACCGATGTATAACTGACAAAAATACGCGCCATTACAATCTTCTGGAATATCCCAGCCCCCGTGCTTAAATGGCTATGTCATCGCCGCGGCGACGATGCTGTCCCCTGCGTTGGCAAACCGTTGCGATCGGAAGTGGATTCATACCGTCGCAATGACATCGCAAGGCTCAATAAAATGAAGCGCGGAACAAGAAAGTCTCAAATGAAGTCTTGATTCGAGAATCACCGAAGCCGATCCGTCATCCGATTGATGACGATGCGATCAAGATCTGGCGGATTGAACGGCGGTTCTTGTGCAGTTGAACTGTCTAGCTTTTACCAGCTCTCTTTGAAAATGGCTGACCCCGCATATGAACGGGCAGTAAAGGTCCGGCGAGCGGTATTATTCCCAACAAGCTCGGTAATGGCAATGATTACTTCCTGCTACGTTTGGTTTAGTTCAGTCCTCCATCCTGATGAGGCTCCCGGACGCCCCCCTTTTCGGCGCATTGTGACAATCGAGACCGGCTCGCCCTGAGACCGGTCCCCGGCGAAGCTGGCCGCCAACTCGATACGCGGTCGCGGGCGATGGAGAAGCGACGGATTCCATGGTCAGTCGTGCGGTTGGTTCGGCCGATCGGTTCCGGCCTTCATGTCTATTTATGTCCCTTTCATTCCAAACAGCCGCGCGGCATTCTCGCCGAGGATTGCCGCCTTCTGCCGGTCGGTGAGGCTGTCGGTCGCAAACACATGATCGACCGGATGTTCCTCCCACGGGATCGGGTGGTCGGTTCCGAGCATGATCTGGCTCGCGCCGACCTGCGCCACCAGATGCCGGAGCGCCTCGGGTGTGAACACCAGGGCATCGAAATACAGCTGGTTGAGATATTCGGTCGGCTTCTTCTTCAGCTTGATGTCCGGATTGCAGTTCTGCGGCGAAACAAAACAAGCGTGATCCGAGCGCGGCGCATAGGAGCCGAGATAGCCGCCGCCATGGGCGGCAATGATCTTCAGCCCGGGAAAACGATCCAGCGTTCCCTCGAAAATCAGGTGCTGCAGCGCAATGGTGGTGTCGAGCGGATTGCCGATGGTGTTGGACAGCCAGCCATTGCCCTTGAAGCGTTTGGCGAGCTCGGGGGTGCTTTGCGGGTGGATGAACAGCACGGCGCCGAGCTCCTCCGCCTTGGCCCATACCGGATGAAATTTGGGATCTGAAAAATCTTCACCCGATACACTGCCGCCGATCGCGGCGCCGCGCAGACCCAGCTTTTTCACGGCGTGGTCCAGTTGGTTCACTGCGAGGTCGGGATACTGCAAGGCCAGCGACGCGAACGCGGCGAAACGATCCGGCTTGGACGCGCAAAGTTCAGCGAGTTTCTCGTTCTGTACCTTGACGATTTCGGCGGCCGCCTCGCGTTCCCTGCGATACCAGAACGGATTGATCGACAGCACCTGCATGTCGATGCCCATGGCATCCATGGCTTTCAGCCGATTCTCGATGAGGATGAAGTGCTCCGGGGCTCCCTTGACCGGCGGCAGGATCTTGCCGGCTTCATCGCCCATCAAGTTGATAGATTCATGGAAATAGCAGTGGGCGTGCACGTCGATGGTCTTGATGCGCTTGCCCTTGATAGTGATCGGCAACTGCCGCGGGCGTGGGTTTTGCGCGTGGGCGGCGTCCAGCAGGCCGCAACTGCAAAACGCAATGCCGGCGGTGCCGGCGCCCTTGAGGAAATCTCTGCGCGTGGACATGGTCGCCTCCCTTATTATTGCGGTGGTCGCGGTTGGTCCCACGCCGCCGATTTATTTTGATCACCTGATCAATAATAGTGGAGATGGAATTTGAGTCCAGATATCCTCGCGACATTGATGTCGCGGAGTTTCACGGCAGGACATGAAAGTTACATTTGATCGTTTGCAGGCGTTCATCCATGACGCCATGATGGCATTGGGCCTGCCGGATGCGGATGCGGCGGTTGTCGCGAAGCTGATGGCGGACGCGGATCTGCAGGGTTCCGATGGGCACGGAGTCACCCGGCTGGTGCCCTATGCGCGCCGGATTCAGGCGGGCGGCCTGAATGTGAAGCCCACGATCCGTGTGGTGGAAGAGCGTGCCGGCACGGCCCTGATCAACGGCGATAACGGCATGGGACATCTTGTGATGTCGCGCGCGGCTGAGATCGCCATCGCGAAGGCGCGCACCACCGGCATCGCCTGGGTGGGTTCACAACTGAGCAATCATGCCGGTCCGGCGTCGCTCTATGCCAGCATGCCGCTCGCCCAAAACATGATCGGCCTGTATTTCGCCGTCGGCAACGCCAATCATCTGCCGCCCTGGGGCGGCCTCGACATGCTGCTGTCGACCAATCCGATTGCGGTTGCAATCCCGGCCGGAAACGAGCGGCCGATTGTCCTCGACATGGCCACCACGGTCGCCGCCTACGGCAAGGTCAAGACCAAGGCGCAACGCGGCGAGACCATGCCGGAAGGCTGGATGATCGACCGTCAGGGCAAGCCTTTGACCGATCCGACCCGCGCCGACGAAGGCATGCTGCTGCCGCTTGGCGGCATGGAAGCCGGCTACAAGGGGTATGGCCTGGCGCTGGTGATCGGCCTGCTGGCGGGCACGCTGGGCGGGGCCGCGATGGGCAAAGACGTCATCGACTTCAACCACGACGACAGCACCATCACCAACACCGGACAGGCCATCGCAGCGATCGACATTTCGGCCTTCGGCGATGTCGATGCGTTCAAGACGCGCGTGGACACGCTGGTTCGTGATTTGCGCGGCAGCGAGCGGATGCCGGGCGTGGACCGGATTTTCGTGCCGGGTGAACGTAGCCACGACACCCGCGTGGCGCGCCTGACCGACGGCATTCCCATCAATCCGGCACTGCAGCGCAATCTCGATCAACTCGCCGAGCAGCTCAAAATCAAGAAACTGGCCTAAGAAAATAAGAAGACCTTAGAAAACAAAAAAGACATTTGGGGGAAACCGACATGAACTTTCGCCGTTCGATCATTTCAACGTTTGCGCTGCTTGTCCTGACCGGCGCGGCGCACGCGCAGGCGAATTATCCGAACCAGCCGATCAAGATGATCATCCCGCTTGCGGCGGCGAGCGCGGTGGACGTGGCGGCGCGGATCGTCACACAAAAAATGTCGGAAAACATGGGCCAGCAGATTGTCATCCTCAATCAGCCGGGCGCGTCCGGGATGATAGGTGCCGAGCAACTGGCACGGGCGACGCCGGACGGCTACACGATCGGCGGCTTCAACGACAGCATCATGACCATGGTGCCGAACCTGCAGCCGGTCAAATGGGACATCTTGAAGGACTTCGAGCCGATCTCGCTGGTCGCGACGGTGGAGTGGGGGCTGATCGCCTATCCGCAATCCGGCTTCAAGAGCGCGGCCGACCTGATCGCCGGGGCGAAGGCTGCGCCCGGCAAGATCGATTACGGCTCGGGCGGCCTCGGTAGCCCGCAGCATCTGGCGATGGAGCTGTTTGCCGCGAACGCCGGCATCAAACTGACTCACGTTCCCTATCGCGGCGCCACACAGGCCGCGACCGATGTGGCGGCCGGACAAATCCCGGTGGCCTTCCAGGGGCTCGGCACGGTGATGTCGCTGGTGCAGGGTGGCCAGGTCAAGCTGATCGGCGTCACCACCCAAAAGCGGCTGACGCAATTTCCCGATGTGCCGACAGTGTCGGAATCCGGCTTGCCGGGTTTTCTGTTCAATTCCTGGTTCGCCATGCTCGCCCCGGCGGGGACACCGGCGCCGATCATCACGCGGCTCAACGACGAAGTCCGCAAGGCGCTGGCCGATCCGGACGTGCAGCGCCGGCTTGAAGAGCAGGGCCTCGTGCTGCGGGGAAGCTCGGCGGAGGAACTGCGCAACCTGACGCGGGATCAGTTCGCCAAATACGCCAAGCTGATCCAGGAGGCCGGCATCTCGGTTAAATGATGCCGGGCGAGAGCGCGATGCATTTGGCATCGCGCTTGATCGTGTGGGAGATTTCTATTCTCAGATCCGCTCGGAATCGATCGAACGGGTATCTCCGGTCGCGACAATGGTACGCGTCGCATCGACGGACGCATAGGTCCAGAAAATCCGCAGCTTGCCGGTGCTGGATGCGTTGATGAAACGGTGCGGCACGTTTGCCGGCACCCAGGTGGTGTCGTTGGCGCTCATGCGATGTTGCACGCCGTCGAGCTCGGCGATCGCGTCGCCCTCCAGCACCAGCACGCTTTCCTCGCAATTGTGGGTGTGCAGCGGGATCGCAGCCTCGGGACCGAACTCGGTGATGCCGTTGAGCAGGCTGGTCGAACCAACGGCTCGGGTCACGAGCGGAATGGTGCGCGCGCCGCCGCCGCGCTCGTGAGGTTTGATCTCGCTCGGGCGCAGGACGCGGCCCTCAACCTTGGTCGCAGTCGTCATAGTCTCGGTCCTCTTGCTCTTCTTGTTGGTGACGGTCGCATCGACAGCTGCCACGGCGAGCGCTGTTCGGCATCTCGGGGAGGAGATGACGAACCATAACACCTTCGTCGTGTGTCTCGTCGACCGTCAGATGATCGGCCACCGTCTTGGCGCCTTGCCAGCGCCAGGCCGCCACGGCTGCGACCTTTCGGCGCTGTCCGTCCCAGGTTTCCGTCAAATTCGTAAACGGATCCAAAGTGTTGGCAGCGACGGGGCAGTACGACTGACCGGTTCAACTTTTCGCGACTGGGGCTCATGTCGCCGGAGTCCTGCCTACATCTTCCAGTGAGGTAAGAACGCGGTCTGAAGAGGTCGCTGCGCGCTTGAACCAAATGCAAGGTCGCAGGAACACATGAATAGCAGTGGCGTTTTCTTACCGGACCGACACCGTTCGCGTTGATGCCAAAACCGAGCGGCGCGCCGGCAATCGCCGGTGCAAGCGATGCGGGCCTGCAGTGATGCTGGCGTTCGACACGTGACGACGGGTATCGGGTTATGTTGTTCATGTACGTGGCGGCAGGGCGTTTTCGCCGAACTTTTTGGCAACAGCATACTAATGAATCACGCGGTTGCACAATTCGTGTATTGCCGAAGGATGCTCCCCGGGTGTCCAATCGGTCTAATGCGCTGCTGATTCGCGAGAGATTATGCAGCTTTAGTGACCGCTGCATAACGTCGCCGATTAGCATGCCGACTGACGGGGCATAGGAGACGGGGTCATGTACAACGATTCTCTGTTCAATGCATTTGCGCGCTCGTTCGAAGCGCGCAGTGAAGCTGACATGTCGATGGCGGAATATCTGGAGTCGTGCAGAGACGACCCGATGCGATACGCCAATGCGGCGGAACGAATACTTGCCGCGATCGGCGAACCACAGATGATAGACACGGCCAAGGACTCCCGCCTTGGCCGAATTTTTTTGAACCGCACCATGCGGGTCTATCCTGCTTTCGCGGGCTTCCACGGGATGGAAGAGACAATCGAGCGGATCGTGTCGTTCTTCCGACATGCCGCGCAGGGGCTGGAAGAGCGCAAGCAGATTCTCTACCTGCTCGGGCCGGTCGGCGGCGGCAAGTCGTCGCTCGCCGAACGCCTGAAGTCATTGATGGAGATGCATCCAATCTATGTGCTGAAGGCCGGCGATGAACTCAGTCCGGTGTTCGAAAGCCCGCTCAGCCTGTTCGATCCGGACACGCTGGGATCGGTGATCGAGGAGCGCTACGGCATTCCGCGGCGGCGTCTCAGCGGGTTGATGAGCCCCTGGTGCTACAAGCGGCTCGAAGCCTTTGGCGGCGATATCTCTCGCTTCCGGGTCGCGAAAATCCAGCCGTCGCGACTGCGGCAGATCGGGATCGCCAAGACCGAACCCGGCGACGAGAACAATCAGGACATCTCGTCACTGGTCGGCAAGGTCGATATCCGCAAGCTGGAGACCTACGCCCAGAACGATCCCGACGCCTACAGCTACTCCGGCGGCCTTAACCGGGCCAATCAGGGCATCCTCGAATTCGTCGAGATGTTCAAGGCACCGATCAAGATGCTGCATCCGTTGCTGACCGCGACCCAGGAAGGCAACTATATCGGCACCGAGAACATCGGTGCGATTCCGTTTACCGGCGTCATCCTGGCGCACTCCAACGAATCGGAGTGGCAGAGCTTCAAGGCCAACAAGAACAACGAAGCCTTCATCGATCGTATCTGCGTCATCAAGGTGCCCTACTGCCTGCGGGTCACCGAAGAGCAGAAGATCTATGAAAAGCTGATTTCAAACTCGGAGCTGTCCACCGCGCCGTGCGCCCCGGCGACCCTGGAAACGCTGGCGCGCTTTACGGTGGCGTCGCGCCTGCGCAAACATGACAACTCCACGCTGTTTGCGAAAATGCGCGTGTACGACGGCGAAAGCCTGAAAGAGTCCGATCCCAAGGCCCGCAGCGTCCAGGAGTACAAGGATGCCGCCGGCGTGGATGAGGGCATGGACGGCATCTCCACCCGCTTCGCCTTCAAGGTACTGGCGGCAACGTTCAATCACGACACCGCGGAAGTCGGCGCCGATCCCGTTCACTTGATGTACACGCTCGAGCAGTCGATCCGCCGCGAGCAACTGCCCGACGAGACCGAGAAGCGTCATCTGGAATTCATCAAGGCCGAGTTGGTCCCGCGCTACGCGGAATTCATCGGCCATGAGATCCAGAAGGCCTACCTCGAATCCTATTCGGACTACGGGCAGAACCTGTTCGACCGTTATGTCGATTATGCCGACGCCTGGATCGAAGACCAGGACTTCAAGGACCCCGACACCGGTCAAATGCTGGATCGTGAACTGCTCAACCAGGAGCTGACCAAGATCGAGAAGCCGGCCGGGATCGCCAATCCAAAGGATTTTCGCAATGAGATCGTGAAGTTCTCGCTCCGTTCGCGGGCGCAGAACGGCGGCAAGAATCCGACCTGGACCAGCTACGAGAAAATTCGCGAAGTGATCGAAAAGCGAATCTTCTCGCAGGTCGAGGACCTGCTGCCGGTGATATCGTTCGGGTCCAAGCGGGATGGCGAGACCGAGAAGAAGCACGGTGAATTCGTCGATCGCATGGTCGACCGGGGCTACACCGAGCGTCAGGTCCGGCGTCTGGTCGAGTGGTATATGCGGGTCAAACAGGCCGGCTAGGGCTTGCTTGTTTGATGCGTTTTCTTCACGATCGAGAGCGCTGAAGGTCGAAATGCGAAAGCGGCAATGCATATCGTCGATCGACGCCTGAACCCGGGCAGTAAAAGTCTCGAAAACCGACAGCGTTTTCTGCGCAGAGCCAAGGCGTTGGTGCAGCGGGCCGTCAAGGACACCTCGCAGAATCGCAGCATCAAGGACGTTTTGGAGGGCGGGGAGGTTTCGATCCCGCTCGACGGCACCAGCGAGCCGCGCTTCCGGCGCAGTGCCGGCACCCGCGACCATGTGCTGCCGGGCAACAAGAAGTTCATCGAAGGCGATGTCCTGCCGCGCTCCGGCGAGAGCGGTGGGCGACCCAAGGAAGCCGGCGAGGGCGACAGTGAAGATGCGTTTCGCTTTGTCCTGACCCGGGAGGAATTCCTCGACCTCTTTCTCGACGATCTTGAACTGCCGGATCTCGCTAAACGCAAGCTCGCCGAGGCCGAACATGAAGGCATTCGCCGCGCAGGCTATTCGATCGCCGGTTCGCCGGCGAACCTGTCTGTCAGCCGTACCGTGAAACTGGCGACGGCCCGGCGGATCGCGTTGCGGCGGCCGCGGCCCGAGACGATCGAGGAACTGGAGGCGGAGCTCGCCGCGTGCGACGACGAAGAACGGCGTATCGCGCTCCAGGCTCAGATCGCCACGCTGAAGTCCAAGATCAAGCGCATTCCGTTCATCGATCCGATCGACATACGCTATCGCCGCTTCGAAACCGTGCCGAAGCCGGTGGCGCAAGCCGTCATGTTCTGCCTGATGGACGTCTCCGGTTCGATGTCGGAGCACATGAAGGACCTCGCCAAGCGGTTCTACATGCTGCTCTACGTCTTCCTGACGCGACGCTACAAGCATGTCGAGATCGTCTTTATCCGGCATACCGACCGCGCCGAAGAGGTGGACGAGGAAACCTTCTTCCGCGGTCCGGCGTCGGGCGGCACCCTGGTGTCGAGCGCACTGCAGGCCATGCACGAGATCGTCAGGACGCGGTTTCGTCCGGCTGATTGGAACATCTATGCGGCGCAGAGCTCCGACGGCGACAACTCCTACTCGGATGGCGATGTCACAGGGCGGATTTTGACCGAGCTGCTTCTGCCGGTGACCCAATACTTCGCGTATCTCGAAGTCAGCGAGTCGGGCGGTCCGATGGATATGCCGGATTCCGCGCTATGGACCCTTTACCAGCGCCTGAGCAACGAGGGTGCGCCGTTGTCCATGCGCAAAGTCAGCGACCGCAGCGAGATTTTTCCGGTGTTCCGTGACCTGTTCCAGAAGCGCGGAAAGCAGGAGAGGGCCACTCCGTGAATGTAGCATCGGCCGCACCTTTGTATCGCGGCGCCGACTGGGATTTCCAGTTGCTGCAGCGGATACACGATGCCTGCGAAGGCATCGCTTTGTCCGAGCTCGGGCTCAATGTCTATCCCAACCAGATCGAGGTCATCACGGCGGAGCAGATGCTCGACGCCTATTCCTCGGTCGGGATGCCGCTTTTCTACAAGCATTGGTCGTTCGGCAAGCATTTCGCCCATCATGAGGCGTTCTATCGCAAAGGCCTGATGGGGCTCGCCTATGAGATCGTGATCAACTCGTCGCCCTGCATCTCTTATTTGATGGAAGAGAACACGGCGACGATGCAGACTCTGGTCATCGCGCACGCCGCGTTCGGCCATAATCATTTTTTCAAGAACAACTATCTGTTCAAGCAGTGGACCGATGCCGAGGGCATCCTCGACTATCTGAATTTTGCCAAGAGCTACATCGCCCAGTGTGAGGAGCATCACGGCCAGCTGGCGGTGGAGCGGACGCTCGATGCCGCCCACGCACTGATGTCGCACGGCGTGTTCCGCTATCCCGGCAAGAAGGCGCTCGACCTGCGAGCCGAGGAGAAGCGCGAACGCGAGCGCCGGAGCCACAAGGAGCGCAGCTTCAACGATCTCTGGCGCACCGTCCCGTCCGGCCCCGGCAAGACCGCGACTGAACTGAGTGTTGACCGGCGTCGCAGCCTGCTCGGGTTACCGCAGGAAAACATCCTGTATTTTCTCGAGAAATCCGCGCCGCGGCTGCAGTCGTGGCAACGCGAATTGCTGCGGATCGTGCGCCATATCGCGCAGTATTTTTATCCCCAGGGCCTCACCAAGGTGATGAACGAGGGGACCGCAACCTATGTGCACTACCGGATCATGAACCGCCTGCACCAGCAGGAGCGGATCTCCGACGGCAATTTCCTGGAATTTCTGCAGTCGCATACCAATGTGGTGTTCCAGCCGGGTTTTGATGATCAGCGCTTCTCGGGCTTCAATCCGTATGCGCTGGGCTTCGCCATGATGCAGGACATCGAGCGGATCGTGACCAAGCCGGATGACGAGGATCACGAGTGGTTTCCCGACATCGCCGGGAACGGCGATGTCATGGGCGTGCTGCGTGATGTCTGGGCCAACTATCGCGACGAAAGCTTCATCAGCCAATTCCTCAGCCCGCGGCTGATGCGGCACATGCGGATGTTCCATCTGCACGACAATCCCGCGGACAGCGAAGGCATTCGGGTCCAGGCCATCCATGACGAGCGCGGCTATCGCCGGGTGCGCCGTGAGCTGGCGCGGCAATATGACGTCGGCCTGATCGAGCCCAATATCGAGGTCGTCGATGTCGATCTCGCCGGTGACAGGCGCCTGCTGCTGCGCCATCAGGTCGTGAACGGAAGCCTGCTCAACGAGGCCGATGCCAAGCGTGTGCTGCAGCATCTCGCCGATCTCTGGAGCTACGATGTCCTGCTCAAGGAGGTCGATGCAACGGATACGGTTCTGAAGGAACATGCGGTGAGCCCGCGCAAGATCGCCGCGGCCGCCTGAGGCGTCCGTGCTGTAAAAGCGTACTTCACCTGCTTTCACCGCATGTCGCCGACAGTTTTTCGTTTGGGTGTCTTGAACCATCACCTTCTCGCGCGCCAGCGCGATATCCGAGAGAGGGAGCGAGATGGCTGAAGGAGGCTGCAACAGCGTTGCATCGATCCAGCCGGGTCTCGACACAGACCGTGTCACGCGGATCGCGCTGCTTGGTATTCCCATCGAATGCGGCGCATCGGTCCGCGGTCCGTCGCGCGGGCCGGCGGCGTTGCGCGCGGCGGGACTCGGCACCCGGCTGCAGCGGCTGGGATTTGCGGTGGACGATCACGGCGACATGTCGGGACGCGAAAAGCTGCCGGACGAGGGACCGGCGCCGCGGCACACCCATCATTATCATGAGATCCAGGCCTGGACCCGGGCGTTGAGCGCGCGGGCGTTCGCGCTGGCGAGTTCCGGGGCCGTTCCGATCTTTCTTGGCGGTGACCACAGCCTGTCGATGGGGTCGGTGAATGGCGTCGCGCGGCATTGGCAGGGGCTTGGCCGCGAACTGTTCGTGCTGTGGCTGGATGCGCACGCCGACTACAACACGCCCGCGATCACGCCGTCGGGCAACATGCACGGCATGTCGGCGGCCTTTCTTTGCGGAGAGCCGGGGCTCGACGATCTGCTGGGCGAGGAGACGCGGGTATCCATCAGGCCGGATCATCTCTATTTGTTCGGAACCCGCTCGATCGATCGGCGCGAAAGCAAATTGCTGCGCGAGCGCGGCATCGCCGTGGTCGACATGCGGCAGATCGCCGAGTTCGGCGTCGACGCCGCCATCAGGCGTATGATCGATACCATCAAGGCGCGTAACGGCGTGCTGCATGTCAGTTTCGACGTGGATTTTCTCGATCCCGCGCTCGCGCCGGGGGCCGGCACCACTGTACCCGGCGGCGCCTATGAGCGCGAGGCGCGGGCGGTGATGGAGCTGCTGCGCGAATCCGCGCTGATCCGTTCGGTCGACGTGGTCGAACTCAACCCGCTGCTTGACGAGCGGGGTCGCACGGTGCGGCTGATGGTCGATCTCGTCAGCAGCCTGTTCGGCCGCTCGGGAAGCGAGCAGCTCTCGATGGTTCAGGCGCTTGGTGATGGGCTGGATGCCAGAGCCGGCCGTACCTGATGATGGCTGACGATCCGGAATCGCGCCTGCGGATCGTCCTGGCGGAACACTGCCACCCGATCTATCGTGAGCGCCGGATGATCAAGTGCGCCAAACCGGTCGCGCAGCATAACCACGATGCCGTCGCGTCGCTCGGGGGGAATCCGGCCGCTGAGTGTCATGTGAAAACGAAAATCGTCGAGGACGTAAGGGTATCCCCAGCGATCCAATTGATCGACCTGCCGCGGCGTCAGCTTGTCCGGATTGCGCCGCGCGCGATCCGCTGATGTCAGCGGCGCGCGAAAACGGTCGAAGCTTTCGACGCAGTCCTGGGCGAGCCGGCTCAAGGCGGCTGAGGGCTCATCTGGCACGATGGCGATGAAGTCGCCGATGGGGCGCACCACCGGCTGGATCACCGGCAACTGGCGGGGCGAGCTGCAGAAATCTTCGCAAGCTGCGATCAGGTCGGTCTCGCTGTTGCCCGGGGCCAGCGCGAACGGTGCCTTCAGGGTGGCGTGAAAGCCGTACTTGCGCGGATCGCTGGTCAGGCCGTGCCAATCAGGCACGGTCTCCACGAGGCCATTAGGGAAAGGCCTGACATCACCGCTGAAGGCGTCGTAGCCGAGGATGTCAGCGCCGAAGTGATAGAGGTCGCTGTTGGGCGCCGGCACAAAATAGATCGCGTATCGGGGGAAACTCGTCATGTCTCTTAGAATAGAGCGGCGTCAGGCAGCCGCAACCGTCTTGCGCGCCACGGCGCCCAATCGGGTCAGCCGATCGGCCTCTGTCAGGTGAACGACGCGTCCCGCGGCGACGACGGCAACGATGCGCGGCCGCAGCGGGACGCGATCATCGACCAGGATGAGGTCGGCGCGTTGTCCTGGTGCAAGCCGGCCGCGATCGGTTAGACCGGCCGCGGTCGCCGGGGCTGACGAGACCAGCGCCCAGGCTTGTGGCAGCGGCAGGATGCCGTCGGCGGCGAGTCGGAAAGCGGCCAGCAGCGGTGCGGGATAATAATAGTCCGATGCCAGCACCGAGCAGAGCCCCTTGGCGATCATGTCGGACGCCTTGGTCCAGCCGGTGTGGCTGCCGCCGCGCACCACGTTGGGTGCGCCGAACACGATGAAGTCGCCGCCGTCGGCGGCGTCGCGCGCGGTCTCCTCGTTGACCGGGAATTCGGCGATGGTGACGCCCTTGGCGCGGAATGCCTGCCGCTGGGCCGGGCTTTCATCGTCATGCGACAGCATGCGCACGCCATTGGCGCGGGCCACCGCGGCGAGACGGGAAATGGATGCAGGCACCTCGTCGGCGCGGGCCAGCACATCGGCGACCAGTCGGTCGAAGGCCTCGTTGGACAGGCCGGTGCGCTCCACGGTCTTGGCGCGCTTCTGCGGCCGATCCAGGCTGGCGACGATGGAGCTCATATGGTCGTTGAAGGCGAGCAGATCGATGCGGCCCGCTGCCAGCCATTGCTCGATGGTCGGTTCGGCATCGAGGTTG
Organism: Bradyrhizobium prioriisuperbiae; assembly: GCF_032397745.1. Lineage (NCBI taxonomy): Bacteria > Pseudomonadati > Pseudomonadota > Alphaproteobacteria > Hyphomicrobiales > Nitrobacteraceae > Bradyrhizobium > Bradyrhizobium prioriisuperbiae. The sequence continues at coordinate 3,027,319 of NZ_CP135921.1, forward strand.
TAGGCCTCCTGACGCAAATGAAAGCGCGTGTCGGCCGCGAGCCTTGGGCGTAGCGCCTCGATGGTGTCGAGCAGCCGCTCCGCATTGCTGCCGCTGCGCAGCCCCGGCTCCCATGACCAGGTGGTGGCGTGGAATACGGTGGTGATTCCGTTGGCGATGGCCTGGCGGTCGCTGTCGACCAGCGCCACATCGATCGGGAAGTCCACACCCGGGCGGGGCATCATCTGCCGTTCGAAGGCGTCGCCATGGATGTCGACGATGCCCGGCAGCACCAGCAATCCGCTGGCGTCAAGGCCGAGAGCTGCCGTGCCCGCGTCCAGTGCGGCGATGTCGCGGACCGCCGTCTGCAGGCTGGTTTCACGGATGTCGTTCTGGACAAGGGCGCGGCCGCCATGAATCAAAAGATCAGTCACGATTGCGTCCGTCTTTGGTTGCGAGGCGGCGTGCCGCTGCCTCTGGTTCATATTTGTCGAGAAAGTCTTCGATGGCGAGATGGCGAAAATCCGGCAACGCGACGCGCAGGGTCTCATGATCCCAATCCCACCAGGCGAGCTCGATGAGGCGCTCGGCAACCGCTTCCGGAAAGCGGAGCCGGATCGGGCGGGCCGGATTGCCGGCGACGATGGTATAGGCCGGGACATCCTTGGTGACGACGGCGCCGGCCGCGATCACGGCCCCGGTGCCGATGTTGCGGCCCGGCAGCACGATCGCGCCATGGCCGATCCAGACGTCGTGGCCGATGTTAATGTGATGGCCGCGCCGCCATGCGAAGAAGGCGTCGTCGTCGCTCTCACCGGGGAAATAGCTGCCGGAGCGATAAGTAAAGTGGGCCTGCGTCACCCGCTGCATCGGATGATTGCCCGGATTGATCCGGGTCATCGCCGCAATCGAGCAGAATTTACCAATCGTTGTATATGTGATCTGGCTGTCATTCACGACGTAGGAGTAGTCGCCCATGGTGACTTCGTGAAGGACGCTGCGCGCCCCGACCTCGCAGTACGCCCCGAGCTGCGTGTCCTGAAGTTTGGCTGAGGAATCAACGAGAGGTGTAACCGAGAGTGCCTTGCCGGCCATGATATCGTCCGCGCCAGAGCGGATGCGCGTGCATCCGGACCGCGACGTCGTCTATCGTTTTGATGACGAGATCATGACGTGCGCGTGACGTTTGCGGTCTTCTCCCCGCGTTTCTTGGCGCGACCATCGCGCGCACATCGCCGAAACTGTCACACAACTGTAGAATCCCGGCGCTAGCGGTGGTGCAACGCGAAATGATGAAGTGGAGCATCGCATGCTGGTGGTGGATGGTTTGACGTGCCGTTTCGGCGCAAAGACCGCCGTGGACAATGCGTCTTTCTCCATCGCGCCGGGAAGCTTTATCGGCGTTATCGGCCGTTCCGGCGCCGGCAAATCGACCCTGTTGCGCATGATCAATCGCCTCGCGGAGCCAACTGCGGGGCGAATTCTATTTGAAGGCGTCGATGTGACGGCGCTGCAGGGACGTGATCTGCGCAAATGGCGCTCCCGCTCCGCGATGATCTTCCAGCAATTCAATCTGGCCGGACGTCTCGACGTGCTGACCAACGTGCTGATGGGGCGGCTGTCGGACATTCCGTCCTGGCGCTCGCTGCTGCAGCTGTGGCCCGACGAAGACAAGGCGATTGCCTTGTCGGCGCTCGAGCAGTTCGATATCGCTTCGCTTGCCGCGCAGCGCGCGGATCAGCTCTCCGGCGGACAACAGCAGCGCGTGGCGATTGCCCGGGCGCTGGTCCAGCAGCCGGACATCATTCTGGCCGACGAGCCGATCGCCTCGCTCGATCCGCGCAACACCCGGATCGTGATGGACGCGCTGCTGCGCATCAACAAGCACTTCGGCATCACCGTGATGTGCAACCTTCATTCGCTCGATCTGGCGCGTAGCTATTGCGACCGCCTGATCGGCATGTCGGCGGGACGGGTCGTGTTCGACGGCGCGCCTGCGGCCCTGACCGACCAGATCGCGCGTGAACTGTACGATCTTGAGGCCGACGAAGTGATGGACACCGCGCCCTCGGATATGCCCGCGGGCGTCGTCATCCCGGTCCCGGCACTCGGGACGGTCGCCGCGGCGTAAGTGCCGCCCTTTTTGTAAGCCTGTCCCGTTCGCGGGCCCGGCACTGAACTGTTGACCACCAAAAAATCAGGAGACACCATGATCACCCGTCGTATCGTTCTGGCCGGCGCTGCTGCGCTGGCTTTTGTCGCTTCCCCCGCGCTGGCGCAGGACTGGAAGGCAAAATATCCCGAACTGACCTTTGCCGTGGTGCCGGCGGAGAATGCCTCCGGCGTGACCGAGCGCTGGACCCCGTTCGTTAGCTATCTGGCGAAAGAGCTGGGCGTGAAGGTCACGCTGCGCATCGCCAACGACTACGCCGCCGTGATCGAAGGGCAGCGCTCCGGCAACATCCAGATCGCGAGCTATGGCTCCGCCTCGTTCGCCCGCGCCCGCCTGACCGGCGTCAAGACCGATGCGTTCGCCAACGACATCAACGCTGATGGCAGCACCGGCTACTATTCGATGTTCTTCGTCAAGGCGACGAGCTCCTATCAGAAAATCGACGATCTGAAGGGCAAGAACCTCGGTCTGGTCGATCCGAACTCGACCTCCGGCAACAACGTGCCGCGCTTCGAGCTCGACAAGATGGGCATTGCCGATGCCGACACCTATTTCGGCAAGGTGGTCTTCACCGGCAGCCATGAGAACGCGTTGCTGGCGCTGTCCCAGGGCACCGTCGATGTCGCGGCCAACCAGTGGACCAACGATGACGATTCGACGCTGCAGCAGATGCTGACCAAGGGCATGCTGAAGAATGCCGACGGCACCCCGATGAAAAAGACCGACTTCCGCATCATCCACAAGTCGGCGCCGATCATCAACGGACCCTACGCCTACAATTCGGACCTCCCGGAAGACCTGAAGGCCGCGATCGCCAAGGCGTTCCAGGATGCGCCGACCAAGAACAAGGCGGCGTTTGACCGGCTGTCCGACGGCCAGAAGAAGGGCTTCCATCCCGCCACCACCAAGGATTGGGATGGCACGGTCGAACTGATCAAGTTCGTCGACAGCCTGCGCAAGAAGAAGGCGTCCTGATCTCCAATCAGGCAGGGGAGCCGGGTCGTCATGACCCGGCTCCTTTTGCTGCCGGACCCTTGATATGCCCCTGGCGATTTCCACTCTTCCGGATCAGCAGCTCAATGCGCTGAAGCACGCCTATCGCAAGATGGTTGCGCGCAAGCGCCGACAATCCGCTGTGACCACGGTCGTCATTGTCGTTGTGCTTTTTGTGGCGGCGATCGGTGCCGACGTCGATCTCCGAACGCTGACGGCGAAGATTGCGAACTTCACCAGTTATTTCGATCGCATTCTGACCCTCGATGGTGGCGCGCGGGTCTGGACCGACATTGGCGAGTGGTTCTGGGGCTGGAAGAAGTGGCTGTCGCTGCTGGGCGAAACCGTTCTGATCAGCTATGTCGGGACGCTGGCCGGCGCGGTCGTCGCTTTCTCGCTCAATTTCCTGGCCGCGGCGAACACCGCGCCGACGCCTTGGCTGCGCTTTGCAGTGCGCCGCCTTCTGGAATTCTGCCGCACCGTTCCGAGCATCGTGTTCGCGCTGATTTTTGTTATCGCCTTCGGTCTCGGGCCCATGGCCGGGGTGCTGGCTATCGCCATCCATTCCGCCGGTGCGCTCGGCAAGCTGTTTTCCGAGATTGTCGAGAATGTCGATATGAAGCCGGTCGAGGGCGTTCGCGCCACCGGCGCGAGCTGGATCGCCTGCATGCGTTTTGCGGTGCTGCCGCAGACCATGGCCGGTTTCGCCAGCTACACGCTGCTGCGCTTTGAAATCAACGTCCGCGAAGCGTCCGTGATGGGGTTTGTCGGTGCCGGCGGCATCGGCCAGGAACTCGTGGTCGCGGTGCGCAAGTTCTATTATTCCGACGTCAGCGCCATCCTCGCGTTGATCATCGTCACGGTCTTTGTCATCGATATCACGACAGGCTGGGTTCGCGGGCATTTCCTTGGCCGGGAGCGCCGCGCATGACACGGAAGCAGCTGCTCGATCCCTCGCATTCGCATGACGAGCTTCGGGCACGTTACGCGACCGTCTTCAACCCATCGCTGAAGTCGCGCCTGATCGCGCCGGCGATCCTCGTTGCCGCCATCGGGTTGTTCATTTTCGGCCTGGTCGATCTCGATTTCTCACCCGCACGGATGATGGCGGGCCTGCATCAGCTCGGTTGGTTCGTCACACTGATGATCCCGCCGAACCCGGGCAGCTCGTTGCCGGCCTATCTGACGGCGATGGGCGAAACGCTTTCGATCGCCGTGCTGGGGACGACTATCGCTGCCGTGGTTGCGCTGCCGGTGAGTTTGCTGGCAGCCCGCAATATCGTGCCGTCCAATATCTTCCGGTTTCCCGTCCGCCGGTTCCTGGACTCCATTCGCGGCGTCGATCAACTGATCTGGGCGCTGGTCTGGATCAACGTGGTCGGGCTCGGCCCGTTCGCCGGCGTGCTGGCGATCGCGGTTTCCGATTTCGGCGCCTTCGGCAAGCTGTTCTCGGAGGCGATCGAGGGGGCCGACAAGAAGCCGGTTGAGGGCATTCGCGCCTCCGGCGGCTCGGCGCTGCATGAAATCCGCTTTGGACTGATGCCGCAGGTGCTGCCGGTGATCGCGGGACAGGTGCTCTATTTCATCGAGTCCAACGTGCGCTCGGCGACCATTATCGGCATTGTCGGCGCGGGTGGCATCGGCCTGCAACTGGCGGAGCAGATCCGTGTGCTGGAATGGCAGAAGGTGTCGTTCCTGATCCTGATGATCCTGGTCACGGTGGCCCTGATCGACTGGATTTCCAGCCGGCTCCGATTCGCCATTATAGGAAAGCGCGCGATCGCCTGACGCCGGGCGCCTAAAAGTTCTCGACCAGGAATTCGACGCGCTCCGCCGCGAAGCGGGAATGGCTGACCATCACCGGCTGGCCGCTGGCGTCGACGTCAGTCTTGTCGACCACCAGGACGGGCCGGCCCAGCGCCAGGTCGAGCCGGGCCGCGTCGGCGGCATCGACGATCGCCGCGGTGACGCGAGTCGTTGCCCGCCGGTAATCGTTGATGCCGAAATGCGCCAGCACCTTAGTCAGCGAGCTCGTACGTTCATAGATGGCGCCCGCTTCTGGAAAGCGCTCAGCCGATAGCCAGGTGCTGCCGACACAGATCGGCGTACGATCGGCGAACCTCAGCGCTTCGATCCGCGTCAATGGCGCTCCGGCTTTCAGACCGAGCTGCTTTGCCAGATCGCGCGTTGCGGCTTCCGTGAACGCGCCGATCAGCTGTCCGCGCGGTTCGCGACCGCCGGCTCCGACGATTTCCGAGAAGCGTGTGCGCGACCGCAGCGGGTAGGCGAGACGCGGTGCCTCGACATAGGTACCGCTGCCACGCTCCGCCCGCACAAAACCGCGTTCCGCCAGCGTCGCCAGCGCCCGGCGCACGGTGTGGCGATTGACCCGGTAGGTCTCGGCAATCTCGACTTCGCCGGGCAGCCGCTCGCCCGCGGCATAGGTGCCGTCGGCAATGCCGCGCTCAATGGCGTCGGCCACCCGTCGCCACAAGGTCACGCCGGAGTCGGTGTCCTGCATGCTCATGAGTTGATGCCGGAGGTCGGATGGAAACTCTGGAATGTGTAAGCGTTCATATCAGGCGGAGCATACCCGAGAAGTCGGTCGCAGGAAAACATCTCCGAGAAATCATCGCCGCGTCACGAAACGGTCATGGACGGGGCCTATCAAGTTGTCTATTAGAGTAGACAACTTGGAGTCGCTCATGTCAATCAATCAGCCCGGATCCGACGGCCGCGCCGAGAAGCGCCGGCAAGCCGCTATGGCGGTGCTGGCGCATGCGCAGACGGCGGAGATCGCGCAGCGTCTGGCCCCGCTGCCGCTACCATCCCACGACAATCTGCGCGAGCCCGAGAACGGTCTCGTCATGGTGCGCGGCCGCATCGGCGGCGACGGTGCGCCGTTCAATCTCGGCGAAGCCACGGTGTCGCGCGCGGCGGTGCGGCTGGCGAGCGGAGAGGTCGGGTTCGGCTATACGCTCGGCCGCGACCGGGGGAAGGCTGAGCTGATCGCGCTGTGTGATGCGCTGATCCAGACCAGCGCGCACGCCGAGACGATCGAGGCAGAGGTGATCGCGCCGTTACAGGCGCAGATGATCGCCGATCGCCAGCGCAGGGCAGCGGAAACCGCGGCAACGCGGGTCGATTTCTACACACTCGTGCGTGGTGAGGGTTGACCGATGACGACGGTTGCAGAGCTGCCGACGAAATACGCCGAGAAAGTGCTGTCGGCGCAGGCCATATTCCGCTCGGTGATGGACGCCATGGCGCGCCCGGGCAGCGTCCAGCACATCGAGCCTGTGACCGGCGCTCCGGCGCCGATGATGCGCGGCACGGCTGCGATCGCAATGACGCTGTTCGATCACGATACGCCGATCTGGCTCGATCCGGCGATGGCGGCTACCCCTGACGTGGGAAAATGGCTCAAGTTTCACACCAGCGCGCCGGTGGTCGAGGACGCTGGCATCAGCAGTTTCGCCCTGATCGGCGATGCCGCGGCGCTTCCCGCGCTGGATCGGTTCGCGCTGGGCAGCGGTGAATATCCGGACCGTTCGACCACCCTGATCCTGCAGGTGGCGAGCCTCACACAGGGGCTGGCCGTCGAGTTGCGCGGTCCCGGCATCGACGGGGTGACCATGCTGCGGGCTGCATTGCAGCCGTCGGATCTGGTCGAGCGGCTGGCCATCAATGCGGACCTGTTCCCGCGTGGCATCGATGTCGTCCTGGTGGCTGATGATGCCGTGGTCGCTCTGCCGCGCACCACGCGCCTGGTCGTAAAGGAGGGTTGAAGATGTATGTCGCCGTCAAGGGAGGCGAGCGCGCCATCGAGAACGCTCATCGGCTGCTGGCGCATGAGCGCCGCGGCGATCGCGATGTGCCTGAAATTGCGCTGTCGCAGATTTCCGAACAGCTCAGCCTCGGCGTCGACCGGGTGATGACCGAAGGGTCGCTGTACGATCGCGAACTTGCGGCGCTGGCCATCAAGCAGGCGCGCGGCGACATGATCGAGGCGATTTTCCTGCTGCGTGCGTTTCGCGCGACCCTGCCGCGCTTTGGCGCGACGGAGCCGGTCGAGACCGGCAAGATGCAGGTGCGCCGCCGGATTTCCTCGACCTTCAAGGATATCCCGGGCGGTCAGGTGCTGGGACCGACCTTCGATTACACCCATCGTCTGCTGGATCCGGAGCTGGTCGGGACGTCGTCCCCGGACCAGCCGGAAACCGCCGAGGTGTTGGCTGTGGCGATGCCGCGGGTGACTGACATTCTGGGACGCGACGGCCTGATCGAGCCGTCACCCGAGGGCGATCCGGATGTTCCGGTGGGTGATCTCACCCGCGAGCCTCTGAATTTTCCGGCCGATCGCGACCTGCGCTTGCAGAATCTCGCACGCGGCGACGAGGGCTTCCTGCTGGCGTTGGGCTACTCGACGCAGCGCGGCTATGGCCGCAACCATCCCTTTGCCGGCGAGATTCGTTTCGGTGAGGTTGAGGTGGAGTTTTTTGCCGAAGACGTTGGCTTTGCCGTGCCGCTTGGTTCGATCGCATTGACCGAATGCCAGATGGTCAACCAGTTCAAGGGATCGGCCACCGAGGCGCCGTGCTTCACCCGCGGCTATGGCCTCGCATTCGGTCAGTCCGAACGCAAGACCATGTCGATGGCGCTGGTGGATCGCGCGCTGCGCGCCCGCGAACTCGGCGAAGATGTGATCGCCGCGGCGCAGGACGAGGAATTCGTGATGTCGCACTCCGACAATGTGCAGTCGACCGGCTTTGTCGAACATCTCAAGCTGCCGCACTATGTGGACTTCCAGTCAGAACTCGGCTTGCTGCGCAAGCTGCGCCGGGAGTTCGCGGATGCCAATGCGCCGGCACAGCCGGTGAAGGAGGCCGCGGAATGAACGCGCCAGCCTATAATTTCGCTTATCTCGACGAGCAGACCAAGCGCATGATCCGCCGCGCGATCCTGAAGGCGATCGCGATCCCGGGCTATCAGGTGCCGTTCGCCAGCCGCGAAATGCCGATGCCCTACGGCTGGGGCACCGGCGGCGTGCAGGTGACCGCGGCGATCCTTGGTCCCGACGACCGGCTGAAGGTGATCGATCAGGGGTCCGACGACACCACCAATGCGATTTCGATCCGGAAATTCTTTGCCAAGACCGCCGGCGTCGAGACCACGACCAGCACGGAAGACGCGACCGTGATCCAGACCCGGCACCGCATCCCCGAAGCCCAGCTGCACGAGGGGCAGGTGCTGGTCTATCAGGTTCCGATTCCCGAGCCGCTGCGTTTCCTGGAGCCGCGCGAGACGGAGACCCGCAGGATGCATGCGCTGGCCGAATATGGCCTGATGCACGTCAAGCTGTACGAGGATATCGCCCGCCACGGCCATATCGCGACGTCCTATGCTTATCCGGTCAAGGTCAACGCGCGTTATGTGATGGATCCGTCACCGACGCCGAAGTTCGACAATCCGAAAATGGACAACAGTCCCGCGCTGCAGCTGTTCGGCGCCGGCCGCGAAAAACGCATCTATGCGATCCCGCCTTATACTTCGGTGGTCTCGCTGGATTTTGAGGATCATCCGTTCACGCGGTATCGGTTCGACGCGCCCTGTGCGCTGTGCGGCGCAGCCGATTCCTACCTCGACGAGATCGTCACGGACGACAAGGGCGGCCGAATGTTCGTCTGCTCCGACACTGATTATTGCGAAACCCGCCAGGCCGCCGGCCATCGCGGCACTGAAAGCGCTCCGCCGCATGCGGAGCATCGCCATGACTGAGACACAGATCATGCAGGATAATGAGCGGCCGCTGCTGGTGGCCGAAGGGCTCAGCAAGTCGTATGGACGGCTGCAGGCTTGCCGCGATATTTCCTTCTCACTGTACGCTGGCGAAGTGCTTGCCATTGTCGGTGAATCCGGCTCCGGCAAATCGACCCTGCTGCAACTGCTGTCGGCGCAACTGGCGCCGACCGAAGGCCATGTCGCCTATCGCATGCGCGACGGGGTGACCCGCGACCTCGCCAGTCTCGGCGAAGCCGAGCGCCGCTTCCTGTTCCGCACCGACTGGGGTTTTGTGCACCAGGATCCGGCGCAGGGGCTGCGCATGGGCGTCTCGGCCGGCGCCAATGTCGGCGAACGGCTGATGGCGGTCGGCTGGAATCATTATGGCCGTATTCGCGACACCGCGTCGTCCTGGCTGGAGCGGGTCGAGATCGGTGTCGATCGCATTGACGACGCGCCGCGTACCTATTCGGGCGGCATGCGCCAGCGTTTGCAGATCGCGCGTAACCTGGTCACCGAGCCGCGGCTGGTGTTCATGGACGAGCCGACCGGTGGCCTCGACGTTTCGGTGCAGGCGCGGCTGCTCGATCTGATGCGCGGCCTGGTCACGGATCTGGGGCTTGCGGCCATCGTCGTGACCCACGATTTGGCCGTGGCCCGGCTGCTCTCGCACCGGGTGATGGTGATGAAGGAGGGGCGGGTGATCGAAACCGGCCTGACCGACCAGGTGCTGGACGATCCGCGCGAGCCCTACACCCAGCTTCTGGTGTCCTCGATCCTGCCGCCATAGTCCCGAGATGAGATCAGACATGACCCCGATTGATATCACTTCGATTGAGACCCGCGCGATGATCGACATCAAGAGCGCGGGCAAAAGCTTCGTCATGCACCTGCAGGGTGGCATCACGCTGCCCGTGGTCCGCAACGTGTCGTTCCACGTCGACGCGGGTGAATGTGTCGTGCTGTCCGGCCCGTCAGGTGCCGGCAAATCGTCGATCCTGAAGATGATCTTCGGCAACTACCGCTGCGATGAAGGCGTGATCGGTATCCGCCATGCCGGCGCGCGGATCGACCTGGCGCGGTCCGAGCCGCGGCAGGTACTTGATGTCCGCCGCAAGACCATCGGTTATGTCAGCCAGTTCCTGCGCGCGGTGCCCCGCGTTCCGACCCTTGATGTGGTGGCCGAACCGCTATTGGTGAATGGCATGGACCGCGCCGAGGCGCGCCAGCGTGCCGGATTGCTGCTGCGCCGGCTCAACATCCCCGAGCGTCTCTGGCAGCTGCCGCCGTCGACATTTTCCGGTGGCGAACAACAGCGCGTCAACATCGCGCGCGGCTTCATCTCCGATCTGCCGATTCTGCTGCTCGACGAGCCGACCGCCTCGCTCGATGCCGCGAATCGTGCTGTGGTCGTTGAGCTGATCGCTGCCAAGAAGCGCGACGGGGTTGCCATGGTCGCCATTGTCCACGACGACGAGATGCGCCAGTTGATTGCTGACCGGATTGTCGACGTGACGTCATTCGCCGCCGCGGCTTGAAGAAAGATGAAGCGAGATGAAATCGAATCCGTACGATAGCGGAGCCGGAGCAAAGTCCGCGACGGTTCTTGGAAACGCCAGGATCGTGCTGGCCGACCGGGTGATCGAACGCGGTTGGGTTGCCATGGACGGCGGCCACATTGCCGAGTTCGGCGAGGGGCAGGCCCCGGCCGGCAGCGACGATGCCGCGGGTGACCTGATCATGCCGGGCCTGATCGAGCTGCATACCGATCATCTCGAAGCCCACTATGTGCCGCGGCCGAAAGTTCACTGGGACCCGGTCGCCGCGGTTGTTTCGTACGACGGGCAGCTGGCGACCTGCGGCATCACCACGGTGCTGGATTCGCTGCGGATCGGGAACGAGGCGGATGTTGCTGATGCCTCGGGACAGGCCGAGATCCTCGCAACCGCAATCTCTTCCGCCCGCGAGGCTAATCTGCTGCGCGCGGATCATTTCCTGCATCTGCGCTGCGAAACCCCGATGCCCAGCACGGTCGAAGAGGCAAAGCGGCTGATCGACCGGCCGGACATCCGGCTGATGTCATTGATGGACCATACCCCGGGCCAGCGCCAGTTTCGAGATGAGGGCAAGCTGCGGGATTATTATCGTGGCAAGACCGGAGGCTTTACCGACGCTCAGCTCGACGAGATGTTCGCGCGCCGGCATGCCTGCCAGTTGGCCTATGCCGAAACCAACACGCGCGCGATTGTCTCACTCGCTCACGAGCATGGGATTCCACTCGCCAGCCATGACGACACCACGGATGACAATGTGCGCGAGGCCATCCGCGACCGCGTGGCGGTTGCGGAATTTCCGACCACCATCGAAGCTGCGCGCGGGTTGCATCGGGTCGGCATCGGCATCCTGATGGGAGCGCCGAATGTGGTGCGCGGCGGCTCGCACTCCGGCAACATTGCCGCGGTCGATCTCGCCCGCGAAGGCCTGCTGGATATCCTGTCGTCGGACTACGTTCCCTCGAGCCTGCTGATGGCGGCGCTGCAGTTGCCGCAGCACGTGCCCGCAATCGACCTGTCGGCAGCGATCCGCACTGTGACCAAGCGGCCGGCGGATGCGGTCGGTCTGTCCGATCGCGGCGAGATCGCGGTCGGCAAGCGCGCCGACCTGATCCGCGTGCACGTGGCCGGCAATGCCTCCGTGGTGCGCAGCGTCTGGCGTGAAGGGTTGCGGGTGGCGTGAGCGGCGCTGTGACCATATCCGAGCGGATGCCCGCCACGGCCGGGCGGCTGGTGCTGATCGTCGGCCCCAGTGGAGCCGGCAAGGATACGCTGATCAATCTGGCTCAGGCTGCTTGCGCGCATGATAATGGAATCGTGTTTCCCCGGCGGGTGGTGACGCGACAGGCTTCGGAGCACGAGGCGAATGATTCGGTCAGCCCGGAGCAGTTCGAGTTGGCGCTGGCACGGGATGCATTCGCGTTGCATTGGGATGCGCATGGCCTGCGTTATGGCGTCCCGCGGGCGATCGACGATGATCTGGCGGCCGGGCGCATCGTGGTGGTCAATGTCTCCCGCACGGTGATCGCGCCGGCCCGACAATCCTATGGAAACGTAACGGTCGTGTTGATCACGGCGCCGCCGGACGTTCTTGCGAGCCGGCTGGCCCTGCGCCAGCGCGCCAGCGACGGCCGCCTGGACGCAAGGCTCGGGCGGACGGTCGATATGTCCAGCGCGTCGCCCGACGTGACCATCAGCAATATCGGCGGCGCCGAAGATCATGCGCGCGACCTGCTGGCAATCATTCGGGGTGATCAGATCGACCGCGCGTGAGCGGCAGGCAGGAGAGGTGACAGTGTCCATCGTTGCGACCATCGAGCAGCTTGAGGCGATCTACGGCGAAACCAATGATGCGTCGACCGTGAAGGTTGCCGATCATGTGACATCGCCGTATCGGGTGCTGATCGAGAAGTCGCCGTTTGTGGCGCTGGCAACCTCTGGACCGGAAGGGCTCGATTGCTCGCCGCGCGGCGATGGCGCCGGCTTCGTGCGCATCCATGACGAGCGGACGCTGATGATGCCGGATCGCCGCGGCAACAACCGGGTGGATTCACTGCGCAACATCGTGCGCGATCCGCGGGTGGCGCTGCTGTTCCTGATCCCGGGTGCCGGCACAACGTTGCGTGTCAACGGCCGGGCGCATCTCTCGGTCGATCCGGAGCTGCTGGCTTCGTTCAAGATGGACGGCAAGGCGCCGCGCTCGGTCATCGTGATGGCGGTCGACGAGATCTATTTCCAGTGCGCACGCGCCATCGTCCGTTCCGACCTGTGGAATCCAGACAAGCGGATCGATCCGCCAACCCTGCCGACGCCCGGACAGATTCTCGCGGAGATGAGCGAGAATACCGTCGGCGGCGCCGAGTATGACCGGATCTGGCCGGAGCGGGCACGTCAGACGCTGTGGTAGCGAAGTAAGCGTATCATCCCCACTCCGTCGTTGCCGGGCTTGACCCGGCAATCCAGCTTTTCTTCAACAAAACCACCATGCGACTTAAGCGCTTAAGCTGGATCACCGGGTCAAGCCCGGTGATGACGCTGAATGTGGTGAATCGCCTTCCGCTATTCGACCCAAAGTGCGCCTCCTCACCATGAGGGTCGATCTTAATACCCATTCTCCCGGTGCACGTCGTGCACCACGATGCCCATTCCCTGCTCCGGCATGGCCAACCAGTCGCGGCGCTGCAGGGTCCGGCGGGTGTCCTCGAGGCCGCTTTGCCAGTGCTCACGCATCGAGGTCGCGGAGAACTCGTGGTCCTTGGCGTGACCTTCATAGGCCTTCTGCTGATAGATCATCTGCAGAATGGTGATCTCGGGAAGATCCGCGAGGCTGTCGCGCATCGCGCGCTCGTGGTCGCTCAACTGGTCTGCGGGAATCTTGAGCAGCGCCTTGTAGAGATCGCTCTTCAGGTTGTTGGCGCGGCGGTAGATGTCGGTGTTGTGGCGGGTGCGCGAGGAATAGACGATATCCTTGTGTCTCGCCATCACCTCCTGGATATCGCGCGGCAACACGCCTCGCGCACTGAACAGGTCGACCTGAAACACCAGCGAGTTCTTCTTGTCGTCTTGGTCCAGCAGATGCTGCAGCGGCGTGTTGGACACGATGCCGCCATCCCAGAAATGATCGGTGCCGATTTCCACCATCGGCAGCGCCGGCGGCAGTGCGCCGCTCGCCATCACGTGCTCGGGTTCGATGACCTCTTTCTTGTTGTCGAAGTACAGGAAGTTGCCGGTCAGCACGTTCACGGCGCCGACGGCAAAATGGATCGGACGCGCGTTGATCAGGTCGAAATCGACCAACTCCAGCAGCGTCTCTCGTAATGGGGTGGTGTCGTAGTAGCTGGTCGCGGTTTTCGCGCCGGCTGCGGCGAACCATGGGTTGACGTCGTGCGGCTTGAAAAAGCCCGGCTGTCCCAGTGTGGTCGTCAGATACGAGCTGGCGAGATTTCGTGCCTTTCGAAAGATGTCGCCATCCGGTGTGTAATGCCAGACTTTCCGGCTGGTGATGCGCTCCCAAAAGGTCTGCAGCCGTTCCAGGCGCCTCTCCGGCGGATTTCCTGCGATGATGGCGGAGTTGATGGCGCCGATCGAGACGCCGCAAACCCAATCCGGCTCCATGCCGTTTTCATGCAGCGCCTGGTAAACGCCGGCCTGATAGGCCCCCAGCGCGCCGCCGCCTTGCAGGACCAGCGCGACGCGGTGGCAGCGCTCGGGCCGCCAGCCGCTGGACACCGATGTATTTGTAAATGGCGTTCGCGCGTCCATGATCTCAGCCTCTCTGGTGGTGTTCTGGAATTGCAATTTCCTCCTAGCATTCCGGGCAGCCGTGACGCCGTCGTGACAATCCGGGGTGGACTCCGCATATGGCTAACAGTCACTGGCTTTTCTTGCGAACTGCTGTCGGGGCGGGACGAGCAGGTTTCGGATCGCTCTGTCACAGCGTTGAGCAAAAACCCTCACATTGATGTCAACTGGGGACGCTAGGTGAAAATCAGCACCGTGCCATCTGTCGATGGCGGCCGGACGGTCCACAGGGAGATTGCTCCGATGCGCAAGGAAGACGTTCTCAGGCTTCCCTCCATGCCGGCCGCTGGTCCAAGTTATCCGGCGGGACCCTATCGTTTCATCAATCGCGAGTTTCTGGTCATCACCTATGAGACCGATCCCGAGCTGATCCGCGCCGGTTTGCCCGAGCCGCTGGAGCTGGTGGACCAGCCGATCGTCCATTATGAATGGATCAAGATGCCTGACAGCTCCGGCTTCGGCAGCTACACCGAATCCGGCCTGGTGATCCCGGCGCGGCTGAACGGCGAAGAGGTGAATTTCGTTTCGCAGATGTATCTGGACGATGATCCGCCGATCGCAGCGGGCCGCGAGATCTGGGGCTTTCCAAAAAAATATGCCCACCCCAAGCTCGAGGTGGTGAAGGACACGCTGACCGGTACCCTGGAATACGCCGGGACCCAGGTGGCCGTCGGCACCATGGGCTACAAGCACGAAGCCATGACCGGCAACGGTGACCAGACCCGCGCGATGCTGGCGAAGACCCAGGTCAACCTGAAGTTGATCCCGGGGGTCGATGGCCGCGCTGAGGTGTGTCAGCTGGTGGCGATCAACCTGACCAATATCGTGGTGAAGGGCTCCTGGAGCGGGCCGGGCCGGCTGCATCTCGTGCCCCATGTCAATGCGCCGGTGGCCGACTTTCCGGTGCGGCGGATCATCGGGGCGCGGCATTTCATGGCCGACCTGACCTTGCCTTACGGCCGCGTAGTCTATGACTACAACAAGCAGGCGGACGATCTGGCGGAAGCTGCGGAGTAAGGACCGGCTGTTTGGTCGATCCTGACATCACACTGTAACAAACTCGTCATTTGATCGGCTCGGCGGGCGCGGATTGCCCGCGGGCCGCACGAGCTGTCGTGACGGAATTGCTGACGGACATTTTTGAGTTTTTTGCGGGTATTGGGGGCGTTCCATGCAGGCTGACATCTCGGTGGCGCGTGTGCCCGGTGTCGAGAACCCGGTTCAGTCGGGAGGCTCAGCGGCGGTGATCCCCGGGCTGGTCTGGGCTTTCCGGGTCCATTCAGACGGCAGCTCGGAGACGTTGGCGATCGACCAGCCGATCGAACTCGATCATGACGGCCTGATCTGGCTGCACTTCAACCTGACCGATGCCCGCGCCGTGCAGTGGCTGGCCAATGCAAAGCTGGCCGCGCCACCCCAGGCGCAGGCCCTGCTGTTGTCGAAAGACACCTATCAGCAATTGCATGCAGTCGATGATACCATCTACGGTGTGATGTCGGACCTGATGCGGGACATCGATGCGGCGACCGACGATACGGGGTACCTGCGTTTTGTCATGACCGAGCGGGCGCTGATCAGCGGCCGGCATCATGCGCTCTCCGCATGCGATGCCACGCGTCGTGCGCTGGAAAGCGGACATCGCGTTGCGAATGCCGCGGCGCTGCTGGAAACCATTGTCGAGAATGTCGCCGACACGATGGACCAGGTCGCCGAGCGGGTCGCGCGGGCGCTGGACGCCGTCGAGGAAAGCATTCTCTCCGACGAGTCGGTCGACCAGCGCCAGGGGCTCGGCCGGTTGCGGCGGACCTGCGTGCGTTTGCATCGGCAGCTGTCAGGCCTGCGCGCGGTGTTTCACCGGCTGGAACAGCAGAACATCAAGGAGTTGAAGCCGGGGTTGCAGTTGCGCGCCGGCAAACTTGCCCAGCGTCTCGACAGCCTCGATCACCGCGTGGTCGAGATGCGCGAACGCAGCCGCCTGCTGCAGGAAGAACTGCATCTCAAGATCGAGGAGCAGGGCAACGACAGCCTGCGCGTGCTGTCGATCCTGACGGCGCTGCTGCTGCCGCCGACCCTGATCACTGGCATCTTTGGCATGAACACCAAGGGCCTGCCGCTGACCGACGTGGAAAGCGGTTTCATGTGGGCAGCGGTCTTGATCGTGGTGTCATCGGTCGCGGCCTTTCTCATCATGAAACGTGCCGGTGTCATCAGATAGTGTGAGTTGTCGTGACCGGCCGATCGATCAAATTTTCCGTCGCGGCAGCGTTGTTGCGATGTGTTCTTGTCCTTCTCGTTGCGGCACCGCTGTCGTCGGCGCTTGCGGCCGACGTGAAACCAGCAAAAGGTGCGGCTGAGACGCCGCCGAAAGATCCGCGGGAGGTCATGGCGGATTGGGGTGTTCAGTTCACCGCCACTTATATCGCGGAAACCCTCGGCAACGTTTCGGGTGGCATCCGTCGCGGCACGATCTACACCGGCCGTCTCGATGTCGGCACCGACATCGACCTGGAAAAACTGGTGGGATGGACCGGCGCAAAGTTTCACGCCAATGTCTTCCAGATCCACGGCCAGGGCCTGTCGCGCGACTATATCGGCAACCTGATGCTGGTCAGTGGCGTCGAAGCGCTGCCGTCGACCCGGCTCTACGAGTTGTGGATCGAGCAGTCGCTGGCGGATGGCAAGCTTCTGGTGAAGGTGGGGCAACAACCATCCGACGTCGAGTTCATCGACAGCAAGTATGACGATATCTTCATGAACTCCGCACTGGGATGGCCGGGCATCACCGGCGTCATCCTGCCGAGCGGCGGTCCGTCACCGCCGCTCGCCGTTCCCGGTGTCCGTCTCAAGATTGCGCCGACTGACCGCATCACCATCTATGCCGCGATTTTCGACGGCGATGCCGCGCCGCCCGGGCCGGGAGATTCGCAGGAGAGAAACCGCAACGGGCTGCTGTTTCGGGTGAACGATCCGCCCTGGCTGATCGGGCAGATCAAGTATGGTTTCGATCTCGGACCCAATGCTCTGCCGGGAACGGTTTCTGCCGGAGGCTGGTATCATTTCGGCTCGTTCGACGACCTGCGGTACACGGCGGAAGGCCTGTCGCTGGCGAATCCGGCTGGTTCCGGTGAGCCTGCATCGTTGCGGCGAAACCAGGGGATTTTTGGCGTTTACGAACAACTGTTGGCACGCAGCAGCATCAGCCCCGACAAAGGCATTGGCTTCTTCATGCGGGCATCGGTCAGTCCGTCCGACCGCAATCTTGTCGGCTTCTATCTCGATGGCGGTGTCCAGGTGTCCGGCTTCAGCGAGCTCTGCCCGAATGACAAGTTCGGCGTCGCTTTGACCTACGCCCGGATTTCCAGCGGCGCGCGTCAATTCGATCGTGACACCCAGCTGTTCACCGGCATTGCATCACCTGTCCGCGACTATGAAGCGATTCTGGAGATGACCTATCAGGCGGAGCTTCGACCGAACTTCACGGTGCAGCCGATGTTCCAGTATATCATGCATCCCGGCGGCGGCGCGGTCGATCCCAACGATCCGACGCAGACCCGGCGGATCAAGGACGCCGCGGTGTTCGGCATGCGCTCCATCGTCAGCTTTTAGCGCGGCGGTCGGGAGCGACCGTTCAATCTCCAAGCACGTCGCCGAACAGCACCCAGGCCTTGCCGTCGAACCGCGCCATCTTCAGTTGCCGGATCGGGGTGACATTGCCGGGATCGGTCTTCACCGTGATGCCGGGCAGCAGCATGGGCAATGCCACGGCGTTCAGATGCGTCGCCTGCTGGATAATGCTGTCGCGGCTGATATCACCCTTGCAGTTCTCGAGCACGTGCGCCATCAGCTGCGCGGCGGTGTAACCCTGCACATTCAGGAGGTCGCCTAGATTGGCGTTCGGCTGGTACTTTTTCATCCAGACCAGGAAATCCTTGAGCGCCGGGTCGTCGGCCCAGGCCTTGTCGTTGGGATCCTTCAGGTAGAGACCGGAGACAACGCCGATCGCGTTTTCGAGGCCTGCCGGCTCCAGCACCGCCGACACCGAATTCGAGACCGCGGGCAGGATGATCAGCGGCTTCCAACTGATGCTGGCGGCTTTCTTCAGCGCCATGGCCGCGAATTTCGGCGTTGCCTCGGCAAAGAACACATCGGCACCGGACTGCTGCATGGTGACGATCTGGGAATCGATGGTGGGATCGGTGCTGAGGTATGTTGTCAGCGACACCAGCTGATTGCCGTGTTCGCCGAGGCCATCCTTGAAACCCTTCAGATAATCTTTGCCGGCATCCTCGTTCGGGATGATCATCGCGATTTTGGCGTCCGGCTTGGTCTTCAGGATGTACTGCGCGTAGACCCGTCCCTCGAGTTCGTAGGTCGGATTCATGCCGACAGTCCATGGAAAGCGCGCGTTGTCGTTCCAGCGGCTGGCGCCGGTCGAGACGAAGAGCTGCGGCACCTTCTTGAGGTTGAGATACTTCTGCACGGCGATATTTGGCGCAGTGCCGACCGAACTGAACACGGCCGCCACCTCGTCCTGCTCGACCAGGCGGCGGGTCTGCTCGACGGTCTTCGGCGAGGAATAACCATCGTCGAGGCTGATGAACTCGATCTTGCGGCCATTGATGCCGCCGCGGTCGTTCAGCATCTGGAAGTAGGCAGCTTCCGCCGAGGCGATGGTGCCATAGGCCGACGCAGGTCCGCTGTAGGGCGCGGTATTGCCGAGCTTGATGGTGGCCTCAGCGGCGCGGAGCGCGGACGGCTCAACACAAAGGGCGAAGGCGGCGAGGATGGCTGAAATCGGCAATAGCTTGTACGGCGACAAATCGGTTTCCTCCGGTTTTTTTGTTGTTTGCGGACGCGATATTAGGCCCGCAGCCGCGTCCCGACGACTGGCTTTATATCGAAGCTGGTATTCGCGAGCCCGACGACTGCTCCGTCGGATGCCCCATCGTAAACATGCGTCGCTGCAAATCTCGTGCGGCGGAATTTTTCCGGCCGCCAGCGTTTACTTCGGCATGGCCGTGCGTTGCCGCTGCCAGTCTTCGTCGGTCCAATCCAGCATCTGGGTGCTGCCGCCACGGGATCCGCCGAGATAACGGCGGCCGCCATCGATCACGACGGTCTCGCCGGTGATGTAGCCGGCGAGGTCCGACATCAGGAACGCGCAGAGGTTGGCGAGTTCGATGTGGTCGCCGTTGCGGCGCAGCGGCACGCCTTGAATGGTGTCGTTGCCGCCGCCCTGCGGCGTCAAACGAGTAGCAGCGCCTTCGGTCGGAAACGATCCCGGCGCCACCGCCACCAGACGAATGCCTTTCGGTCCCCATTCCACGGCAAGGCTCTTGGTCATTGCTTCGATGCCCGCCTTGGCCATGGCGGAGGGCACGGTGAATGGTGCGCCAGTCAAGGCGGACAAGGTGAGAATGCTGAGCACAGTGCCGGGTCTGCCGGCGTCGATCCAGCGCCGGCCAACCCCGGTGGTGCAATAAGCGGTGCCGTGCAGGCAGATGCCGAGAACCGAGTCGATCGCGCGTGCCGACAATTTATGGGTCTGGGCGATAAAATTGCCGGCGGCATTGTTGACCAAGCCGTCCAGTGGAGCGGTTTGCCAGATCCGGTCCAGCATGCTCTCCACATCCGAGGCATTGCGGATGTCACAGCCGATGGTTTCGACATCGGCGCCGAACTCGTTGCTGAATTCGGCGGCGGTTGCGTCCAGCACTTCCGTGCGCCGTCCGCAGATCACAAGATTGGCGCCGAGCGAGAGGAAACGCCGCCCCATGCTCTTGCCAAGACCGGTGCCGCCGCCGGTGATCAGGATGCGTTTTCCGGTCAAGAGGCCTTCGGTGAAATTGTGCATGACTGGTGCTCCGAAAGTCGAGCCGACCGGATATCCTCAATAGCGGAAGCGACCTTCATCGGCTATCTGGCCGCGCCGCTTTCACATCCGTGAAAATACATCCAAAAAACACACCCAAGCCAAAATCGAGAGCCAGCTCAGGCGACCAGCCTCACGCCCCATCGTCTGGCAGGGATCAAGGCGCGGTCAGTCCCAGCTTTGCATAGATCCGTCTGCTGTAGACGCCAAATCCGTCGGTGGTCTTGATCGAGAGGTCACGCGGGAACGCCAGGTCCACCGGGAAGTAATCCGCCATCTGCGCCGGACCTGCCGTCAGCACCGCGCAATGGGACGACAGGAACACGGCTTCCTGGATGCTGTGGGTGACGAAGATGATGGTCTTGCCACTCTCGCGCCAGATCCGCTGCATTTCGAGGTTCATCTGCTCGCGCGTCAGTGCATCCAGCGCGCCGAACGGCTCGTCCATCAGGATGAGCTTGGGATCGTGGATGAACGCGCGCGCGATCGCCGCCCGCTGCTGCATGCCGCCGGACAGTTGCTGCGGATATTTGTCCTTGTGGCCGGCCAGTCCCACCATCTGCAGGAGCTCGCGCGCACGTGTCCGCGCCGCCTTCATCGGCAGTCCGACAATTTCTGCCGGCAGCAACACATTGTCGAGGATGGTGCGCCATTTGAGCAGCAGCGACTGCTGGAACACCATGCCGACATCCCGCCCCGGATTGAACGGGGTCTGGGCATTTCCGATCTGCACCGACCCGCCGTCGGCGTCATGCAGGCCGGCGAGAATTTTCAGAACCGTGGTCTTGCCGCAGCCGGACGGCCCGACCAGGGCGACCAGTTCGCCTTCCGTGATATCCATCGTGACATTGGAGACCGCCATGAACTCCTGTCCCTGGGCGCGATAGACCTTGCGGACATTGTTCAGGCGGATGAAAGGCTCGGCCATCATCCCAGCCATCGCTCGAGATTTTCGGCAACGAACGCATCGTCGCTGAGATCGTGATGTTCGCGCAGCACTCGGTCGATCTCGGTCGATTGGCTGGGGCTCAGGCTTTCGTGCGGGTCGAGACACCAGATACCCTCGAGCAAGCCTTGCCGTCGCAGCACCTCATGGCACCCTGCGATGCAGCCATGAAAGTCGTTGGCAACATCAAAGAAGGCGCTGTTGCAGTCGGTGACGCGGGCGTCGAGCGCCAGTAGGTCGGCTGGAATGGACCTTTCGGTTTGCGCCGCGCGACACTGCTCGAACTGGCGCACAGCGCTGGCGGTCCACACCGACCAGTGGCCGAGCAAGCCGCCGCGGAAATGCGCGCGCACGGTCTCCTGGCCCAGGCGCACGTCAAACGGCAGCGTGAGGTCGAGCAGGATGTGATCGTCATTGCCGGTGTAGAGCGTGACGCGGTCGAGCGCCCCGGCCGCACAGACGCCCCGGATCACATCGAGAGTCTTGTAGCGGTTGAATGGCGCCACCTTGATCGCAATGACATTGTCGATGGAGGCGAAGCGCCGCCAGAAATCGGCGCTCAGGAGCACACCGCCGACCGCGGGCTGCAGATAGAAACCGACCAGAGGAATCTCGCGGGCGACAGCCTCGCAATGGGCGATGATCTCGTCCTCGGACGCACTCTTCATCGCGGCGAGGCTGAGCAGGCCGGCATGATAGCCGATGCTAAGTGCGATTTTGGCCTCGGACACCGCCTGGCTGGTCGGTCCGCACAGGCCTGCGACCAGGGCCAACGGACGTTTGCTCCATGCTGCAGCCGTCTCTGCGGCCAGCTCCAGCACCGGGCGGTAGAGGCCAACGTCGCGGATTGCGAATTGAGTGGTGTGGACGCCGACCGCAAGACCGCCGACACCGGCATCCAGATAATAGCGCGTCAGGGCGCGCTGGCGCCGGGGATCGAGCTTGCGGTTGGCATCGAGCGCCAGCGGGTGGGCCGGGATGACGGTGCCGTCGCCGATCAGGCGCCGGATGTCGGGGTTGATCGCGGTGTGGTGCACGTGTCGGCTCCTCTATCCGAATTCCGGGCCGGCGATTGCAATCCCGGCTTCATGGCCGCCCGATGGCGGGCCGCCCAGTCGCATGCGCTGGAATGGCCGTTCATTGATCCAGCCCGACTGGATCAGATGCCGGATCACGTCGTGATGGTCGTCGACCAGATCGATGATATGCGGGCCGTCCTCATGCACAACGATGCCGTCGAGCAGCGCAATGGCGTCCGCGGCATGATCGGCGAACAATGGACCGATCTGCCGCGCCTTGCGTCCCTCGCGCACCAGGCAGAGCGCGCTGTCGCGGGCATACAGACGCGTTCCCTCCCTGGCGTTGAACGAGCCGAGCAGCACCGAACGGTCGAAGTCCATGGCGTCCCGGTCGCGACGGATGAGATCGGCCAGTGTGCCGCTGTCGGGTCTGATAGCAGCCGGCTGCGTGGATGTCCGTGCATCGCGGCGTCGAAATCGTTGCACCGTCAGCGTGGGATGAAAGCCCATCGGGCCGTAGACGGTCGCTCCTGCCGGCGTGGCATCGAGCCAAGGGGTTAAGCCGGCACGCCCTGCCGCGGCGATGCAGACCTCCATCAGCCGGCGTGCAAGGCCGCGGCGGCGTTTCGAGGCGGTGACCAGAACCATGCTGATCCATGCTGCGGGCGGATAAGGCAGCAGAGCTGCGGTGGCGACCAGTCGGCCGTCGCCGTCGCGCAGGCCGAACACGGTGCCGTTGGTCAGAAAGAACAGCCAATCCTCGTAGCCCTGGTTCCAGCCGACCTCGTCGGTCAAGGCCAGCCCGGCGATGGCGTCTCGCGGTCCCAGCGCTTCCGGGATGGCGCGATCAATATCGTCCATCCGCGACCTCGTACTTCGTTGGTTTGCCGAAGCTCGGCATCGACCGCGCGACCCAGTCGGCGGTCCATCCGATCAGGCGATCAATGTCGACCACCGGCTCGCCGAACAGCTTCACCGCCAGGGCGGTATTGGTCAGCCATGCGGTCGGCGTCTCCGTGCCGCTGAAAACCGGCGCGCGTCTGAAGCGCTGGCCGAACTTGTTAGCCAGCTCGCGCACCGCGAGGATCTGGTGGCCGCTGATATTGATCGGCGAGGTCGGGCTGTCGCAATGCGCCAGGCAGCGCAGCGCCTGCGCCGCGGCGTCACCCTGCCAAATAACGTTGACATGACTGATGGTGACGTCGATCGGCTGACCCTGGATGACTTTGCTGGCGATGTCATGCAACACGCCGTAACGCAGGTCGATTGCATAGTTCAGTCGGAACAGCCGGCCCGGGGTGCCGAACTTTTGCGAAAAATACTCGAACATCCGCTCGCGGCCGATGCAGGACTGGGCGTACTCGCCGGGTGGGTTCGGCGGTTCGTCCTCGGTCGCGCCGCCGCCGGTCACCGGGACGAACGGATAGACGCACCCGGTGGAGAAGGCGACGATCCACGATTTCGGAAACGCCTGGGCCACCAGCGCCGGTACATGGGCGTTCATGGCCCATGTCAGAGCGAGGTCGCCTTCCGCGCCGAACTTGCGTCCGGCCATGAAGATGATGTTCGGCGCTTTCGGCAGTGTCGCGATCGCGGCCTCGTCCATCAGGTCGCAGCTGATGGTCTCGATGCCGCGGGCTTCGAGCCATTTTTTGACCGGCGGGTCGCTGAAGCGGGCCACGCCGATGACCCGGCGCGCGGGCAGGGCAGCCTTGGCCAAAGCGGCCACGGTCGGTCCCATTTTGCCTGCGACCCCGAGAATCATGATGTCGCCGTCGACCCGGTTGAGATCGTCGATCAGGGCCTTGGTTGGCCGCGCCAGCAGATCGTCCAGCGCCGCGACGCTTTCAACGGTGGCCGGAAGATTATCGCGCGACAGCAGCATGAGGTGTCCCTGTTGTAGTCTTAGGCTTTTTGTTCTTGGATTGCTTCAGCGGTTAATTTTGCAGCCTGACGTCCTGGACCACGACCAGCCGTTCCAGCCCGAGCACCAGTCCGTACAGCAGGATGCCGAGCAGGGTCAGCAGGATCACCGCCATCACCATGGCTGGCGTGTCGAGCGACGATTGCACTTGGATCATGAGATAGCCGAGACCGCGTTCGGAGGCGATGAATTCGCCGACCACAGCACCCGCCACCGCCAGGATGGCTCCGACTTTCATCCCCGAGAAGACATAAGGCAGCGAGCCCGGCAGCTGGATCTTTCGAAAGAGCTGCCAGCGCGAGCCGCGCAGTGATTTCACCAGATCGAGAAAATCAGGCTCGACTTCCCGCAGCCCGCGCGCGGTGGTCAGCAGGATCGGGAAAAAGCAGATGCTGAAAGCGATCAGGATGTTTGGCATGATGCCATAGCTGAACCAGACGATGAACAGCGGCCCGAGCGCGACCTTCGGGATCATGTTCGTCGTGACGAACAGCGGCAGCAGAATGACGCTCAGCAGTGGCGACCAGCAGAACAGCACGGCAAGGCCGATGCCGACCAGGGCGCCGAGCCCAAAGCCGCCGAAGATCTCGATTGCGGTGACGAACGTGTTCGACAGCCAGGCGTATTTCGCAGATCCCAGTGTTGCGACGGTCGCCAGCGGCGAAGGCAGCACGAACGCCGGAACATGGAAACCGTCGACCAGAAGCTGCCACAGCACCACGACGGCGATATGGGTGGTCAGAATGATCGCGACGGGTCGGATCGATCGCTCTTCCAGGGTGGCCAAGGACAAATTCCGGCGTTGTTCCCGGCCGTGGCCGGATCATGGAGGACGACAATAATCTTGCAAACGCTCGTTTTCAACTATTTGGTTGATTAGCAGGGGGCTTCGACCATGCCCGATTGACGCATCAGGGGCGCAAGGAATGCATGATCAGGTCGACGACATGTTTCCTGCGGGCCCGCTTCGCCGCATCGCTGGCGAGGTCCTGGGAAAAGATCGCCGACAGGGTGGGGGTGTTGGAAAAGAAGAAATAGCTCAGCCCGGCCATCGAAATATACAGGTGCATCGGGTTGATGCCGCGCCGGAAGACGCCGGTCCGGACGCCCTCGGCGAGAAACGCGGCAATCATGCTGACCAGCGGGGAATGCATCTCGGCGAGTTTCTTGGACTCGCGGACATGCCGCGCGCCGTGGCGGTTCTCGTCGTTCAGCAGCGCGACAAAGTCTGGATGCGCCTCAAGATGATCGAACGAACTCTCGATCAGTTTTCGGATCGCCTTGTCCGGCGACAGGCCGCGCAGGTTCAACTGCCGTTCGGGGGAGCGGATTTCCTCGTAAATCCACTCCAGGACGGCCAGGAATAACGAATCCTTGTCGCCGAAATAATGATAGAGCAGTTGCTTGTTGACGCCGGCATGGGCAGCAATCTCGTCGACCCGGGCGCCGGCGAGGCCGTACTTGGCAAACTCCTGCCGTGCAGCTACCAGGATCTTGCGTTGCGTCGCTTCGGGATCACGCCGTCGAATTGGCTCTTTTGACCCATGGGTCGATCGCGTCATTTTCCAACCAAACAGTTGACAAGTCGAAAGCAGCTTGTTGCATTGGTAGGCGTGCGGATTCCCTGGCGCAAGGGCAGCCTCGAAATTATGCACGTCCCGCCGCTATAATATGCCGCTATAACATAAAGGGGAGTTCGATGGCGAACAGCCTGACGCGTTTCGGTTTGATCATTGCGCTGGCCGTGTCCAGCGGCTCGGCCTGGTCGGCGGAGAAGGTCAATCTCGTGCTCAACTGGACGCCGACCGCGGACCACTCTCCGTTCTATTATGCCAAGGCCCAGGGCTGGTACGAGAAGGCGGGGATCGACCTGACCATCGAGGTCGGCAAGGGCTCCGGCGCCTCGTCGCTGAAGGTCGGATCGGGGGGCTCGGAGTTCGGCATTGCCGATCTTGCCACCATGCTGGTTGCGCGCGGCAAGGGCGCCGACGTGGTTGCGCTGATGAGCATCTACGCCAATACCGCCCAGACGTTTTACTGGCTGAAAAGCTACGGCATCAATGGCCCGAAGGATTTCCCCAATCACAAGATCGGCAATCCACCGGCCGATGCCGCGCGGGTGATGTGGCCGGCCTTCGCCAAGGCGGTCGGTATCGGCGCGGATAGCGTGTCGTTCGTCAATATCGGGCCGACGGCCAAGATCGCTGCGCTGAAGAGTCACACGGTGGATGTCATCACCGATTTTTACAATGAGCACGATCTGAAAGTGAAGGAGTTCGGCGACGATCTCGGATTCGTCAATTGGAAGGACATCGGCCTCAATCCGTACGGCAATTCGCTGGTCGTCAACGGTCAGTTTTTGCAGAAAAATCCGAAGATCGCCGAGGATTTCGTCAAGATCACCCAGCGTGCGTTCGCGACCTGCGTCGCCGACGTTGAGCCCTGCCTCAAGGTGTTACTGGAGCAGGCGTCCGGCCTCGACCGGGCGAACCAGGTCAATCAGTGGGAGCGGATCAAATTCATGATGACGGATCAGTATACGCCGACCAAGGCGCTGGGCTGGATCGATCCCGACCGCATGAAGAGCGATTACGAGCTGGTCCAGACCTATCTCGGCATGGAAAAGCCGTTCGCGGTCGAAACGGCCTTCACGACTCGTCTGCTCGATACCTCGGTGAAGATGGACGCCAGCAAGGTCAAGCGTTGAGCGAAGTCAGCGCTTGCACACGTTTGCCAAGATCGCAGAATGAGGTCACAGGATATCGGCGAGTGACTGTCCCTGGAGTTCGATGTTCAGGCCCTGCATGGCGAAATCGCTGATTTCGCCGCCCATTGCCTTCAGGCTCTCTTCCCGGATCAGCGACATCAGTCCGCGTCGCAAGGCCAGGAATTCCGACGACATCATCATGCTCTGCTGGCGCGGCCGCTCCAGCGGGATGGCGATCTCGGCCTTGATCGCGCCGGGCCGCGCGGTCATGCAATAGACCCGGTCCGACAGGAAGATCGCCTCGTCGATATCGTGGGTCACGAACAGCACCGAGATCTTCAGCCGTTGCCACATGTTGGTGAGGATCTGCTGCATGATGACGCGGGTCTGGGCGTCGAGCGCGCCAAACGGCTCATCGAGCAGCAGCACTTTCGGGCCGGTCGCCAGTGCCCGAACGATGCCGACACGCTGCTTCATGCCGCCCGACAATCGTTCCGGATAGTGGTTCTCGAACGCAGACAGCCCGGCAAGCCCGAGCAGCGTGCGTGCCGCGCGCTCCCGGTTGAAGCGGTCCATCTTCTTCATCTTCAGGCCGAATTCGACATTCTCGCGCACCGTCTTCCACGGGAATAGCGAATACTGCTGGAACACCATGCCGCGGTCGGCACCTGGCCCCTCCACCAGCTCATCGTCGACGGTCACGGTGCCCTTTGTCGGCTTCAGGAAGCCGGCGACGGCGTTCAGCAGGGTCGATTTGCCGCAGCCGGACGGGCCAATGATGGAAACGAATTCGCCGGGGTTGATATGGATCGAGGCGTCGGAGACCGCCTCGACCGATCCGTCGATGGTCTCATAACTCAGGGAAAAATTCCTGACATTGATGTGGCCTTTTGACGGGACGGTCTTTGAGGGGGCGTCCTTTATGAAAGAATTCATGGGCCTACCTTTTCCATGGCATCACGAGGCGGCCGATGCTGCGGATGGCCGCGCTCGATGCGAGGCCGAGAACGCCGATGCAGGTCATGCCGAGCGCGATATCCGCATACTGGACCAGCGAGTAGGCCTCCCAGGTGAAGTAGCCGATGCCGAACTGCCCGGAGATCATCTCAGCGGCGATCAGCGAGACCCAGGCCACGCCCATCCCCACGGTGAGGCCGGTGAAAATGCTCGGCAGTGACGCCGGAAAATATACCTCGCGGAAAATCGACGCCTCGCGGGCGCCGAGGCATTGCGAGGCCCGCACCAGCACCGGATCGACCATCGATATGCCGTGCAGCGTGTTGATGAGAATCGGAAAGAACGAGCCGAGGAAGGTGATAAAGACGATGCTTTCCTCGTTGGTCGGCCACAGCATGATCGCCATTGGCACCCAGGCGATGGCCGGGATCGGGCGCAGGATTTCAGACACCGGGAAGATGATCTCCCGCGCCAGCCGGAAACGGCCCATCAGCAGTCCCATCGGGACAGCGACAACGGCCGCGATGCTGAATCCCAGCACGATGCGCCGGCAACTCAGCAGCACATGCATGAAGAATTTCGAGTCGTGCAGGGCACGGACCCAGCTGTCATAAACCATCGCCGGCGACGGGATGTTGGTGAAACGAACGTGGGCGTTGACGCGGTATTTCGTCAGCAAGTGCCAGGCCAGCAGGAAGGCCGCGATCGACAGCGTACCGATCACGACCGCCCTGATCTCGTCGCGATGCAGCCGCAGCCAGCGCCTGACCAGTTCGCGCGGCGCCGTAGCGAGGGGCGCCGTCTTGTCGGCCGTCGCCGCGCCGGCCACAGAATGATCGGTCCCGTTACTGTCCACGTGTCGAGCTGCCAATTCCACTGTCAGCCTCCGGTCGCAATGGTTTTCAGGGCGTCGTCGAAGCCCAGCACCTTGCCGCTGATCTTTGCGGCATAGGCTTCGGCGTCCTTTTTCAGGAGGAAGGGCGCAGTCTCGCTCTTGTCGCCGGCGACCGCGAAGAACGCCTGGTCCGCGAACAGCTTGATGCCGCGACTGGTGTCGAAGACATAAGCGACATTGATCTTTTTGCCGGCGGCCTTGAGCGCCGCGTAGGCCCCGAGCGTACAGCTCGCGCTGCTATAAGGCGCGATGGCCTCGCCATCGACCCAGACTTCGCCGGCCTTGCGTGGATCTGTGATCGGCTTCTTGCAGAAGGAATCCTCGCCTTTGATCTCGTAGTTCGCAGTGCTCTTGAGCTGGGTGTCGTAATCCATGCCGAGTTCGGAGAACGCCTTGCGGACATAACTGTCGTCGACCCACTTGCGCGGATCGAAGTCCTTCATGCGGCCAAGGTTCTGCAGCACCTTGACGTCGGTGGCGGCCGCGTCAATCAACGCCGGCTTGATGGTCGGATCGGTCGTCATGTTGCCGCCGGGTCCGAGAAAGATGTAGGCCACCTCCTTGTTGATCCCGGTCCATTCCTGGATCTTCTCGGCAGCGCGTTTCGGGTCAGTTCGCACCCATTCATTGGCGGCGATGATCGCCTTGATGTAGGCGATCACGACCTCGGGATATTTTTCCGCGAAGTCGGTGCGCACCACCACGCCGTGCCAGGTCGGAAAGCTGGTCTCGACGCCGTCGAAGATCTTCCGGGCAAAGCCGCGGAACGGCAGCAGCTCCGCGAACGGCACGAAATCGGCGTGGGCGTCGATCTTCTTTTCCTGCAGATTGGTCGAACCCACTTCGGGGCTCTGGCTGACCAGTTGGAAATAATCGGCGCCCCAGCCGCGATCCTGCATCGCCTTCAGCACCATGCCGTGCGCTGCGGAGCCGAACGGCACGCTGACCAGCTTGCCTTTGAGGTCAGACAGTTCGTAGTAAGGCGAATCCTTGTGCACCACCACGCCGTTGCCGGAGCCCTGCAGGCTGTAGGCGGCGACCGCGATCAGCCGGCTCTTGCTTTCCGGATTGTTCTCGAAGGTGAAGCCGTTGACCACCAGCGGATAGTCGCCCATCGCGCCGAACTGCAGCTTGTTGGCCATCATGCCGTTGGTGACCGGTGGGCCCGAGGTAAAATTCTGCCAGTCCAGCTCGAATTTGACGCTCGCGTACTTGCCGTCCTTCGGCAGGTATTTTTCCAGGAGCTTGAGCTGGCGAACCACGATGCCGGTCGTGACCGTGTTGGTTGTGGTGTCCTGAGTCCCGATGCCGATGGTGACGGTGGTTTGTGCTGAAGCCATTGTTGGCGCTACGATCGCCAGCGCAAGCAGGGCGGTGGTCAGCAAGCGCGATGCGTGATCAGACGGCCGGCCTTCGGTGCGGTTCATATACTGGCAATGCATGGCTGGCCTCTCGATGCTTGGCGTGCCCGGGCGTGGCGTCCTGCCTGTCCGCATCCTTGAGCGACACCTCCGCGCGAGCAAACCTCGTCTTTGTCGGCTGGTTGATTAGTTGCCGTGAAAGCCTTGCTGCTCAGTCTTTAAGCAATTTGACCGAGGCGCGATCTATCCGTGGGCAACAAGAGCGTTTTCAAGCGAAGTGGCAGCCGGTTCCCACGCGACAAACGCGAAGCGTTTGCGCGGAGAAAACGCGTCCAAACAAAATGCTATTCGCCCTGACCGCGCATCTCCTGCAGCACGTCCGACCGCAGCACCACGATGCGGGATTTGCGGGATGCAACGATCCCCTTCTCCTGCATGCGCTTCAGGCTGATGGTGATCCATTGCCGGGTCGCGCCGACCATGTGCGCGAGATCGGCATGCGTGAAGGCGGCTCCGATTGCGATGCCGTCTTCATCCTGCACGCCGTAGAGGTCGACGAGGTGCAGCAACAGATGGGCAAGGCGCTCGGTGATGGAGCGGGTTCCCAGCATCTGCGCCAGCGCCGAATAACATTTGCCCTTGAAGGCCAGGCCCTCGATCAGTCCAACAGCCAGATTGGGCACTTCCACCACCAGCGCGCGCAAATCCTTGCCGGGCAACTGCACCACGCTGCTGTTGCTGGTGGCGACGCCGGACCATTGATGCGTTCCGCCCCCGAACACCTCCGGGCCGCCGACAAAATTGCCAGGCTGCCAGTAGGCCAGCGTGATCTCGCGGCCCGACGGCGCGGTATAGAACACGCGGATACGCCCGGTTTCGATCAGGTAGATGCCGTCGTGTTTGGCGCCCTGGCTGAACAGCGTCTGTCCCCGATAAAGCACGCGTCGGCGGCCGCGCCGGAGCACGGTGTCGAGCTCCTGCGGCGACAGCGTGTCGAACAGCAGCGGGGGCCCGCCGAGCGATCGTGCGCTTTCGGTCAGCAGCAGCGACCGGCCGTTGTCGGTACGGGCGGAGGGGGATCGTGACAGAATGGTGCTGGGCCCAGTCTTGTTAATAGCGGTCTTGCTAATGGCGGCCGCAAAAGTCTGCATCGCACGCTCCGGAATATCAAATCGTTCTAAAGAGCGGAGCAATCCTTGTGCCAACCGGCGATGTTGGTCAGAAAAATCCTGTGTTTTCAATGTAACTGTCGTGTCCTGCCGTTGCCAGCGTCCAGAGCTGCGGCCTGCCAAAATGGTCAAATTGCAACCGGAAATGGCGTCGCGGAGCATGATCCCGCTACGGCCGCTGCCGAGCCGGCAAAATCATGCTGGCCAGCGCAAGCCGGGTACCCGGCTGTTCAGCCGGAGGCGGCTGTAACGCCGCGGGCGGCGATCTCCTGCAGGTATGGCCAGGGATAGATGCCGCGGGCATGCCCGTCGGAGAACCCGATGTTGATGCCGAAATTGCCCATCAGGGTGATTGCGGTGATCGAAATTCCGTCGAAGCTTTCGGGAAAGCGGCTGTCTATTCGCGCGCGGATGCAGTGGGCGCATTTGCAGGCGGCACGCAGCACGCCGGCGTGAACGACAAGAGTCGGCTGCGATGGCCAGGCCAGCCGCAGTTCGGTGTTGTCATCGTTGCACGAGATATCATTCGGCTCGGAGAGGGCCACTCCGTTGGAAGGAAATGTCGGCGCAAGAACCTGGGACATCGCGAATATTCTCCGAGATCGCAGTCGAGCATGAAAGACCGCTGACCGACAGCAATTAGTTGCCGTTACAGCGCTTTTGCCGATGTCATCGTCGCTGTGAGAGCGATCCAAAAAAGATTGCAACTAATCAACTCGCATTCGCACGGTTCGATTGCGCGTTCGCGCTGTGCAGGGCCTGATCGTTCGCAGAGATCAAGTCAGCGGGAACGAACGGCATGAGCGCATTCCATCGGGAGCAGGTTTTGTCGGTGCAGCACTGGACCGACACGCTGTTCAGCTTCGCGTCCACGCGCGATCCCGGCTTTCGTTTCAAGAACGGCCAGTTCGCCATGATCGGCCTCGAGATTGACGGCCGGCCGTTGCTGCGGGCCTACAGCATGGCCAGCGCCAATCACGAAGAGGCGCTTGAATTCTTCAGCATCAAGGTTGCCGAGGGCGCGCTGACGTCGCGCCTTCAGGCCATCAAGCAGGGTGATATCATCCTGGTCGGCCGCAAGGCGACCGGGACCCTAATCTCGGACAACCTGCTGCCGGGACAACGATTGCTGCTGCTGTCCACGGGCACTGGGCTCGCGCCGTTCGCCAGTCTGATCAAGGATCCGGAGGTCTATGAGGCTTACGAGACCATCGTGCTGGTGCACGGCTGCCGGCAGGTCTCCGAGCTGGCCTACGGTGAACACCTGGTCGAGCGGCTGACCGGCGATGAATTCCTCGGGCCGCTGCTGCGAGAGAAGCTCGTCTACTACCCGACCGTCACCCGCGAGCCGTTCCGCAACCGAGGCCGCATCACCGACCTGATCTCAAGCAACCGGCTGTTCGACGACGTCGGATTGCCGCCGCTCGATCGCGAGACTGACCGCGTCATGATGTGCGGTAGCCCGCGCATGCTCGAAGATCTGCGTGATCTGCTGGAGACGTGCGGCTTCCAGGAAGGAAATCACAGCGAGGCCGGCCATTTCGTCATCGAAAAGGCTTTTGTCGAACGCTGACGTGAAACGCTTCGATTATCAAAGTAAGGAAATCGACTGATGGCGATGGATGAGATTGTCGACGGCCTGTCCGAGGTCTCCTGCGACGTGCTGGTGATCGGCGGCGGCACCGCCGGCCCGATGGCCGCCCTCAAGGCCAAGCTGAAAAACCCCAAGGCCACGGTGGTGTTGCTGGAGAAAGCCAACGTCAAGCGGTCCGGTGCGATCTCCATGGGCATGGACGGCCTGAACAATGCTGTGATTCCCGGATATGCGACGCCGGAGCAGTACACCAAGGAGATCACCATCGCCAACGACGGCATCGTCGATCAGAAGGCGGTCTATAAATATGCCGAGCGCTGTTATTCGATCATCGAGGAGCTCGACAGTTTCGGCATTCGTTTCCTGAAGAACGAGAACGGCGATTTCGCGGTCAAGAAGGTGCATCACATCGGCACCTATGTGCTGCCGATGCCGAATGGCGACACCGTCAAGAAGGCGCTCTATCGGCAGCTGCGCCGTGCCCGCATCCTGATCTCCAACCGCTACATGGCAACACGGCTTCTGACCGGCAGCGACGGACGCGTGGCCGGCGCGATTGGTGTCAATACCAGGACGGCAGAGTTTCTGGTCATCAAGGCGAAGGCCGTGATCCTGTGCATGGGCGCGGCCGGGCGGCTGGGACTGCCGACCTCGGGCTACATGTTCGGCACCTACGAGAATGCGGCGAACTCCGGTGACGGTTATGCGATGGCCTATCACGCGGGTGCAGCGCTCGCCAATCTCGAGTGTTTCCAGATCAATCCGCTGATCAAGGACTACAACGGCCCGGCCTGCGCCTATGTCGCGGGTCCGTTCGGCGCTTACACCGCGAACAACGAGGGATCGCGCTTCATCGAATGCGACTACTGGTCCGGTCAAATGATGCTGGAGTTCTACAACGAACTGCAGTCCGGCAAGGGACCGGTGTTCCTGAAACTCAACCATCTGCACGAGAACACCATCAGCGAAATCGAGACCACACTGCACAAGGTGGAGCGGCCGACCCGTGGGCTGTTCCACCAGGGGCGTGGTACCGACTACCGGCAGGAACCGATCGAGATGCATATCTCGGAAATCGGCTTTTGTTCTGGCCACAGCGCATCCGGCGTGTTTGTCGACGAGTTTGCCCGCACCACGGTGCCGGGATTGTACGCTGCCGGCGACATGGCGAGCGTGCCGCACAACTACATGCTCGGCGCCTTCACCAACGGATCGGTGGCAGGTGAAGATGCCATGCAATATGCCGACAACATCGATTTCGCTGACATCGATACCGGCGATATCGCGCGGGAGAAAGAACGGGTGCTGGCGCCGGCCAAACGTGAGGACGGCATTCCGCCCAACCAGATCGAGTTCAAGGCCCGTCGCCTGGTCAACGACTATCTGCAGCCGCCGAAGGTGACGCGCAAGTTCGAACTCGGGCAGCGGCGGTTGGCCGAAGTTCGCGACGATATGGAAAACCGGATGATGGCAAGCAATGCGCACGAGTTGCTGCGCGCACTGGAAACCCATTCGATTCTCGATTGCGCTGATATGGCGGCGCATGCCTCGCTTTACCGCACCGAAAGCCGCTGGGGCCTCTACCACCTGCGCACCGATTATCCCGAGAAGGATAACGAGAACTGGTTCTGCCACAGCCTGCTGAGCAAGAAGGACGGCAAGATGGCCAGCGAGAAACGCGCGGTCGAGCCCTACATCGTGCCGATCGCGGATGAGGAAAAGGATCTCTACGACAAGCAGCGCATCCGCGCCTCCGCCTGAGCATTCATTTCATATTTGTATTCCAGATCTGAGGACATCGATCATGCCCCTCGCGGCCTCGCATACCACCGTTCCGGTCGTCGTCGACGACGCCAAATGCATCGCCGACAAAGGCTGCACCGTGTGCGTAGACGTCTGCCCGCTCGACGTGCTGCGCATCAGCGACATGACCGGCAAGGCCTATATGGCCTATGACGAGTGCTGGTACTGCATGCCCTGCGAAGCCGACTGCCCGACCGGGGCAGTCAAGGTCAACATTCCCTATCTGCTCAGGTGAGCCAGGAAGTTTTAGAAATGGCCGGACCTTTTGAAAGTTACGACGATCTGGACGACGTCGACGATCGCCTGAACGCTGCGGACGCCGGTGAGCGCCGGGTCGCGGTGATCTCGCTGGGACACTCCGGCGATCCGGCGGCGGTGGCGCATCTCGATCGGATGACCGCCGATCCCGATCCCGGCGTGCGCCAGCAGGTGGCGCTGGCGCTGGGCGAATTCGATGGTCCCGAGGCCGCCGCTGCGCTTGCCAAGGTGGTGGTCGATCCGGAACAAGCGGTGTCCCAGGCGGCTGCCGACAGCATGGCGGAGCTGAAGGATCCCGCCAGCGCCGATGCCATTCTGCCGTTGGTCGGTCACACGCACGCTTTTGTGCGGATGGCGGTGCTGCGTGCCTTGAAGGAGCTGCGGCGCAAGGATTCGCTGAAGCCGGCGCTCGATGCGCTGCGCGACACCGACGCCGCTGTGCGGGTTCAGGCGGTCGGCGTGATCGGCTTCCTGAAGCTGGAGGAAGCCGTGCCGGCGCTGACGTCGGCCACAGGTGATTCGGATTCCCACGTGCGCCGCGCTGCGGTCAGCGCGCTGGCGTTTTCGCACGTGAAACCGGCGACGGACTCGATCATCCGCGCGCTGTCGGACGTGGACTGGATGGTGCGCGAGATCGCCGCCGAAACCGTCGGCACCAGTGCGCATGGTGCGCAGGCCGCCGATCCGCTGATCAAGGCGCTGGCCGATGACTACTGGCAGGTGCGGCTGAAGGCGGTGCGCAGCCTTGGAAAGATGAAGGTGGTTCGCGCGGTGCCGCCGATCGGCGCATGCATCGATCATCCCCAGGCCAACCTGCGCAAGGAAGCCGCAGCGGCGCTGGGCGAGATTGCCGATCTGTCGGGTGAGCCATTTTTGCGGCCGATTGTCGATGATCCCGATCCCGAGGTTCGCAAAAACGCGCGCTGGGCGATGCAGCAGATCCTGGCCAACAAGGCGTCGCTGGGCGCCTGATTCCGACATCCCGGACACTCAGGGCACCCGGCTTGCATCGCCAGCCGGGTGTGCGACACTTCGCGCGGTTAGTCGCGCAAGCAACGCGAGCCGCTTGGGGAGAAGACGCTTGGGTTCGGCAGATCATTTGGCGCGATTTCGCGACCGGCTGCGGTTGCCGCTGATCGCGGCTCCGATGTTCCTGGTGTCCGGGGTCGATCTGATGGTGGCGGCTTGCCACAATGGCGTGATCGGCTCGTTCCCCACCGCCAATTGCCGCAGCGCCGATCAGCTCGATGGATGGCTCACCGATATCGAAAGCCAGTTGAAGCGAAGTGCTGACGAGAGCGGTGTTGCAGCGGCGCCGCTGTGTCCGAACCTGATCGTCCATCACTCCAACCCGCGGCTTGCCGATGATCTGGCGGTGCTGCTGCGCCATACTCCGGAAATCGTCATCACCAGCGTCGGTTCGCCCGCGCCGGTGGTTCAGCCGCTGCATGATGCCGGCGCGCTGGTGCTGGCCGACGTCGCCAGCATTCGCCACGCCGAGCGCGCCGTGGCCGCGGGCGCGGACGGGCTGGTGCTGCTGACCGCCGGCGCCGGCGGGCAGACCGGCTGGCTCAATCCGTTCGCTTTCGTGCGCGCTGTGCGGCAATTCTTTGAGGGGCCGATCGTGTTGGCCGGCGGCATCAGCGACGGCCACGCGCTGCGTGCGGCGCAGGCGCTGGGCTGCGATCTCGCCTACATGGGCACCAGGTTCATCGCAACCCGGGAGAGTTTGGCGGACCCCCGTTACAAGGAGATGCTGGTCACGAGCTCGGCCGACGACATCCTGCTGACCCGCGCCTTCACCGGCCTGCAGACCAACATGTTGCGGCCTTCGATCGTGGCGGCGGGGCTCGATCCGGACAACCTGCCCGAGCGGGGCGGCATCGACATTGCCAGGGATATCGACGTCGGCGCCCGCGATACCAAGCCCAAGCGCTGGCGCGACATCTGGAGCGCCGGGCATACCACGTCGGGTGTTTCCGATATCCCGTCCGTCGCCGATCTCGTCAGCCGGACGGTCGCCGAATACGGCGCGCGCTAGCTCGCTGCGAAACGCCGGCGGAACCAGTCTGTCAGCATCTCTTTCTCATAGTACAGCCGGCCGCCGCTGGAGGCGCGCGACGAATTCATCAGATAGTTGATGTCGCTGATGGTCTCCTCGTCGCGCTGCAGGACGCGGCGGCCTTGCGACAGGGTGTAACGCAGCCTGATGCGTGGCGGCGTGGAATCGCGCATCACCCGGATCTGTTGCGTTCCGAATGGTTCGATCATGCCGGCGAGGTCGACCCGCAGGATGTCGATGCGCAGGGTCTGGTTGGGCTTCAACAGGCGTGCGCCCAGCTTTTGCAAATGGCCGGCGAGTTCGGACAGCGTGGCTTGCGGCGTAGCACTGCCGAAGTCGCTGCTGTTATACTGCTGAAGATCGGCGAAGTGGACGGCGACACCGGCCGATACGGGACGCAACATCAACATCAGCGCCATCGTGCCGAAAAGGATGATCCGGATCGCGGACATGAGAACTCCCTGTTCGCACCGACACCGGCCTGCAACGCGCTCGGCATCCGCTGCACTGTAACACAGTGGTGACGAGATCGTTTTGAATAGGTCTTGATTTGATGGCCCGGCGCTGCAGCGCGGCGGGCCGCGCACCTTATGCGCTTTCGCGCAGCCGGTCGGTCATCTCTTCATAGACCGCGAGCCGGTCGCGGCCCTGTTTCTTGGCCACATACAGCGCCTTGTCGGCCTCGGCGATCAGCTTATGGGGATCGTGGGCGATCTCGCTTGACCATGCCGAGATCCCGATACTGACGGTGAATGAGATCTGCCTGCCGTTCCACAAAACCAGGGTCTTTCGACAGGCCTTGATCAGGTTGCGGGCGACCAGCGCCGCATCGCTCAGGCTGGTGGAAGGCATCAGCACGCAGAATTCATCGCCGCCGGATCGGGCAAACAGGTCGTCGTCGCCCAGCCGCAGTGGCACCGCGCGGGTGAAAATCCGCAGGCATTCGTCACCGGCGCCGTGACCGTAACTGTCGTTGATCGCCTTGAAGCCATCGAGGTCGAGGATGAGCAGCGCAAACGGTTCGTTGGTGCGGCTGGCGCGGGCGCAGGCCTCCGACAAGCGCACCAGGAAATGCCGGCGATTGGCGATCCCGGTCAGGTCGTCGATCAGCGCCAACTCGGCGACCTCGGCGCGCAGCCGGTCGATCGCCATCAGCACAAAGCCGAAATTGGCCATCATGGCGGCAAAGACCAGGAGCAGCAGGCAGACGGCCTGGAATGCGTTGAAGCCGACGATGGTCGTCTCGCCGTCGAAGTGCAGGAGGCTGACCATGGAGCGGATCGCATGGACCGCAATGACCACCAGGGTCATGCCGGCGGCTAATCGCGCTCCGGGGCTTTTGCGCCATTCGCGGGTCCTATGAATATCCCAGGTGGAAAGCGCGAGCGGAATGCATTGCCCGATCGAGTAGACCACGATCCGCATCCGGATGTCGTCATACCATAAGGTGAGGACGGCGAGGACGCATACGCTCAGAAGCGTCACGGCAATGCTGGTTCGCCATGGGATCGGTCGCCCATAGAAACGTCGGACGCCCATCCAGGCGAAACCGCCGGAGAGGATCAGGAGACCGTTGCCGACCAGAACCGGCAGCAGCGGATGGGCGATGCCGCGAAGGAACGAAAACGCGGCGCCGGCCGCAGCCACGAAGCCAAACGCGGTCCAGTAACGAGCGGCCGTGAAGTTGGGATAGCTGCGGGTGAAATGCAACCATACCAATCCGAGCGCGAGAAAATTCGCGAAAATGACGACGTATAGCGTCGGCACGCTCAGTTGCATGATCGCCTGTCCTGTCCCCGTTTGTTCGGTGGTCGTTGCCGCGAACCGAAATCCTTAAAAAACGCCCGGATTTCGCCTGCACATTGGCAGGTCGAGGCTTAAGATTTTGTCTTCGCAAAACGCGGCGAGAAGCAGTGGTTTTTAATTGATAAAAATTTCGCGGGCCGTCCCGCAGTGGGACAGGTGCCAAAACGGCGATGAACGATCATGCAGGTGGTCAGGCCACCTGGCGCAACCGGTCGACCGTTTCCTCGTGAATGGCGATCCGGTCGCGTCCTTGGTTCTTGGCCGCATAGACCGCCTGGTCTGCGGCGGCGATCAGCTTGCCGGGATCGGACGACATTTGGCGCGACCATTCGGCGATGCCGATGCTGGCGGTGATCGGGATCTCGATGCCGTTCCATTGTCCCGGCGTTCCGCGGCAGACCTGGAGCAGGTTGCGGGCGATCAAGGTTGCTTCGCACAGCCCGGTGGATGGCAGGATCACGCAGAACTCGTCGCCACCGGTGCGGGCCACCAGATCGCTGTTGCGCAAATGCGCTTGCGTGACATGAGCGAAGCTCCGGAGGCATTCGTCGCCGGCGCCATGGCCATGCCCATCATTGATCGCCTTGAAGCCGTCGAGGTCGATGACGAGCAGCGCGCACGGTTCGTTGTTTCGATCGGCGCGGGCGCATTCTTCGGTGAGGCGCGCCAGGAAATGCCGGCGATTGGCGATCCCGGTCAGTTCGTCGACCAAAGCAAGATCGGCGACCTCGCTGCGCAGCCGGTCGATTGCCATCAGCACGAAGCCGAAATTGGCCATCATGCCGGCGAATATCAGGACCAGAAAAGCGCTGGCCTGGAATG
Source organism: Bradyrhizobium prioriisuperbiae (assembly GCF_032397745.1). Lineage (NCBI taxonomy): Bacteria > Pseudomonadati > Pseudomonadota > Alphaproteobacteria > Hyphomicrobiales > Nitrobacteraceae > Bradyrhizobium > Bradyrhizobium prioriisuperbiae. The sequence continues at coordinate 3,066,794 of NZ_CP135921.1, forward strand.
CGTTGAAATCGACAAATGCAATCTGGCCGCCGACACCGAGAAAAGCGCAAGCGGATCGGATGACATGCATGACCACGATGCAACCGAGCATCAGGCTGGCGAGATCCGCCCCCGGGCTCTTGGCGGGCTCGGGCCTCGATCGCAGATCTCGGATCGCCAGACTCAGCGGGATGCCGTTGCCGGCGGAGAGGATTGCAAGACGGATGTTAATGTCGTCATGGACCACGGTGAAGATGCCGAGCATCACCGCCGTCACGGCCGTGATGATGGCGCTGAGTCGCATCGGCGCCGGACGCCCGTAGAATTGTCTGATGCCAGCCCATGCGAAGCAGCAGGCCAAGATCATCAAGCTGTTGCCCAGGATGACGGGAAACAGCGGATGGACAATGCCGCGGAGGATCGCCGTGGCGGCACCCGCGGCCGCGAGGCACATCGACGCCCGCCAGAATTTCGCCGCGTTGAGATTCGGATAGCTGCGGGCGACATAGAACCACACGATCGCAAGGGCGAAAAAATTCGCCAGGATCACAACCTGAATTGTCGGCACGCTCAACTGCATGACCTCGCCCCTGTCCCCGTCCAGGTCCGGCGGTCGTTGCCGCGAACCGACATCCGGAGCCTGTCCCCGAACAAGTCTGGATGCCGATGTCAGGTTTGCCGTTCCGCGCTTAACAATCCCTCACCGGGAACTTGAAAGCGGTCTCTTGGTTTTCATTTGATGAAAGCGGTGCGCATCGAAATGGTAAAGCGTTAACCGTGGCCGGCGTGTATTCGTCCACTTTCCGCCACTGGAGACTTGCGGACGCAGCTAGATTTCGATCTCGGTGCCGAACTCCACCACCTGTTTGGTCGGCACGCCGAAGAAGGCTGCGGAGCGTTCGGCGTTTCGCTGCAGGAAGGCGAACACCGCTTCTCGCCACACCGCCATTCCCGCCACCTTGTCGCTGGGGATGATGGTCTCGCGGCCGATGTAGTAACTGACGTCGGCGAGATCGATGCCTGGCAGCTTGCCCTGCTCACAGGCCAGGCGCAGGCCCTCGGAGATGGTCGGGTACTGCATGAAGCCGAAATGCAGGATGATCCGGGTGATGCCTGGGACCACCTCGACGATCTCAACCCGATCCGCGTCGGCGATGCGTGGCGCTTCCTCGATCAGAACGGTGACGATCAGCACGCGTTCGTGCAGCACATGGTTGTGCTTGACGAACTGGGTGAGGGCCAGCGGCACGCCGTGGGGTGACGAGGCCAGGAACACGGAGGTCCCCTGCAGCCGTGCGTGGCATTTGTTGACGGCGGTTTCGATCAGTTCCTCTTCCGGCTGACGCAGTTTGCCCCGCGCTGCTTCCACCAGCCGCACGCCGCTGCGCCAGGTCAGCATCAGGAAGGCCACCGCGCCGGCGAGCAACAGCGGAAACCAGCCGCCTTCGAACAGCTTGGTGGAATTGGCGGCGAAGAAGATGCCGTCGATGATCAGGAAGAATCCGTTCACCAGGATGACGAGCCAGGGCGCATACCCCCATTGAATGGCGACCAGCGCGGCAAGGAGCGTGGTGATCGCCATCAGCAGCGACACGGCGATGCCATAAGCGCCGGCCAGGGCATCGGATGATCCGAAGCCGATCACCGCGCCGAGCGTGGCGGCAGCGAGCAGCCAGTTCACCAGCGGCACATAGATCTGACCGATCTCGTGGCTGGCGGTGTGCCGGATCTGCATGCGCGGCAGGAAGCCGAGCTGGATCGATTGCTGGGTCAGCGAGAACGCGCCGGAGATGATGGCCTGCGAGGCGATCACGGTCGCTACCGTCGCGAACGCCACCATCGGATAGTGCGCCCAGTCGGGAACGAGCTGATAGAACGGGTTGTCGATGGCTTTCGGATCGGTGATGAGATAGGCGGCCTGGCCGAAATAGTTCAGCACCAAAGCGGGCAGGGCGATGGCGAACCATGCCAGCCGGATCGGCACGCGGCCGAAGTGCCCCATGTCGGCGTACATCGCTTCGCCACCGGTCACGGCGAGGAAGGCCGCCCCGAGAATGGCGAAGCTGATGTGAAAATTCTGGTGCAGGAGGAAGTCGACGGCATACAGCGGACTGAGCGCAGCCAGAACCTGCGGCGCATGCGCGATGCCATACACGCCGAGCAGTGCCAGCACCAGAAACCATGCCAGCATCACCGGGCCGAAGATCTTGCCGATGAAACCCGCCCCCTTGCTCTGCATGAAAAACAGACCGATCAGGATGACGACGGTGATCGGCACCACCGCCGGCGCCAGCGACGGCGCATCGACTTTCAGCCCTTCGATAGCGCTTAGCACCGAGATCGCCGGTGTGATCGCTCCATCGCCATAGAGCAGCGCCGCGCCGATCAGGCCGACCAGCAGCAATTGCGCGCGCCAAGTCCCCGGCTTGGCATTGCGCGCCGACAATAGCGCCAGCAACGCCACGATACCGCCTTCGCCGCGGTTGTCCGCGCGCATGATCAGCATCGCATATTTGATGGAAATGATGGTGATCAACGCCCACAGGATCAGCGACACGACACCGAGCGCGGCATCTGTCGTCAAGGTCGTTGCGCCATGATTGGTCGCGGCTCGGGCAGCTTCCTTCAAGGCGTAGAGCGGGCTGGTGCCGATGTCGCCGTAGACGATTCCCAGCGCACCGAGGGTTGCGGTCAGGGGAAGGCCGGCTCCGCCGCGGGACGCGCCGGCATGGGTTGTGGTCATCGTTTCCCCCGATCAGAACCCTGAGAGCGGGAAGACAGTGTCCCGCTCACCAACAGTCTGCCGCCGGACGGTTCAAATTGCCAGAGTGTTTTGTGGCGAGGCAGGCCCTTGGACCTGTCGCTGGAGACAGCATGATGAATAATCGCGCCAGCGGCTCGCGCGATAGGTTTCTCGCGAGTCGCTGGCGTGTCCGACGAATTTTAGTCCGATCGAAGCTTATAGTTTGACCATGCGTTTGCCGCGGTTTTCGCCGGCCAGCAGACCGATCAGGGCCTGCGGGGTGTTTTCCAGGCCGCTGATGATGTCTTCCTGCACCTTCAGCTTGCCGCTGCCGACCCAGGACTGCAGATCGGCCAGCGCCTGGCTGCGCTGCTCGTCGTAATCCATCACGATGAAGCCCTGCATGGTGAGCCGCTTCACCACGATCGTGCCGGGCACGCCGCGCGGGCCATGCGCTGACGGCGTGCCGTCATATTGCGAGATCGCGCCGCAGCAACTGATGCGGCCGAACAGGTTCATCTGCGCGATGCAGGCTTCGAGAATGTCGCCGCCGACATTGTCGAAATAGACGTCGATGCCCTTCGGCGCGGCAGCTTTCAGTTGCTTGAAGACCGGGCCGGCCTTGTAGTCGACCGCCGCGTCAAAGCCGAGCTCCGACGTCAGCCACTGGCATTTGTCGGCGCCGCCGGCGATGCCGACCACGTGGCATCCCTTGAGCTTGGCGATCTGGCCGACGATCGATCCGACCGAGCCTGCTGCGGCTGAGACCACCACGGTCTCGCCCTCCTTCGGACGTCCGACATTGAGCAGGCCGAAATACGCCGTCAGCCCCGCAATGCCATAGACGCTCAGCAGATAGGTCATCGGTTCGACCTTCGGCATCTTGGTCAGGTGTTTGCCGCGAACCACGGCATAGTCCTGCCAGCCGGTATCGCCGAATACGATGTCACCGGGGGTGAAACCGAGGGCGTTGGAGCTGATGACCTCGGCGATGCCGCCGCCGGCCATCACCGAATTCGCTTCCACCGCGGAGCGGTAAGTGGCGCCGTGCATCCAGGCGCGGTTGGCGGCGTCGAGCGAGATGTAGCGTACCCGCAGCAGCACCTCGCCATCACCGGCTTCTGGAATGGCTGCTTCCGATACTTTGAAATGCTCGGGGCCGAGCTTTCCGGTCGGCTTTTCGACGAGCAGGATCTGGCGATTGGTGCCGTCTGTCATGGTGTGTTTCCTCCGAATTTTCTGCGTGGTGCACTGGATGCCACGGCCGTCATGTTTCCAAAGGACGCTAGAGCATTTTCCAATCGAGTGGAAACAAAACGGCGGAGCGCGTGGCGCTCCGCCGAAATCAGCCGTCAGGTCTCGTGATCGTCAGGCGACGACCAGGCGCACGTCGATGTTGTTGCGGGTGGCGTTGGAGTACGGGCACACTTGGTGGGCCTTGTGGACCAGCGCTTCGGCCTGTTCGCGCGGCAGGCCGGGGATCGTCACCTTGAGCTCGGCTTCGATGCCGAAGCCGTTCGGGATCGGGCCGAAGCCCACGGTGCCGTCGACCGTGGTGGTCTCGGGCAGCGCGACTTTCTCGCGCCCTGCGACGAACTTCAGCGCGCCGAGGAAGCAGGCGGAATAGCCGGCCGCGAACAGCTGCTCGGGATTGGTGCCGACGCCGCCGGCGCCGCCCATTTCCTTCGGCGTGGCGAGCTTCACGTCGAGAACGTTGTCGGAGGTGACGGCGCGGCCATCGCGGCCGCCGGTGGCCTTGGCATGAGCCTGGTAAACGACTTTTTGCAGAGACATGGCGTGTTCCTTCCTGAGGAGCGTCGGTTTGATCTGGGTCTCACCGCAACAGCCTACCGCAGCCAGTGCGATCAGTAATTGAATTGTGCACTATTGAATTGCCGGCTATGTATTGTCAAGTGGATTGTGTGCTATTGAATAGCCTGCACCGAATCGTGACGGCCCGGGGAGCCTTGTCCGCGCCGGCAGTTGGAGCGAAGCCGTTGAAGAAACATAAAAATTCCCCTACGGAGAGTCCGCCGGAGCAACTGCTGGAGAACCAGCTGTGTTTCGCCATCTATGCCGCGGCCCATACCTTTGCCCAGGCTTACAAGCCGTTTCTCGATCCGGAGGGGCTGACCTATCCGCAGTATCTGGTGCTGCTCGAACTCTGGGAGCGTGACCGGCAAACGGTGAAACAGCTGGGCGAACCGCTGTTTCTCGACAGCGGAACACTGACGCCGCTGCTCAAGCGCATGGAGGCGAACGGATGGATCACGCGGCGGCGCGATACGGACGATGAGCGCGTGGTTCGGATTGCGTTGACCGAGAAGGGCGACGCATTCCGTCACAAGGCGAGAGAGATCCCGGACGCCATGATGTGCGCCACCGGTCTCGACACGGCCGGGCTCGGCGCACTGCGAAACAAGGTCAATCGCGTGGCCGGCGAACTGCGCAGCAATTCGCGCAAGGCCAGTATCTAAGGCAAATATCTAATGCCTCATCCTGACCTGAAGCTGCAGGAGACCGCAAGCGAAAAACGGACTTCTCAAACGACGCGCGGAACCTGATCGTGCTGCGAATGTGCAACAGCACGATGGAGTTCGTCTCCAACTCGGTTGCTCCCTGTTAAATTTTCGTCATACTCAAGCACCGTCGGGATTGGGGAGTGCTTGGCCATGTCCAATAAATTTACTCGCTACATTCTCATTGCCATGGTGCTCGGCATCGTTGTCGGCACCGCCGTTTATGAATATCTGCCGGACAATCGATCGGAAGTCGCCTCCAGCATTAATCTGATCGCGATGCTGTTCCTGCGTCTGATCAAGATGATCATCGCTCCCCTGGTGTTCGCGACGCTGGTCGGCGGTATTGCCCACATGGGCAGCGGCTCCAAGCTCGGGCGAATTTTCGCCAAGACGATGGGCTGGTTCGTCACCGCTTCATTCGTTTCCTTGCTGCTCGGCCTGATCATGGTCAATCTGCTGCAGCCGGGCGCGAACTTTCCAGGCACACTGCCGGCGGCGACCCAGTCGACAGGTCTGCCGGTGTCGGCTTTCTCCCTCGAAAAATTCCTGACCCATCTGATCCCGACCTCGATCGCGGATGCGATGGCGCAAAACGAAATCCTGCAGATCGTGATCTTTGCGGTGTTCTTCTCGGTGGCAATGGGCGCCATGCCGGAACGCTCGAAGCCGATGCTGGCGCTGATCGATGATCTCGGTCACATCATGCTCAAGGTGACAAGTTATGTGATGCTGTTTGCGCCGCTCGCGGTGTTCGCGGCGGTGGCGGCAACGGTGGCCAAGAACGGCCTTGGCGTGTTGTGGAAGCTGGTCGTCTTCATGGGCGGTTTCTACCTGTCGCTCGCCATTCTGTGGGGCATCCTCGTCGTGGTCGGCTTCATCGTCATCGGACCGCGCTACAGCCACCTGCTGCGGCTGATCCGCGAACCGCTGATAATCGCGTTCTCGACCGCGAGTTCGGAAGCGGCCTATCCAAAGACGCTGGAGGGGCTCAACCGCTTTGGCGCCTCGTCGCGCATATCCAGCTTCGTGCTGCCGCTGGGTTACTCGTTCAACCTCGACGGCACCATGATGTACTGCACGTTCGCCAGTATCTTCATCGCGCAGTCCTATCACATCGAGATGTCGCTCGGCACCCAGCTCGCCATGCTGGCGACGCTGATGATCACCTCGAAGGGCGTCGCGGGCGTGCCCCGCGCGTCGCTGGTGGTGATCGCCTCGACGCTGGCCCAGTTCAACATCCCCGAAGCGGGGCTGCTGATGATCATGGGCATCGACACCTTCCTCGACATGGGCCGCAGCGCCACCAATGTGATCGGCAACTCGCTGGCCACTGCTGTCGTCGCCAAGTGGGAAGGCGAACTCGCGCCCGAGCACGAACTGCGTTCGGACGACGTGGTGCCGCCCGACGCGATTCCCGGAGAGCCGGTTCCCGCATAAGTTTCCAAAGATTGGAGCGACCGATGCGTGAATCCGTCAAGACCATGGTTCGGGCGGCCGTGCTGGCCGCCCTTGTCTGGATGCCGGCCACCGCCGGCGCCCAGACCGTCGAGGGAGCGCTCAGTCCCACCCTCGCCAACATCAAGAAGACCCAGACCGTGCGGCTTGGGTATCGCGATGACTCGCTGCCGTTTTCGTTTCTCGATCACGCCAACCGTCCGATCGGCTACAGCCTCGAAATCTGCGAGGCGATTGTCGAGGAGATCGGAACCGTGGTCGATGAGGCGAATCTCAAGATCGATTATGTCAAGGTCACCGTCGACAACCGGATTCCGCCTGTCGTCGAGAACAAGATCGATTTCGAGTGCGGCTCGACCACGGCGAACGCCGAACGCGGCAAGCTGGTCGCGTTCTCGCCGATGATGTATGTGTCCGGCACCAAATTGATGGTGTCCAAGGCGTCTGCGATCAACGAGGCGAAGGACTTGAAGGGAAAGACCCTGGTGGTGTTGAAAGGCACCACCAACGAGCAGGCCATGCACCTGGTCGATACCAAGTTTTCGCTGGGCCTGAAATTCGTGGCCGTCGACAATCGCGAACAGGCCTACCAGGCCCTGATCGACCAGAAGGCGGACGCCTTCGCGAGCGACGATATCCTGCTGTTCGGACTGATCGCGCTGCACAAGTCGCAGGACAAGTTCCGGGTCACCAGCGATTATCTGTCCTACGATCCCTACGGCATCATGTTCCGCAAGGGTGAGCGGCAGGTGACCGAAGTGGTGGAGCGGGCGATGCGCCGGCTTGCCACTAACCAGGACCTGCTGCCGCTCTACAGGAAGTGGTTCGTCGGGCGCCTGCCCACCGGCGAGCGGCTGAATGTGCCGATTTCGGCGCAGCTGGAGGATTCGTTCAGGGTCCTCGACGAATCGAGCACAGGCAGTAGGTAGGACCTCTGGACACGATCCCCTCTTTTGTCGTTGCCGGGCTTGTCCTCCGCGACTTCGGCTTCGCCGAAGTCGCGGAAACAACCTCGCTTAGGGACGCAGTGCCCTCTTAAGCGGGATCACCGGGACAAGCCCCATAGGTGCTAAGAACTGAAGCGTCTCGTCACTTTCAGTGTCGTCCCCCGGCTTGACCTCTGCGACTCGGCGAAGCCGAGTCGCGCTTGGGACCCAGTAAACGCAGGCGTTCGTAATATGCTCTGTGCTTAGGGCACTCACACCGGGCATACTGGATGCCCGCTTCGCGGGCATGACAGCAGAATGTGGGAGACACCTCGGCGCACAAACAGGGAATCTTAGCGCCCATGGGGACAAGCCCGGTGATGACGATAGTGGGTGGGACGCCTTCGTCTCCCGCAATAATGACAGGGGAGATGTGAATCTGACAGGCGACATCTGGGGCAGGCATCGCACGTCTGCGGACGGCGGCCTCAGCCTTGCGCCAAGAATGCGCGGACCAGTTCGTCCCATTCCTCATCGAGCGTCAGCCGCGACGGCGGGGCACCGTAGCGGCGATACCAGTACGCGGCATTGGAGTGATCGCCTTCCTTGCGATGGAGGTAGGCGTGCACGTGCATACCCGCCGCATCGTCGCGCTCCTGGGCGCGCTCATGCGCCTTGCCCCAATCGCACTTTGCATCCCACCACAAGGCCTGCAGGGCGAGGCTCAGGTCGGCGGGCGGCTGCGAGTGCGCAGTTGAGTCTCTGAAGGTTTGCAGATCCAATTTCATGGAGCGTCTCCAGACCTGGTGCGAGTTCAAGATGCCGCCTGGCTGTCAGTCTCGGCGATTATCGCGGTTCGCCGGAAAAGCCGTGCCGCAGTTCGGACAACCGGTCGAGTGCCACTTTCGGCAGTGGACCTTTCTCGACCGCAGCGAGGGCGTCGTCGAACTGTTGTGGCGTCGCGATGCCGATCAGAAGTGTCCCCATCGCCGCGTGAGACAGCGCGAACCGTGTCGCGGCCTCCGCCAGGCTCGCGGCAAACCCGTCCTTCACCAGCGCCATGAGACGTCGTGCGCGATCGAGATCGGCATCGTAGCTCATGGCCGAACCGATCGGCTCGGGCGCGGGACTGGCGATCGGATGGCGCTCGGCCGCGCCCGACAGCGCGCCCCCGGCGAGCACGCGGATGCCCACCACGCCGACGCCGGCCGTGGTAGCGTGATCGAACAACCGGCCATAATCTTGTGCCGGATAATTCGCCGGCAAGTCCTCGGCGGCCGATGGATTGAGCATGTTGTAGACGACCTGTGCGCTGTCGAAAGCGCGGGAGTCGATTACCTGCTGCAGGGGCGCGGTGTCGCCGACGGCGGTGATCCCGAGGAAGCGGGTCTTTCCCTGCTCGCGAAGGCGCGTGAATGCCGGCACCACATCGTCGAGCACCTGTCGGGCGCTCAGCGTTCCTTCGCCGCCTGTTGCGGTGATCGGATTGTGCAGGTGAAAGATGTCGACCCGGTCGAGACCAAGCCGCGCCAGGCTGCCTTCGAGTGACGCTGCTGCGGCGTTGCCGATACAGCCGTCGTCACCTGGAAGCAACCGGACCTTGGTGCCGACGAACACATTGGCTGGCTTCAAATTCCGTAAAATGCGGCCGAGGTTCTTTTCCGACTCGCCGTTGCCATACTGTACGGCGGTGTCGAAGTAATTCACGCTGGCGTCGACGGCCCGCGCGACGGCGCGCTCCTGGTCGGCCGGGTCGCCGCGCACCATCAGTCCGCCGACGGCACCGCATCCGAAGCCGAGCACCGAGAGCTTCAGTCCCGTGCGTCCAAAGTTGCGCAACTGCATTGCTGTTTCTCCGACTGTGCGTCAGGGGGCATGAATTCGCCGAATGGGCAAGGATATCATATCGAGCGCGCATGACTTGTTACTGATATGGCGAGACCGAGCGCGAAGGTTCGCACGACGTCACACGCCGGCTCCGCGCATCATCCCGCGGCCTGCGTCCTCTGTCCTTGCGCCAATTCCACCGCCATCTGCGCCACCAGTTCGACCGCCAGCGCATCGGGGGACGCGAGCCAGCTTGCGGAAAACGTCAGCGACGGGATCGAGATGGTGGTCTTGAGCAGTTGCAGCCGGCCGTCGGCGATCTCGTTCTCGACAATGGCGGTCGGGATCACAGCGATGCCGAGGCCCTCGATCGCCATGTGGATCACGGTGGCCAGCGACGCGCTGGCGTGCAGCCGCACCGAAGGCAGGTCGGAGCGGTTGAACAGCGAGCGGATCAGCTCGTAGGGTTGGGTCTTGCGCGGGAATGTGATCATCGGAAATTGCGCGAGATCGTGCGCGGTCATGGTCTTGTCCCCGAGCTTCAGCGCGGGGCTGGCGAGGAAGCCGTTCGGGTACGCGCACAGCACCCGATTGCGCACCGTCGGCGCGGTCAGCGGTCCCAGCAGGAACGCCAGATCGATCTCCTGCGCCAGCAGCCGGGCGCGCAGGTTCGGGGTGATGTCGACCTCGATTTCCAGCGACAGGTTCGGATAGGTGGTGTTCACATCCTTGATCAGGCGCGACAGCCAGGTGTGAACGATGGTTTCCGACACGCCGAGCCGTAGTACGCCGCGCATGGCGGTGCGGTCGCGCACCGCCGCTAGCATCTCTGCGCGCAGCCCGATCAGCTTCTCGGCATAAAGCATCATCTGCCGGCCGCTCGGCGTCGGCAGCGCCGCGCGGTTGTCCCGCTGCAGCAGCCGCACGCCCATCTCGGCCTCGAGCTGCGCGATACGCTGGGAGATCGCCGGCTGGGTGGTATTGAGCTTGTGCGCGGCGCCGCGGAAGCTGCCGAGGGCCACCACCCAGACGAACGTCTCGATGTTTTTGAAATCTACCATCCGCCAAACCCGTAAAAGGGTAGATAAGTCAGATTTATCGATCTTGATCCAAAAAGACGATTAGACATTATCGTGTCACAATGGTCCCCTGTCGAGAGGAACGATCCTTGCAAAGCGCAGGGACCGAAAAGACAGGGACCGCAATCGGCAACCGAGATCGGGGACCGAGTAAGGCGGGACCAAGAAAAAAATGGATGTGTTTATGTCTATCAGCCAACCGCAGGACTCACTCGCCGCCCCGCAAGCTGGCCGGGAGGCCCGTCTGGCCTGCCGCACCGGCCAGATCACCGGTTCGACCGCCAACATCGCCAACGGATATGTGCAGGGCAACCTGGCCATCCTGCCGGAAAAGCTGGCGGCGTCGTTTCACCGCTTCTGCCAGTTCAATCCCAAGCCGTGCCCGATCATCGGCATCTCCGAAGTCGGTAACCCGCGAATCCCTTCGCTCGGGATCGATCTCGATATCCGCACCGACCTGCCGCGCTACCGGGTCTGGCGCGACGGCAAGCTGATCGAAGAGCCGACCGACATCATGGCGCACTGGCGCAGCGATCTTGTCGCGTTCGTGATCGGATGCTCGCAATCGTTCGAAGGCGCGTTGATGGCCGACGGTCTCGGCCTCCGTCATATCGAGGAGGATTGCACGGTGCCGATGTATCGCACCAATGTGCCGTGCGTGCCGGCGGGACCGTTCGCGGGCCCGATGGTGGTATCGATGCGTCCGTTCAAGCCGGCCGATGCAATCCGCGCGATCCAGATCACGACGCGGTTTCCTTCGGTGCATGGTGCGCCGGTGCATCTCAGCAACCCGACCGACATCGGCATTGCCGACATCGGCAAGCCCGACTATGGCGACGCGGTGAGCATCGGGCACGATGAAGTGCCGGTATTTTGGGCGTGTGGCGTGACTCCGCAATCGGTCATTCTGGAATCGCGTCCCGATTTCGCCATCACCCATGCGCCGGGTGCCATGCTCATCACCGATCGGCGCAACACTGAATTCGCCATCCAATAGCGAAAACATCGACGCCGCATACCGGCGCTCTTAACCTCCAGGAGTCATCTCGATGAATCGTCGTGAAGTTCTGCTATCCGGCGCCGCGCTGTCCCTGCTCGGGACGCGCGCCTTGGCCCAGTCCGGCGGAGAAATTCCCGTCGGCGTGATCTATCCGCTGTCGGGTTCAAGCGCCCAGGTCGGCGTCGATGCGCGTCATGCGCTGGAGACCGCGGCCGAGATCGTCAACAACAGCTACGACCTCGATCTGCCGACGGCGAAAAACGCCGGCCTCCCTGGGCTCGGCAACGCTAAGATCAAGCTGATCTTCGCCGATCATCAGGCCGACCCGCAGAAGGGGCGCGCCGAAACCGAGCGGCTGATCACCCAGGAAAAGGTTGTCGCCATCATCGGCGCCTACCATTCGTCGGTATCAGCCACGGCGAGCGCGACCTGCGAACGTTACGGCGTTCCCTATGTGGCGGCGGATTCGTCATCGCCCAGCCTGCACACCCGCGGGCTGAAGTTCTTCTTCCGCCCCGCCGCGCACGACGAGATGTTCTCGCTTGGGATGTTCGAGTTTCTCGACGCGCAGAAGAAGGCCGGCAAGAAGGTCGACACCCTCGGCATCTTCTATGAGGACACGATTTTCGGCACCGATTCCTCGAACGTGCAGCGCAAGCTCGCGGCCGAGCGCGGCTACAAGATCGTGGCCGACATCAAGTACAAGTCCAATTCGCCGTCATTGACCGCCGAAGTGCAGCAGCTCAAGTCGGCCAATCCGGACGTGCTGCTGCCGTCGAGCTACACCACCGACGCCATCCTGTTGATGAAGACCATGGATGAGCTCGGTTACAAGCCGAAGAACATCGTGGCCCAGGCTGCGGGCTTTTCGGAAAAGGCGTTCTTCGATGCAGTCGGCGACAAGGCGATCGGCATCATCTCGCGCGCCAGCTTCTCGCTCGACATGGCGCAGAAGCGGCCCAGCATCCTCAAGGTCAACGAGATGTTCAAGGCCCGTGCCGGGCGCGACCTCAACGACAACACCTCGCGTCAGTTGATGGCGGTCCTGGTGCTGGCGGATGCGATTGACCGCGCCAAGTCGGCCGACGGCGAAAAGATCCGGGCCGCGCTGGCGGCAACCGATATTCCTGGCGACCGCACCATCATGCCGTGGAAGCGGGTCAAGTTCGGGGCCGATGGGCAGAACGTCGACGCCGACCCCGTGCTGATTCAATATATCGGCGGCAAGTTCGTTACCGTTTATCCCACCTCGGTGGCGGTCGCCGAGCCGCTCTGGCCGATGAACGCGTAAAGCTTGAGATGAGGCCTCCGCCCGCGCGGCGCGCCTCTCCATTGCGATGACGCACGGCGCACCCCTCTCCCCGCTTGCGGCAGGGCTATCGCATATGGCTGAGGATCTGCATGAGGAAGGTATCGTCCCAGCCGGCGCGCTTGATTTTGCGGCGCAGAGAAGCTCGATCCGGGTGAGTTCGCAGAATGTTGAGGGCCAGCCTTCGCAGAATGGCGAGGTTCTCGGGAGCGTTGTCTTTTCGCGCACGATTGCCATCCTCGGCGAAATGGACGTCGAGGACCCAATGAAGCTGGTTCTCGATGCCCCAGTGACTGCGCGTGACGTGCAGCAGCCGCTTGGGGGAGATGTATTTGGACAGCAAATAGTATCGCACGGCCGGGGCATCGGCCCGCCGACCCCGCAAGCGCCTGCGCGATGTGACGCGGCCCACCGCAGCCGCGCCCGGGAAGCCGTAGAGGGTGGCCAAGCTGGTATTGCGCATGATGGTCGCGCGCCGAGCTTCGCGCCGATCGTGGGTGGATTGGTTGATCTGCTCGGCGACGCTGCGCTTGCCCGATCGCGCAAACTGTTGCGTAACCGCGGTGAACAAACGCCCGCGGTTTGCCTTGATCGCCAGAACATAGTGGCCGCCACGCTCGCGCACCGCTGCCGCAAAGGCTCGGTGGCAATGCAGTGCGTCGGCTGTAACGATGCAGCCTTCGAGGGACAGAAGCTCGAGCACTTCCAAAGCGCCCGCCGTCTCGTTGCGACCGGGTGCTTTCTGCTGGGCCAAAGCCATACGGGCGTCCACCGCAAAGACGTTGACCAGATGCAGCGGCGTGGCCTTGCCACCGCGTTCGTAGGCCCCGCGCAAAGCCTTGCCGTCGACTGCCACCACTCCAGAAAGCTTGAGCCCATTGGCCTTGGCAAAGGCGGCCATGAAACGACGGAATGCGTTCTCGAAGGCCTGCGGCTTGAGCAGGCGGAACACCCGGCTGAACGTATCGTGGCTCGGGATGCCATGCTCCAGACGCAGGAACAGCCGCAACAGCCCCTCTTTGGACTGGCCGAAGTCCGCCATATCCGAGCAGGACTCCGCCCCACACAACGTTGCCGCCAGCGCGATGAACAACACTTCCAGCAGGTCGTGCCTTGCATTCTCCGCCCGCGGGTCTGGCAGCTGCCGAAAATTGCTCCTGAACTGCTCCATCCGACTCCCTCCGTGATCCGGGAGTCATGTTCAGAATCCGTCTTGCCTTCCAATGCAATAGGGGACGCAAAGCCATATGCGATTCCCCTGCCGCTTGCGGGGAGAGGGGTGGGGTGAGGGGCTTTTTCAATCTGCGAAGTTTGTGGCGGCGCCCCCTCCTCCGCCGCGATAGCGCACGGCGATCTCTCCCCGCAAGCGGGGCGAGGTGACGTGCGGCGCGTTGTGATGTGTCACGAACTTCGGATGTGGGCACGAGGATGTTGCAGACATGACGACACAGGCGCTTTTGCAAGTGCTGGCGAGCGGCCTCCTGATGGGGCTGATCTACGCCCTGATCGCGGTGGGGCTGTCGCTGATCTTCGGGCTGATGGACGTGGTGAACTTCGCCCATGGCGAGTTCCTGATGCTGGCGATGTACGCCACCTTCGGCCTGGTGCTGGCCACCACGCTGGATCCGATCCTGCTGATGCCGCTGGTGGTGGCCATCATGTTCGCGGTCGGGGTCTCGGCCTATGCCGGCGTGGTGCGTTATGCGATGCGCGCCACCACCAACCAGGGCATGGTGCAGATCTTCGCCACCTTTGGTTTGGCCATCCTGATCCAGGGCCTGGCGCAGTATTTCTTCACGCCCGATTTCAAGAGCATCCAGCACTCCTGGCTCGGCGGCCGCACCCTCGATGTTGGCGGCGTGTTCCTGCCCTGGCCGCAGATCTATGGCGGCCTGATTTCGCTTGCGACCTTCGGCGGCCTGTTCCTGCTGATCACCCGCACCGATTTCGGCAAGGCGCTGGAGGCGACGCGTGAGGACCAGGGCGCCGTGGCCCTGGTCGGCATCGACCGCAACCGCGTCTTCGCGCTGGGCTGGGGGCTTGGTGCCGCGCTTGTCGGACTTGCCGGGGCGGTGCTGGCGGTCTTCTATTACATCCATCCCAATGTAGGCAGCACCTTCGGCCTGATCGCCTATGTCACGGTGGCGCTCGGCGGTTTCGGCAGCATCTTCGGCGCGCTGGTCGCCGGTGTCGTTGTCGGGCTGGTCGAGGCGCTGACCACGGTGATCCTGCCGCCGGCGCTGAAGTCGGTCGGCATCTACACGCTCTATCTCGGTGTGTTGTTCATCAGGCCGAGCGGCCTGTTCGGGAGGCTGTGATGAGCGACGATGCCATGACCACACCAGTGGCCACACCTGCAACGACACCAACGCCGGTCAGTTTGTCTCCGATCGCCGGCCATCTCACCGCCCGCCGCCGCCAGTTGATCACGGCGCTGATCGTGTTTGCGGCGCTGGCGCTGGTGCCCAAGCTGATCTCCGACGTCTATCTGATGAATGTGCTGATCCTGACGCTGCTGTTCGCGGCGCTGTCGCAGAGCTGGAACATCCTCGGCGGCTATTGCGGCCAGGTCTCGCTCGGGCATGCGCTGTATTTCGGGATCGGCGCCTATGTCACCAGCATCCTGTTCGTGAAGTTCGGCATCGTGCCCTGGGTGGGCCTGGCCGCCGGCGGGGTGTTGGCCTCGCTGCTGGCGCTGGCGCTGGGCTATCCCTGTTTTCGGCTGAAGGGGCATTATTTCTCGATCGCCACCATCGTGATCGCCGAGATGGGCCTCTTGCTGGTGCACAACTGGGATTATGCAGGGGCTGCGCTCGGCATCCAGTGGCCGTTCGGCCCCGACAGCTGGTGGACACTGCAATTCGCCCGCGACAAGGCGCCGTACTTCTATTTCGTGCTGGGCTTGTTTGCGGTGGTGTGGCTGGTCACCTTCGCCATTGTGGAGTCGCGCTGGGGTTACTGGTGGCGGGCGGTGAAGGACAACCCGGAAGCCGCCGAGAGCCTCGGCGTCACCGTGTTCCATTCCAAGATGGCGGCGGCGGGCGTCTCTGCCTTCTTCACCGCCATCGGTGGTGGCTTCTACGCGGCGTTCGTCTCCTACATCGACCCGGAAAGCGTGATGCAGTTCCGCTTCTCGCTGCTGATGGCGCTGCCGGCGGTGCTGGGTGGCATCGGCTCGCTGTGGGGGCCGGCGGTCGGCGCCCTGATCCTGATCCCGCTGGCCGAGTTCACCCGCTCCTACATGGGCGGCAGCGGCTCGGGACTCGACCTCGCGGTCTATGGCGCCCTGATCATGGTGGTGTCGCTGACCCGTCCCGAGGGCATCATGAGCATCTTCGACGGCTTCGGACGGAAGAGGGCGGCGTCATGAGCGAGACGCTGGTGATCTGCAACAAGGTGACCCGCCGTTTCGGCGGCCTGGTGGCCAACGAATCCATCGACATGACCATCAACCGGGGCGAGATTTTGGGACTCATCGGGCCGAACGGTGCCGGCAAGTCCACGCTGTTCAACCTGATCGCCGGTGCGTTTCCGCCGTCGTCGGGATCGATCCACTTCGAGGGCCGTGACGTCACAACCATGCCGGCCGCGGATCGCTGCATCCTCGGCATCGCCCGCACCTACCAGGTGCCGCGCTCCTTCGATTCGATGTCGGTGGTGGAGAATGTCATTGTCGGCGCCTTCGTCCGCCATCCAAGGGCCAGCCAGGCCCGGCTGAAGGCGCTGGAGGTGCTGGACTATGTCGGACTCACTGCGCAAGCCAATGTCTCGGCCGGTGACCTGACCCCGCCGCAGAAGCGTCGGCTGGAAGTGGCGCGCGCGCTCGCCACCGAACCCAAATTGCTGCTGCTCGATGAAGTGCTGACCGGACTGACGCCGGCGGAATCCCGCGCCGGCGCTGAACTGGTGCGCAAGATCCGCGACAGCGGCATCACCATTGTGATGGTGGAGCATGTCATGGAGGTGGTGATGCCGCTGGTGGACCGCGCCGTGGTGCTCAATCTGGGGCGGGTGCTGGCGGAGGGACATCCCAAGGACGTGGTCAAGGACGACGGTGTCATTGCCGCCTATCTCGGAGATCGCCACCGTGCTGCTTGAGGTCGCAAATATCACCACCGCCTATCGGGGCCTGGTTGCCATCTCCGACATCTCGATCTCGGTTGCCGCCA
This sequence comes from Bradyrhizobium prioriisuperbiae, assembly GCF_032397745.1. NCBI lineage: Bacteria > Pseudomonadati > Pseudomonadota > Alphaproteobacteria > Hyphomicrobiales > Nitrobacteraceae > Bradyrhizobium > Bradyrhizobium prioriisuperbiae. The sequence goes on from NZ_CP135921.1 coordinate 3,083,803, forward strand.
ACGAGATCGTGACGGTGGCGGGCGCCAATGGCGCCGGCAAGTCGACGCTGTTGAAGTCGATCGCCGGGATGGAAAAGGCCCGTTCCGGCACCGTGAACTTTGCCGGCGAACGCATCGACACCGTGCCGGCCCACCAGATCACGGCACGGGGCCTGGCCTATGTGCCGGAGAACAAGCGGCTGTTCCCGCGGCTGTCGGTGGCCGACAATCTGCGGCTCGGCAGCTATCTGTACCGCGACAAGCCTGATCGTGACGCGCCGCTGGAGTTCGTGTTCAAGCTGTTTCCGCGGCTGCAAGAGCGGCTGGAGCAGCGTGCGGCGACGCTATCGGGCGGCGAGCAGCAGATGCTGGCGATATCCCGTGCCCTGATGACCCGTCCCAGGCTGCTGATGCTGGATGAGCCGTCACAAGGCATCATGCCCAAGCTGGTCGACGAGATTTTTGCCGCCGTGCAGAAGATCCGTGACACCGGCGTCACCGTGCTGCTGGTCGAGCAGCGGCTGTCGGAGAGCCTGGAGATTTCCGACCGCGCCTATGTGCTGCAGACCGGCCGCATCGTCATGAGCGGCCCTGCCGCGGAGATCCGCGATAACCCGGAGGTGAGGCGGATCTACCTCGGAATGTGACGGATGGATCTGCCGAAACGAAACTGACGTAAACCTGAAGGCAGTGCCGACGCAATGCAGCTCTTTGCATGCGAGCGGTCTGCTATTGTCTGAACTTGACGGAGACTGAGATGTCACGCTGGAATTTCTGGATCGATCGTGGCGGCACGTTCACGGATGTGATCGGCCGCGACCCGCAGGGCGGCCTGCACGCCCGCAAGCTGCTGTCGGAAAATCCCGGTGCCTATCGCGACGCCGCGGTCGCCGGCATTCGCGCCCATCTCGGGCTTGAAACGGACCAGCCGATCCCGGAAGGTCTGATCGATGAGGTGCGGATGGGGACGACGGTGGCGACCAACGCGCTGCTGGAGCGCAAGGGCGACCGCACGCTGTTTGTCACCACCCGCGGTTTCCGCGACGTGCTCGAGCTGGGCTACCAGGATCGCCGGCATATCTTCGCCCGCAACATCATCAAGCCCGATCAGCTCTATGAGCAGGTCATCGAGGTCGATGAGCGCATGCGTGCGGACGGCACGATCGAGCGCGCCATCGATCTGCCTAACGCGGTTGAGGCGATGAAGGCGGCCTATGCGGCCGGCATCCGCGCCATCGCCATCGCACTGATCCATGGCTATCGGTTTCCCGATCACGAGAAGGCGCTGACGGAAGCCGCCATCCGCATCGGTTTCACCCAGGTATCGGCGAGCCACGACGTGTCGCCATTGATCAAGCTGGTCGGCCGGGGCGATACCACGGTGGTGGACGCATATCTCTCGCCGATCCTGCGCCGTTATGTGGCGCAGGTCTCCGAGGAACTGGATATCAAACGCACCGGCATCCGGCTGATGTTCATGATGTCTTCGGGCGGGCTCACCGCTGCCGATCTGTTCCAGGGGCGCGATGCCATCCTGTCCGGCCCGGCCGGCGGTGTGGTCGGCTTTGCCAAGACCGGCGACGCGGCCGGCTTTCACCGTGTCATCGGCTTCGACATGGGGGGCACCTCGACCGACGTCGCGCATTTCAACGGCGAGTACGAGCGCGCGTTCGAAACGGAAGTTGCCGGGGTGCGCAGCCGCGCGCCGATGATGCTGATCCACACCGTGGCGGCGGGAGGCGGATCGCTGCTGCAGTTCGACGGCGCCCGCTTCCGTGTCGGCCCGGAATCCGCCGGCGCCAACCCAGGACCGGCGTGCTATCGCCGCGGCGGGCCGCTGGCAGTGACCGACGCCAATGTCATGACCGGAAAGCTGATTGCGGATTTCTTTCCGGCGATCTTTGGCCCCGACCAGAGGCAGCCGCTTGATACCTCGATCGTGCGCGATAAGTTCGCCGAGATGGCGACGCAGGTTGGAGGCGGCCAGACACCGGAACAGGTCGCCGATGGCTTCATCCAGATCGCGGTCGCCAACATGGCGGAAGCGATCAAGAAGATTTCTGTGCAGCGCGGCTACGACATCACCGCCTATGCGCTGAATTGTTTCGGCGGCGCCGGCGGGCAGCACGCATGCCTGGTGGCCGATGCGCTTGGCATGACCAAGGTGCTGATCCATCCGATGTCCGGCCTGTTGTCGGCGTATGGCATGGGCCTCGCGGACATCCGCGCCGTCCGGGTGCAGGCGCTTGACGTGCCGCTGGAGGCGGCGAGCGAGCCGCTGGCAGCGATTGGCAAGGAGCTCGGCGATCTCTGCCTGTCGGAATTGACCGGGCAGGGGGTTGAGCGCAGTGCTGTCACCGTCAATGTCAGCGCCCACATCCGATATGCCGGCACCGACACCACGCTGGAGATCCCCGCATTCTCCAGCCGTGCCGGCCAGATCTCCGCCGATCATCGCCAGACACTGCGGGACAATTTCCTGACAGCCCATCGCCAGCGATTCGGTTTTGTCGACGGGTCCAAACCGCTGGTGGTCGAGGCGATCAGTGTCGAGGCGGTTGGCGGCGCGGCAACATTCAGCGAGCCGGAGCGCGAGGCTGTGGCGGCGGACATTCCGCCCAGCGCACGTCGCACGCAGTTCTTCAGCGCTGGCCGCTGGCATGAAGCTGAGGTCTATCAGCGCGAAGCGATCGTCCCTGGACACCGCATGCCGGGTCCCGCTGTTATCATCGAGCCGAACCAGACCATCGTGGTGGAAGATGGCTGGGAAGCCCGGCTGACCGGGCGCGACCATTTGGTGCTGGCGCGGGTCAAGGCGATGCCGGCGCGGGCCGCGGTCGGCACCGCCGCCGATCCGGTGATGCTGGAAATCTTCAACAATCTGTTCATGTCGATTGCCGAACAGATGGGCGTCACCCTGCAGAACACCGCCTATTCGGTCAACATCAAGGAACGGCTCGATTTTTCCTGTGCGATCTTCGATGCCACAGGCGCGCTTGTCGCCAATGCACCGCACATGCCGGTGCATTTGGGATCGATGGACAAGTCGGTCGAAACCATCCTGACCCAGAATACGGATATCCGCCCCGGCGACGTCTATGCGATCAACGCGCCCTATAATGGCGGCACCCATCTGCCGGATATCACGGTCTGCACCCCGGTGTTCGACGACAGCGAGACGAAGATCATCTTCTGGATCGCCAGCCGCGGCCATCATGCCGATGTCGGCGGCATCGCGCCGGGCTCAATGTCGCCGGTCGCCGTCACCATCGAGGAAGAGGGCGTCTACATCGACAACTTCAAACTGGTTGATCGCGGAACGTTCCGGGAAAAGGAACTCGAAACGCTGCTGACCACGGCCAGGTATCCGGTGCGCAATGCCGTGCAGAACATCAATGATCTCAAGGCGCAGATCGCGGCCAATGAGAAGGGTGTGGCCGAACTGAAGAAGATGATCGGCTATTTCGGCATGGATGTGGTCAATGCCTATATGGGCCACGTCCAGGACAACGCCGAGGAGAGTGTCCGGCGGGTGCTCGATCGGCTGGCTGATGGCGAATTCAGCTACGAGATCGACCAAGGCTCGGTCATCAAGGTCAGGATCAGCGTCGACAAGGCGAAGCGTGAGGCCACCGTCGATTTCACCGGCACCAGCCCGCAGCGGCCGGACAATTTCAATGCGCCGGCGCCTGTCACCCGCGCCGCCGTGCTTTATGTGTTCCGGGTCATGGTCGACGACATGATCCCGATGAATGCCGGGTGTCTGCGCCCAATCAGGCTGGTGGTGCCTGAGGGGTCGATGCTGGCACCGCGTTATCCCGCCGCCGTCGTTGCCGGCAATGTCGAGGTCAGCCAGGCGGTCACCAACTGCCTGTTCGGTGCGCTGAAGGCGCTGGCAAGCGCCCAGGGCACCATGAACAACCTGACTTTTGGCAATGATCGTTACCAGTATTACGAGACGATCTGTTCCGGTGCGCCGGCAGGTCCTGATTTCGATGGCGCGTCCGGCGTGCACACCCACATGACCAATTCACGCCTGACCGATCCGGAGATCCTGGAAACGCGTTTTCCGGTGGTGCTGGAAGAGTTCACCATCCGCCGCGGCTCCGGCGGCAGGGGGCGGCACACGGCAGGCGACGGCACGCGGCGCACCATCCGCTTCCTGGAAACCATGGAGTGCGCGATTCTTTCCGGTCATCGGCGTGTCCAGCCGTTCGGCGTCGACGGCGGAGAGCCCGGTCAGCTCGGTGAAAATCTTGTGCGCCGCACCGGCGGCATTGAGAAGCTGGGCGGATGCGCCAGCGTGGTGCTGGTCGCAGGTGACGCGGTGACCATCGTTACTCCGACGGGCGGTGGGTTTGGCTCAGTCAGCGGGTCGCCGAAAACGCAAATGTGAAATTTGCATTGGACACCTGATCTTGAAATCGAGCATCTGGTTTGATCGCTGCCGGATAAAAAAAGACGGCGGCGTGAGAACGCGCGCTGCTCAACGCAACGCGTGGCTCGATGCAATTGAATGCGACCAGCAAAGGAGGATCGAATGACTGTGTATAGCGGTCCGGTTTTCGAGATGGCGGTCAACCAGTTCGGTGTCATCGCCGACCATCTGTCGATCCCAGTGGACGAGCGCGCCCGCCTGCTGATGCCCAAGCGCGCGATCACGATTTCCTGTCCGATCCATCGCGATGACGGCACCACCGCGGTGTTCGAGGGGTATCGCGTGCAGCATCATCTCACCCTTGGTCCTACCAAGGGCGGCACGCGGTTCGCCGCCAGTGTCGATCTTGGCGAGGTCGCCGCACTCGCGATCTGGATGAGCTGGAAATGCGCACTGGTCGGTTTGCCCTATGGCGGCGCCAAGGGCGGCATCGGGGTCGATCCGTCCACCTTGTCGAAGCACGAGCTCGAGGCGCTGTCACGGCGCTACATGCAGGAGATGATTCCGTTCGTCGGGCCGCACACCGATGTGATGGCGCCGGACATGGGCACCAACGAGCAGGTGATGGCATGGTTCATGGATACCTACTCGATGTACCAGGGCCGCACCGTCACCGAGATCGTCACCGGCAAGCCGGTGACCGCCGGCGGCACGCTCGGGCGGCGTGAAGCGACCGGACGTGGCGTGGCCTATCTCACCCGTCGCGTGCTCAACGATTTGCAGATCGCGCTCAACGGCGCGACCGCGGTGGTGCAGGGGTTCGGCAATGTCGGCTCCATTGCCGCGCTGGAATTGCACAATATGGGCGTGAAGGTGATCGCGGTGAGCGATCACACCGGTGCGCTGCATCGCGCCGCGGGACTCGATATTCCCGCACTGGTCGAGTATGCGGCGCTCCGCGGCAGCCTCATGGGCTATTCCAACGAACTCGCCATCGACCCGCAGGAAATCCTGATGCTGGCCTGCGACGTCGTCGTTCCCGCCGCCATGGAGCGGGTGATCGACGCCAAGGTTGCGGAGAAGCTGCGCTGCCGCGTCGTCGCCGAGGGCGCCAATGGCCCGACCACACCCGAGGCGGACCTGATCCTGGAAAAGCGCCAGGACGAGATCTTCCTGATCCCGGACATTCTCTGCAATTCCGGCGGCGTGGTCGTCAGCTACTTCGAATGGGTGCAGGACCTGCAGCAGCTATTCTGGGAAGAGGAAGAGGTGATGCGGCGCGAGTATCAGATTCTCGACCGCGCCTTCGACCGAATGGTGGCGCGCGCCAAACGTGACAAGATTTTCAACCGCACCGCGGCCATGGCCATGGGCGTGGAGCGTGTCCGCGGCGCCAAGGATACCCGCGGCCTGTTCCCATGATGGGCGCGGTGTGAACAACGCTGGTGTGTCGCCAAGGCGCTTGAGCGTAACAGTCATTCGCGTCAGATTGACGTGTCCGCGCAGATCCGGAGGGGATGGTGGCGACGATTGTCATGACACCCGGCGCCGTTCCGCTTTCTGATTGGCGTGCGGTCTATCGCGGCGCAGTCCCGACACTCGATCCGGCTTGCCGTCCGGCGGTGCAGGCGAGCGCGGATACGGTTGCCCGTATCGTGGCGAAGGGCGAGCCGGTCTACGGCATCAACACCGGTTTCGGCAAACTCGCAAGCGTTCGCATCGGCGCGGCCGACCTCGTCACGCTTCAGCGCAACATCGTGCTGTCCCACGCCGCCGGTGTCGGCGAGGCCATGCCGGTGGCGATTGCCCGGCTGATGATGGCCCTGAAGCTTGCCAGCTTGGGGCAGGGCGCTTCCGGTGTTCAGCCTGCGACACTGGATTTCATGCAGGCCATGCTGGCGCACGACATCATTCCCGTGGTGCCGGCGCAGGGATCGGTCGGTGCCTCCGGCGATCTTGCGCCGCTTGCCCAGATGGCAGCCGTGATGATCGGTGTCGGTGAAGCCTTCACCAGGGTCGGTCGCCTGCCGGCGGCGGCGGCGCTGGCGAGTGCCGGCCTTTCGCCGCTGACGCTCGGTGCCAAGGAAGGCCTCGCTCTCCTCAACGGCACGCAGTTTTCCACCGCCTATGCGCTGGCGGCACTGTTCGAGGCCGAGACGGTGTTCCGCTCCGCACTCGTCACCGGCGCGCTGTCCACCGACGCGGCGCGCGGCTCGGATACGCCATTCGATCCGCGCATCCATCAATTGCGCAAGCATCGCGGCCAGGTCGAAACCGCGGCGGCGCTGCGCGCGCTGCTTGCCGGCAGCGCGATCCGCGCATCGCATCTGGTCGGCGACGAGCGGGTGCAGGATCCGTACTGTCTGCGCTGTCAGCCGCAAGTCATGGGCGCCTGTCTCGATCTCTTGCGCCAAGCCGCGGCAACGCTTCTGATCGAGGCCAATAGCGTCTCCGACAATCCGCTGATTTTTTCCGCCGATGACGAAGCGTTGTCGGGCGGCAACTTCCACGCCGAGCCGGTGGCGTTTGCCGCCGACATGATCGCGCTCGCGCTGTGCGAGATCGGTTCGCTGGCGGAGCGGCGCATTGCCATGCTGGTCGATCCGGCATTGTCCGGCCTGCCGGCGTTCCTGACCGCAAAGCCCGGCCTCAATTCCGGATTCATGCTGGCGCAGGTCACGGCCGCCGCATTGGTCTCCGAGAACAAGCAGCGGGCCTATCCGGCCAGCGTCGATTCCATCCCGACATCCGCGAACCAGGAGGATCACGTGTCGATGGCGGCGCACGGGGCCCGCCGGCTGCTGCCGATGGCGGAGAACGTCTCTGCCGTCATCGGCATCGAATTGCTCGCAGCCGCGCAAGCCTGCGACTTTCATGCGCCGCTGGCCTCAAGCGCCGCGCTTGAAGCGGTCCGGCACCTGCTCCGCAGCGCGGTGCCGCATCTCGACGACGATCGTTATTTCCATCCGGATATCGACTGGGCCATCCGCCTGGTGCGCAATGGCGAGGTCGTCACGGCTGCGAGCACGATCGCGTTGCCGGAGATCGCTCTCTGATCATCTCAAAGAGCCGAGTGCCGCAACGATGGCATCGAGCCCGTCGGTCAGTGCCGCCGGCCCCGGTTGCAAAATGATCGGAGACTTGATCTCGATAATGCGATTGTCGCGGATCGCCGGTAGCTCGCTCCAGCCCGGGCGCTGCCGGATCTTGTCGGGCACGACCTTCTTGCCACACCAGGAGGCGAGAATGATCTCGGGTGCCGCCGCAATCACCTGGTCCGACGAAACAATGCGGGCCTTGGCGGATTTCTCCGTGCTCAGATGTGCGAACACGTCCCGTCCGCCGGCGATGCCGATCAGTTCCGACACCCAGCCGATGCCGCTGATCATCGGCTCGTCCCATTCCTCGAAATAGACCTTTGGACGCGATGATTGCTGCGGCCACCTGTTCGAGGCGGCGCGCATAACCGTCGGCCAGCGCGTTCGCTCGCGCCGCCGCATCGACCATCGCGCCGAGCGTGCGGATCATGGCGAGAATGCCGGCGATGTCGCGCTGGTTGAAAACATGCACCGCGATGCCGGCACGCACCAGGTCAGCGACGATATCGGCCTGCAGGTCGGAGAACGCCAGCACGAGATCGGGCGCAAGCGCCGTGATCTTGGGGATGTCAGCCGAGATGAAGGCGGATACCCGGGGTTTTTCCTTCCGTACGCCCGCTGGTCGAACCGCGTAGCCGGACACGCCGACAATACGATCCTGCTCCCCGAGCAGATACAGCGTTTCGACGGTTTCCTCGGTGAGGCAGACGATTCGGCGTGGCGGGTAGTGTTGCATGGCCATCTTGGTCTTAACTGCCGGGTTCGACGAACGACTCCTTCAGGCTTGCGCCGTTGAGCAGCATGCTGGCGATGATGTCGTTCGATCCCGGATGATAGACTGACGTGCGCACCCACATGCTCTCGGTGCGCTTGCTTTCGCTCACGGCCACGATCTCGCGCTCGATCTCATAGTCCTCGCCGACGAACAGCGGCCCGTTGATCAGGCGGATTTCCTGATCTGCGAACAGTCCGACCACCGGGCCACGCACCGGGAATGGATCTAGCTTGGCGGTGTAGTTCAGCAACACGCTGATCATTTCCATCGGAATGATGGGACGCCCCCAAGGTGATGAGGATGGCGACGAGGTGCCCTCGCGCGGCGAATACCAGGATGAGCTTTGCGTGATCTTTGTCAGTTTCTGCGTCAGCGAGAACGGATAGAGCGCGCCCATGTTTTGATCGAGGTCCATCCGGACACGATGGCGCCTCGATCGCATGCCGACACGAATATCGCGCAGGATGACCAGCGGGCCGGTCGGCGCAAGGCTGGTCAGCCGCCGGTCGAGCGCGGTCGGCGCGGTGTCGCCAGCGAGCGACAGGGTGCCGCGCAACACTTCGGTGCCGTCCTTCTTCTGCATCCAGATCTCGGTATGGCCGTTGCCCTGCGCCGGACGCGCCATGAAGGCTCGGACCTCCTCGCCCTCGAACACGGCATTGCGGTAATGCGCCGAGATGCAGCCGCTCTCCAGGAAGCGCTCTCCCCAGGCCGAGACACCCAGCGGCACGAACTGGCTGAAATGGGTTGGCCCCTCGATGGTGCCGCCACGGAAGCCGAGCTTTTGCGCCGTGGCATCGTCGTGGATCGAGGCGTGGTTGTCATAGGACTGTTCCGCCAGCATCTGCAGCGGGGTGCACCAGGGTCCGGCGATGGCGTCGCCATCGATCGCGAGGGAAGTCGAAAAGCCGCCATGGGTCAGTTGTTCGGTGTTGGACATGGTTTCTCCCCGTCGCGGCAGCGATTTTGTCCCGCATGTGACACCAGCGCACTTGAGGGGCTGGTTAAGTACATCATATTAAAGTGAAAAATCGAGACATGGGGGAGAAATTCGTCATGGGAATTGGGCTTGTTTGGTTCTAAAATAGGGCGCAAAGAAAGCCGAAAATGCCACCGCGCCTGCTGGTGGTCCTTGGGCCCCTGGGTTGTCGGCTTTGGGGACGCTGAACGAGTTAATCGCCATCATGTTGCTGCTTGTCGCTGTCATCGGCTTTGCCGCGTGGATCTATCTGGTTGGATTTCGCGGCGGCTTCTGGATCAATTCCCGTTTCAACAACCTGCCGGTCCCGGCCGCGCGCTCGGAATGGCCGGAGGTCGTGGCTGTCATCCCGGCGCGTGACGAGGCTTCGAGTATCGGCAACTGCATCCGCTCGCTGTTGTCGCAGCCCTATGCCGGACGGTTCTCGATCATCCTGGTGGACGATCAGAGCAGCGACGGCACCGCGGAGTTGGCTGCCAAGGCTGCTGCCGAGATCGGCGCCGCTGATCGGCTGACCGTGATTTCGGGCCGGACCCCGCCGGCGGGATGGACCGGCAAGCTGTGGGCGCTGAAGCAGGGCCTCAGCCGTGTCGAGGAACGCGAAATCGAGCCGACCTATGTCCTGCTGACCGATGCCGATATCGTCTATTCCGGCGACGTGCTGCCGCGTCTGGTAACGCGAGCGGACGACGGGAAGCTGGCCATGACATCGGTGATGGCGAAACTGCGATGCGAAAGCTTCGCCGAACAGTTTCTCATTCCGGCCTTTATCTTCTTTTTCCAGATGCTCTATCCGTTCTCGTGGGTGGCGCGGCCGGATCGGTCGACAGCCGCGGCCGCCGGCGGTTGCCTGCTGGCGCGCTGGGATGCGCTCTATGCCGCAGGGGGCATCGATGCGATCCGCGGTGCCCTGATCGATGACTGCGCGATGGGCGGACTGCTCAAGAGTCGCGGGCCGGTCTGGCTCGGATTTTCCCAGGGCGTCAGCAGCGTCCGTGAATCGAAGACGTTTGATGATGTCGGTGGCATGATCACACGATCGGCCTACGCCCAGTTGCAGTATTCGCCGTTGAACCTGGCCGGCACGATCCTCTCGATGGCCGTCGTTTATCTGGCTCCGGTGATCATTGCCCTGATCGGAGGGTATCCCGCGGACCTGTTTGCCTTGGGATCGTGGGCGCTGATGGCAATCGCCTTCCAGCCCACCTTGCGGTATTATCGACGCTCGCCCCTCTGGGGCCTCATCCTCCCAGCCATTGCGTTTGCCTATCTGATGTACACGATCAACTCTGCCTATCAGTATTACAGGGGCCGAGGCGGTATGTGGAAGGGACGTGCCCAGGCCAACCTGTCCGGTTTCCGATGACAACTGCTTCCGACCTCCGCTCCGGCAAGACCCATCGCGACGAGAATTTTCCTGTCGCGTCGTGGATCATTCATCCGCGGCATCGCGCGCTGATCCTGGCGTTTTACAACTTCGTGCGCACGGCGGACGACATCGCCGATCATGCGTCGCTCAAACCGCAACAGAAGCTCGATCTGCTGGACCGTCTGGAAGACGGCCTGTTCGGCCGCAACGAGGATCAGCCCGAAGCGGTGATTTTGCATCGCGCGCTGGCGGACCGTTCGCTGGCGCCGAAGCATGCGCAGGATTTGCTCAACGCCTTCCGCCTCGACGTCACCAAGCTGCGTTACGACAACTGGGACGAAGTCATCCATTATTGCTCGCTCTCGGCGATGCCGGTGGGCCGGTTCATGCTGGATGTGCATGGCGAAGACCGTGCCACCTGGGCGGCATCGGATGCGCTGTGCGCGGCGCTGCAGATCAACAATCACCTGCAGGATTGCGGCAAGGATTATCGCGATCTCGATCGGGTCTATGTGCCGCTCGATGCTCTGGCCGCGGCAGGCGCGAGCGTGGAGCAACTTGGGCAGGATCGTGCGCCGCCGGCCCTGCTGAATTGCCTGCAGAAGCTGGCGCAGCGCACCGAGACGCTCCTGCATGATGGCAAGTCGCTCGGCCCCAGCGTCAAGGATCTGCGTCTTGGCCTGGAGGTTTCGGTGATCCAGACCTACGCCGAAAAGATCGTCAAGCTGCTGCAGGTTCGCGATCCCCTGAGCGAGCGCGTTCATCTGTCGAAGCTGCAATTCGCTGGCTACAGCTTCACGGCGATCGCTGCCGGGTTGTTCCAGCGCGCGACCGGCACAACGGCTGTGTCCAGGACGGCGTCCGGCGCATGACCGATCAAGCCACTTCCACCACCGCCGCCGGCCAGGCGTCCGGCAGTTCGTTCTACGCTGCGATGCGGATTCTGCCGCCCGCGCAACGCGAGGCGATGTTCCAGATCTACAGCTTCTGCCGCCATGTCGACGACATCGCCGATTCCGATGGTCCGCGCCCCGAGCGGCTCGAGGCCATGGCGCAATGGCGCCGCGACATCGACGCGCTTTATCAGGGCAATCCGCCGCCCTCGGTTGCGGCTTATGTCCCGGCGGTGAAGACCTTCGGCTTGAAGCGCGAGGACTTTCTTGCGGTGATCGACGGCATGGAGATGGATATTCCAGCCGATATTCGCGCGCCGGATGCCGCCACCCTGGATCTGTATTGCGACCGCGTCGCCAGTGCCGTCGGCCGGCTGTCGGTGAAGGTGTTCGGCATTCCCTCGCCCGACGGCGAGGCGCTGGCGCATCATCTGGGACGCGCGCTGCAGCTGTCGAATATCCTGCGCGACATCGATGAGGATGCGTCCCTCGGCCGGCTTTATCTGCCGCGCGAAGCGCTGATCGCGGCGGGCATCACCTCCACGGATCCCGTGGAAGTGGCCGCGCATCCGGCCGTGCCGAAGGTGTGCGTGCCGCTGATCGCACAGGCGCAGGCGCATTATGAGAAAGCCGATGCCATCATGGCGCGGTATCCCCGGCGCATCGTCAAGGCGCCGCGCATCATGTCGGAATACTACCACGCAATTCTCGATCGGCTGATCGCGCGTGGTTTCGCGCCGCCGCGCGAGCCGGTGAAGCTCAGCAAGGCGGCCAAACTCCTCATTCTCGCCAAATATGCCTTTATCTGAAGCGAGCGCCACATTCGAAGGTTCATAATTATCTGATGACAAAGACGGTTCATATTATCGGCGCCGGGATTTCCGGCCTTTCCGCCGGTGTGCGGCTCGCCAACGCGGGTTACACCGTGCATGTGCACGAGGCGACGCAACTGCTCGGCGGCCGTTGCCGGTCCTATTTCGACGGCGCGACGGGATTGACCATCGACAACGGCAATCACCTTCTGCTGTCGGCCAATCATCATGTGCTGACATATGCACGGACCATCGGCTCGGAAAAGGGGCTGGCCGGGCCGGACAAGGCGGAATTCTTCTTCGTCGACTTCAAGGCCGACAAGACATGGTGGCTGCGGCTGAACGACGGCCGCGTGCCGTTCTGGGTGTTCGACAAGTCGAGCCGCGTGCCCGATACCAGCATCGGCGATTATGTCGCGCTGGCGCCGCTGACCTGGGTCGGCGAGGACAAGCTGGTCGGCGATGTCATTCCCTGCAAGGGGCCGCTGTACGATCGTCTGGTGCAGCCGCTGCTGCTGGCCGCCCTCAATATCGATCCGCCGAAAGGCTCGGCAAAACTCGCCAGCGCCATCGTGAAGGAGACGCTGCTGGTCGGCGGCAAGGCGTGTCGCCCCCTGGTGGCGCGCGATGGCCTGAGTTCCGTGCTGATCGACCCGGCGGTTGAGTTCATCCGGGCCCGTGGCGGCAGCGTCACTATCGGTCACGAGCTGCGTGAGCTCGTCCGATCGGGGGACAAGGTCGAGAGCCTGAAATTCGTCGACGATGCGGTGACGCTCGGCCCGCAGGATGCGGTGGTGCTTGCGGTTCCCGCCCGCCCGGCGGCGGCGCTGCTGCCCGGCCTGAGCGCTCCGACCAAATTCCGCGCCATCGTCAATGCGCATTTCCGCTATGACTCTCCCGCGCACCTGCCGCCCTTCATGGGCATTGTCGGAGGCCTGGTGGAATGGCTGTTCGCCTTCCCCCAGCGGCTGTCGGTGACCATCAGCGACGGCGACCGTCTCATCGATACGCCGCGCGAGCAGCTCGCGCAGGCGATCTGGGCCGATGTCTGCCGGGCGGCGGATATTACCGCCGAGATGCCGGCCTGGCAGATCGTCAGGGAGCGCCGGGCCACGTTCGAGGCCACGCCGGAGCAGAATGCGCTCCGGCCAGGTTCCACCACAGCCTGGACAAACCTGTTCCTTGCGGGCGACTGGACTGATACAGGAGTGCCGGCAACGATCGAAGGGTCGGTGCGGTCCGGGGACCGCGCCGCCGATCATGTGCTTCGGATGTCGTGACATCCGCTCTGGATGGTCCTTTGTCGGCCGTCCGCTCATATGATGATTTGACAGATGTAAAACCGGCGGATCGCGTTCAATTCGCATCGGGCCGGTCTTGGAGACAGTATTGAGCATCATGAACGTCGAACCGCGTACCAGGGAATTTGATGCCGGAGCCTCGGCGTCCGCAGGCCCGGACAAGGCCGCGCTGGAGGCCGGCATCGTCGCGGCCCGCGACGCGCTGCTGCAGCATCGCAAGAGCGACGGGCACTGGGTGTTCGAACTGGAAGCCGACGCCACCATCCCGGCGGAATATGTTCTGCTGCGTCACTATCTCGACGAGCCGGTCTTGAGCGAGCTTGAGGCGAAGATCGCGGTCTATCTGCGCCGCATCCAGTGCGACCATGACGGCTGGGCGCTGTTTCACGGCGGCGATTTCGACATGAGCGCCAGCGTGAAGGCCTACTTCGCGCTGAAGATGATCGGCGATTCCGTCGACGCGCCGCACATGGTGCGCGCCCGCAAGGCCATCCTGGCCCGCGGCGGCGCATCCCGCAGCAATGTGTTCACCCGCATCCTGCTGGCGCTGTATGGCGTGCTGTCGTGGCGCGCGGTGCCGGTGATGCCGATCGAGATCATGCTACTGCCGCGCTGGTTTCCGTTTCATCTGACCAAGATTTCATACTGGGCGCGCACCGTGATCGTGCCGCTGCTGGTCTTGATGCTGAAGAAGCCGCAGGCGAAGAATCGGCTTGGAATCTCGATCGAGGAACTGTTCGTCGAAAAGGATCTGCAGGCGATCGGCACGCTGCCGAAGGCGCCGCATCAGAAGACTTCATGGTTCGTCTTCTTTACCGTCGTCGACAAGGGGCTGCGGCTGGTCGATCCGCTGTTTCCAAAGGGCACGCGCGACAAGGCGGTCGCCAAGGCCGTTGCATTCACCACCGAACGGCTGAATGGCGAAGATGGTCTGGGCGCAATTTATCCGGCGATGGCCAACAGCGTGATGATGTACGCAGTGCTGGGCTATCCGGCGGAGCATCCGTCGCGCGCGATCGCCCGCAAGTCGATCGAGAAGCTGTTGGTGATCAAGGACGACGAGGCCTATTGCCAGCCCTGCGTGTCGCCGATCTGGGACACCGCGCTCGCCGCACATGCCGTGATCGAAGCCGGCGGCGAGGCTGCCCACGCCGCCGCCAAGCAGGCGCTGGATTGGCTGAAGCCGATGCAGGTGCTCGATGTCGAGGGCGACTGGATCGAGAAGCGTCCCGGCGTGCGTCCCGGCGGCTGGGCATTCCAGTACGCCAATCCGCATTATCCCGATCTCGACGACACCGCGGTCGTGGTGATGGCGATGGATCGCGCGCGTGCTCTCGGCAGCGGCAACAGCTATGACGAGTCGATCGCGCGTGGCCGCGAGTGGCTGCTCGGCCTGCAAAGCCGCGACGGCGGCTGGGCGGCGTTCGATGCCGACAATCTCGAATATTATCTCAACAACATTCCGTTCGCCGATCACGGCGCGCTGCTCGATCCGCCGACCGATGACGTGACCGCGCGCTGCGTCTCGATGCTCGCCCAACTCGGCGAGACCCAGGCGAACAGCCCGGCGATGAAGGCCGGTGTCGATTATCTGCGCCGCACCCAGATGGCGGACGGCTCATGGTTCGGCCGCTGGGGCGTCAACTACATCTATGGAACCTGGTCGGTGCTGTGCGCGCTGAATGCGGCCGGTGTCGATCACAACGATCCCATGCTTCGCAAGGCGGTCGAGTGGCTGGTCAAGATCCAGAACAGTGACGGCGGCTGGGGCGAAGACGGCAACAGCTACAAGCTTGATTACCGCGGCTACGAGCGCGCCGACTCCACGGTCTCGCAGACCTCGTGGGCGACGCTGGCGCTGATGGCCGCAGGCGAGGTGGATCATCTGGCCACCCAGCGCGGAATGCGCTATCTGCTGCAAACACAGGCAGAGAACGGCCTATGGGATGAGCAGGCCTACACGGGCGGCGGGTTCCCGCGGGTGTTCTATCTGCGATATCACGGCTATTCCAAGTTCTTCCCGCTCTGGGCGCTGGCGCGGTATCGGAATTTGCGCGATAGTAATAGCCGTCTCGTAGGGGTTGGGATGTGATTCTTGGGGCGGGCGGCGACGCCAATCATGACGGTCTTCCCGTATTGATCGTGACTGGTCTCCGACAGGAGGCGCAGATCGCGGCTGGCCCCGGCATGACGGTGGTCTGTAGCTCCAGCAATCCGCGTCAGCTTCGGGAACTGATGACCACGTTCGATCCCTTGAGCGTGCGTGGCATCGTCTCGTTCGGCGTTGCCGGCGGTCTCGATCCCGCACTGGAGTCCGGCGACGTCGTGGTGGCCAGCGAAATCGTCACTCGTGACAGACGCTGGCAGGCGGTCTCGCCGATGAGCGACAATCTGGTGGCGCTTCCGGGTCCCGGACGGCGCAGGATCGTCTCTGGCATTCTTGCAGGCTCCGAAGACGTGGTTCTGGGACAGGCAAGCAAGGCGAAGCTGCGCGCCGAAACCGGCGCCGCGGCCGTCGACATGGAAAGCCACATCGCAGCCGCTTATGCCGAAGAGAACGGCCTGCCGTTCGCGGCCGTGCGCGTGATCAGCGATCCTGCCTCGCGCGCGCTGCCGCGGCTTGCGATGGATGCGCTGAAGCCTGACGGCAAGGTCGATATCTGGAAGGTGATGCGAGGGATAGCCGTCAATCCGACCGCCATTCCCGCGCTTGTATCGGCCGGACGCGATTTCAATCGCGCGCTGCGCTCCCTGAGCGGTTGCCGCAGCCTTCTGCTTGGCGAGAGCGCCGGCAGTCTCGTCGGCGCAGATATCTGATTTTTTCTGCGTTCGTCTGACGGCGATGTGCGTCTCGCGCGTCGCCATGCTGCCGTTAGGGCGTTTTCCAGCGAATGCCGGTTCGCGCTCAGAAAACGCGCCAACACAAAATCAAAAGCCCCGTCCCGATTTTATCGGAACGGGGCTTTTGCTTGTGACTAGTCCCTGTGAGGCGGGCGCGATCTCAATCGCGCCCTGCGCTTCTTAAGCGGCTGTCGGAGCCTTCTTCTTGGCGAGGGCGCCGGCAGCTTCGTCGGCGCGGATCTCTGACAGCTTCTTCTGCACCTGCTCGGCGAAGATGTACTGTGCCGGGCGCTGCTTCGACATGTCGATTTCCGGCGCCATCGGGCCGGAGGTGCGAATGCCGCGCAGAGCCACCCACAGCGCCTTGAACGGATTGGCCACTGCCGCGTTCGCCGCCGTCGGTTCATAACCGCAATGCGCCATGCAGTCGGCGCACTTCTCGTACTTGCCGGTGCCGTAGGTGTCCCAGTCGGTGGTGTCCATCAGCTCCTTGAAGGTCTTGGTGTAGCCTTCACCGAGCAGATAGCAGGGCTTCTGCCATCCGAAGATGTTGCGCGCGGGCATGCCCCACGGTTCGCAATGGAAGTTCTGGTTGCCGGCAAGGAAGTCCAGGAACAGGCCGGAGTGCATGAAGTTCCACTTCTTGCCCTTGCCGAGCTCGAACACCTTGCGGAACAGCTCCTTGGTTTTCTTGCGGTTGAGGAAGTGCTCCTGGTCCGGGGCGCGCTCATAGGCGTAGCCCGGTGACATCGAGACGGCGACGCCGAGCTCCTTGGTGAAGTCCAGGTACTTGGCGATCTCCTCGGCCGAATGACCGTCGAAGATGGTGGCGTTGACGTTGACGGTGAAGCCGCGGGCTTTCGCCGCCTTGATCGCGGAGACGGCGCGATCGAACACGCCCTTCTGCGACACCGCCTTGTCGTGATGATCCTTCAGGCCATCGAGATGGACCGAAAAGAACAGGTAGGGCGAGGGCGTGAACAGGTCGAGCTTCTTTTCCAGCAGCAGGGCGTTGGTGCAAAGCGACACAAACTTCTTGCGCTCGACTAGGCCGCGCACGATCTCGCCGATTTCCTTGTGGATCAGCGGCTCGCCGCCTGGGATCGCCACCATCGGCGCGCCGCATTCCTCGGCCGCGTCCCAGCATTCCTGCGCGGTCATGCGGCGGTTGAGGATGGCATCGGGATAATCGATCTTGCCGCAGCCGACGCAAGCAAGATTGCAGCGGAACAGCGGCTCGAGCATCAGAACCAGCGGATAACGTTTACGCCCGAGAAGCTTCTGCTTCACGAGGTACGAACCGATCTTGATCTCTTTGAAAAACGGAATAGCCATGATGGACGACAGACTTTCTGGATTCAAACTGACGAAGCGGGGCTGACGCTTGCGCGGGTCAATTCAGCCGGCAGGCGGAATTCGATGTTTTCTTCGCGTCCCGGCAGCAACGACACGGACACAGGTCCGATCCGCCGCAACGCTTCGATCACATCATCGACAAGAACCTCCGGCGCCGATGCGCCCGCGGTAACGCCAACGGTCCGGGCATCCTTCAGCCATTCGGGATTGACCTCACTGCCGTCAGCGACGAGATAACTCGCCACGCCAACTTCAGTGCCAATTTCGCGAAGGCGGTTGGAATTGGAGCTGTTGGTCGCGCCGACGACAAGAATGACATCGACGACTTTGCTGAGGTCTCTTACCGCAGATTGGCGATTTTGTGTCGCATAGCAGATATCCCGGGTATCGGGGCCCTGGATATCGTGGAACCTGGCTTCCAGTGCGGCGATAATATCCTTGGTATCGTCGACACTTAGGGTGGTTTGGGTGATGTAGGCGAGCGGTGTGTCGGTCGGCAGATCCAGTGCCGCGACTTCGTCCACATTCTGCACCAGCGTCACCGGGCCGTCGATCTGGCCCATGGTTCCGACCACTTCCGGATGGCCTTCATGGCCGATCAGGATCAGTGAGCGGCCCTTCGAGACATAACGTTTGCCCTGGTTATGCACCTTGGTGACCAGTGGGCAGGTGGCGTTGAGAACCGGCAGCCCACGGGCCGCGGCTTCTTCCTCGACCCGCCGAGCCACGCCATGGGCGCTGAACACGGTCACAGCATTGGCCGGGACCTCGTGCAGGTCCTCGACGAACACGGCGCCCTTGGCCTTCAGGCTCTCGACCACGTATTTGTTGTGCACGATCTCGTGCCGGACATAGACCGGCGGACCGTACTTCTCCAGCGCACGCTCGACGATCTCGATGGCGCGCACCACGCCGGCGCAGAACCCGCGCGGCTGGGCAAGGACGACTTGCATGGTGCGGCGATCAAGCAAGTTGCACCATGGTCTTGTCGGCTTCGCGACCCAAGGCTTCGAACACCTTGATCACGATGCCCTTCGCATCGAGGCCCGCCTTGGCGTACATCGCCGCCGGCGAGTCCTGATCGATAAATGTATCCGGCAGAACCATGCACCGAACCTTCAGCCCTCTGTCGGCAGCGCCGTGATCGGTGAGGGTCTGGAGCACCAGCGAACCGAAGCCTCCGATGGAGCCTTCCTCGACCGTGACCAGCACCTCATGCTCCCGGGCCAGCCGCAACACGAGATCCGTGTCGAGCGGTTTGGCAAAGCGAGCATCCGCGACCGTTGCCGTCAATCCATGGGATTTTAGAATCTCCGCAGCCTTGAGACATTCTGCAAGACGCGTGCCGAGCGACAGCAGGGCGACCGAGGAGCCTTCGCGAAGGATCCGGCCTTTGCCGATCTCAAGCGGCACGCCCACCGACGGCAGGTCGATGCCGACGCCGTCGCCACGGGGGAAGCGGAAGGCCGACGGGCGGTCGTCGATGGCGCGGGCGGTCGCGACCATGTGAACCAGGTCGGCTTCGTCGCCGGCCGCCATCAGCACCATATTGGGGATGCAGCCGAGATAGGCCAGATCGAACGAGCCGGCGTGGGTCGGGCCGTCGGCGCCGACCAGGCCGGCGCGGTCGATGGCAAAGCGCACCGGCAGGTTTTGGATCGCCACATCGTGCACGATCTGATCGTAGGCACGCTGCAGGAAGGTCGAGTAGATCGCCACGAACGGCTTGTAGCCCTCGGTGGCCATGCCGGCGGCGAACGTGACGCCGTGCTGCTCGGCGATGCCGACATCGAAGGTGCGGGTCGGGAACGCTTTATTGAAAATGTCGACGCCGGTGCCGCCCGGCATCGCCGCGGTGATGGCGACGATCTTGTCGTCCTTCTCGGCTTCCTTGACCAGGCTCTCGCCGAACACCTTGGTGTAGGACGGCGCGTTGGCCTGGGCCTTCGCCTGCTTGCCGGTGGCGACGTCGAACTTGACCACGCCATGGTACTTGTCCGAGGCGGCTTCCGCCGGGGCATAACCCTTGCCCTTTTGAGTCACGACGTGAACCAGGATCGGGCCCTGCTTCGAGTCGCGCACGTTCTTCAGGATCGGGAGCAGGTGATCGAAGTTATGGCCGTCGATCGGGCCGACATAATAGAAGCCGAGCTCTTCGAACAGCGTGCCGCCTGTGACCATGCCACGGGCATATTCTTCGGCCCGGGCGCCCGCGGTCTTGACGAACTTCGGCATTTTCTTCGCGAACTGTTTACCCATCTCGCGCAGCGAGCGGTAGGTACGTCCGGACAGCAAACGCGCGAGATAGGCCGACATCGCGCCGACCGGCGGCGCGATCGACATTTCGTTGTCGTTGAGAATGACGATCAGGCGCGAATCCATCGCGCCGGCATTGTTCATGGCCTCATAGGCCATGCCGGCGGACATCGCGCCGTCACCGATCACCGCAACGACACTGCGCTCTTCGTTGGCGAGGTCGCGGGCCACAGCCATGCCGAGGCCGGCCGAAATCGAGGTCGAGGAATGCGCGGCGCCGAAGCTGTCATATTCGCTCTCGGCACGCTTGGTGAAGCCGGAGAGGCCGCCGCCCTGGCGCAGGGTGCGGATCTGGTCACGACGGCTGGTCAGAATCTTGTGCGGATACGCCTGATGACCGACGTCCCAGATCAGCCGGTCCGACGGTGTATCGAAAACATAGTGCAGTGCTACCGTCAGCTCCACCACGCCGAGGCCGGCGCCGAGATGACCACCGGTCACAGCGACAGCGTTGATCGTCTCCGTGCGCAGCTCTTCAGCCAGTTGCGTCAACTGGCTTTCTTTCAGCTTACGGAGATCGGCAGGAGAATTGACAGCGTCAAGAAGAGGCGTCTGTGAAGTCATGCACTATCTTCCAACTCAGCATAAGAACAGGACAAGAACATTTTGCAGTGTAGCATTATGGCAGATTTTCAGCAGTAATTCTCGGATTGGGCTGGCGTAATGCCATGATTGTGTGACTTAAGAGCACCGCTCGAGCCTAATAGAGTTAACCTGCAAGCTGCTTTGCCGGCGGCCACTGCTGATTGGTTCAAAGACATAGAAAGAAAAACTGTGCTGACAAGGATTATTGTTGCCCTGGTTAGGGGCTGTACGCGTTATGCATGGCTCACGATTGTTGCGGGACTTGTTTTAGCTGTCGTTGCAGGCGCTTATTCTGTCCGCCATTTCGCTATCGACACCGATATCGGCAAGCTGATTTCAAACGATCTGCCCTGGCGGCAGCGGGAAATTGCCTTCGACAAGGCATTTCCGGGCCAAAATGACCTGATTTTGGCCGTCATCGAGGCGCGGACCCCGGAACAGGCCCGGCAGGCCGGGCTGGATCTGGAAAAAAAGCTTGTTCCTCAGACAGATAAGTTCATTTGGGTGCGGTTTGCCGGCAGCGGTCCGTTTTTCGACACCAACGGGCTCCTGTTCCTGCCCACCGATGAGGTGGCCAAGCAGACCGAGCAACTGGCCTTCGCCTCCCCGATTTTCGATATCCTGATCGACGACCCGAATTTGCGCGGCCTCACCGGCGTGCTGGAGTTCGGCCTGCAGGGGGCCGAGCGGAACCAGTTTCCCCGCGAGGCGCTGGCAAAGCCCCTGGCCAAGGTTGCGGAGACCGTGGAACAGGTGATGGCCAAGGGGAAGGCGGATTTCTCCTGGCGGGAACTCGCCAGCACGGAGCCGCTGACCGACGGCGATCGCCGCACCCTGATCAGCATCCGCCCCATCCTGGATTTCCAGGCCCTGGAACCCGGCAAGGTCGCCACCGACGCGATCCGCGATGCCGCCCGGGAACTCGATCTGGCCGGCAAATATGACGCCCGGGTCCGGCTGACCGGGCCAACCCCGATCGCCAACGAAGAGTTCGCGACCGTTCAGGAAGGCGCGCTGGTCAACGGTATCGGAACCGTGGCCGTCGTGCTGTTCATCCTCTGGATGGCGCTGCGATCGCCGAAGATCATTGCAGCGGTGTTCATCACGCTGGCCATCGGCCTTTCCGTCACCACAGCGGTCGGCCTGATGCTGGTCGGCGCGCTGAACCTGATCTCGATTGCCTTCTTCGTGCTGTTCGTCGGCCTCGGCGTGGATTTCGGCATTCAGTACAGCGTCAGATACCGCGCCGAACGCCACAATGAAGGTGATCTGCAATCTGCGATCGAAGTCGCCGCGGACCATTCCGCGGTGCCGCTGACGCTGGCCGCCGTGGCCACCGCGGCCGGCTTCCTGTCGTTCCTGCCCACCGCCTACAAGGGCGTCTCGGAGCTTGGCGAAGTCGCCGGCGCCGGCATGATCATCGCATTCATTGCCGCACTGACGGTGCTGCCAGCCCTGCTGAAAATCTTCAATCCACCGGGCGAAGCAGAACCGCTCGGTTATTCATTCATGGCGCCGGCCGATCGTTTTCTCGAGCGCCATCGCGTTCCGATCGTCGCCGGCACGCTGATCGTTGCTGTCCTCGGCCTGCCGCTGCTGTATTTCCTGCATTTCGACTTCAATCCGATCAACCTGCGCAGCAAGAAGGTAGAATCGATCGCCACCTATCTCGATCTGCGGCGTGATCCCAACACCGGGACCAATGCGGTCGACATGATCGTATCATCGGAAGCCGCCGCCAAGCAGCTGGAGGAGAGGCTCGGGAAGGTGCCGGAGGTTGCGCGAACCATTTCGCTGGACAGCTTCGTGCCTGACGATCAGCCGGCCAAGCTGGCGCTGATCCGCAAGGCCGCTGCGACCCTCGATCCGATCCTGAAAGGATCGCAAGGTGCCGCGCCGAACGACACCGATCGCGTCGTCGCCCTGACTGAATCGGCTCAGAGCCTGCGAAAGTTCGCCGGCAAGGCCGATGCAAAAGCGGCGGATGCGCCCTGGGTGGTTGCCTGCAAACGCCTCGCCGACGATCTGACCAAGCTCGCGGCTGCCGACAAGGCCATGCGCGACAAGGTGGAAGCGACGTTCATCGCACCGATGACCGTCGTGCTGAATCAGCTGCGCGCCATGCTGCAGGCCGAGCCGGTCAGCATCAAGACGCTGCCCCAGGACATCGTCAGTGAATGGGCGACCCCCGACGGACGCGTTCGTGTCCAGGCGCAACCGAAGGGCGATCCCAATGACAACGATACGCTGCGCAAATTCGCCGGCGCCGTCATGAAGGTCGAGCCGACCGCAACCGGCGGTCCGATCTCGATCCTGGAATCCGGCGACACCATCGTGCTGGCGTTCATTCAGGCGGGCGGCTGGGCGCTGCTCTCGATCGCGATCCTGCTCTGGATCGTCCTGAAGCGGATCGGTGACGTGCTGCTGACACTGGTGCCGCTGCTGCTCGCCGGCGTGCTGACGCTGGAGATCTGCGTGCTGATCGGGTTGTCGCTCAATTTCGCCAACATCATTGCCCTGCCGTTGCTGCTGGGCATCGGGGTGGCGTTCAAGATTTATTACGTTACCGCATGGCGAGCGGGCCAGACCGACCTGCTGCAGTCGAGCCTGACCCGGGCAATCTTCTTCAGTGCGCTGACCACGATGACCGCTTTCGGCAGTCTCTGGCTGTCGAGCCACCCCGGCACGTCCAGCATGGGCAAGCTGCTTGCGCTCTCGCTTGTCACCACGCTGGCTGCCGCGGTGCTGTTTCAGCCGGCGCTAATGGGGCGCCCCCGCGATCTCGGGAAGTAGGCAAATTTCCGCATTTGGGTCGGCGGGAGCAGTTCCTTTCGCCGATCCCGCTGTCACAGCGGGTTTGGCCTTTGCGACATTGGATTTTGGAGCGGTTCCAGATACGGCAGGCGGAGCGCTGGGATCGATATAACGCGTCCAGGTCTGGCCGCCACACAGGAAGCCCAGCACACAGCCCTTGATTTCCAGCTTGTCGGGGGTGAGGAGTTTGATCTTGGAATCGTAGGTTTTGCCGTTTTCGGCGTTGTAAACCTTCCCTTCCCATTGCTCGGCTTCGCCCTTATTTTCTGCTGGCGCTTTCTTCATGTTCAGGAGTACAGGCATCCCCAGGGTGAGGCGGCTGCGCTTCGAACGGTCCGGGTTTTCGGCATCAACGTTGCCGGGCTTCTTCTCCCAGGAGATCACCCCCCACAAACGGGTATTGCAATCGACGATGCGAATACGTGCCACGGCATCTTCCACCAGCCATTCGCCCAGCGGCTGGGGGTCAGCTGCGGCGGCCGATCCGAGCGAAGCGAACAGAGCAATCCCGCAAACCACAATCTTCTTCATAGAACCTCTTCGGCAATGCAGCGAAACCAATGGACAATCCTAACAGAAGTTCCGAGTTAAGGGGCAAATCGCCGCATTTCTGATTTCCAGTTGACGAGCCCATAACGAAACGACCTATGTAGCCAATGATGTACCCGAATCTTGACGTTTCCGAGATGTTTAGCGCCCGTCAGACCGAGCGCAGCGACCTGCATGCCCGCTATCTGAACGAGCAGCTCGTTAGGGTTCTCAAGACCATCGGCTACGATGTGGGGTTCGTTAGCGGCAGCGGACAGTATCTGTTCGACCGGCAGGGGGCTCGCTATCTCGATTTGTTGAGCGGTTTCGGCGTTTTCGCGATCGGGCGCAACCATCCGGTGCTGCGGGATGCCTTGAAAAGCGTGCTGGACAGCGATCTGCCGAATCTCGTGCAAATGGACGTCTCGACGCTGGCCGGCATTCTGTCCGAGCGGCTGATCGAGCATGTGCCCTATCTGGAGAAGGTATTTTTTGCCAATTCAGGCACTGAGACGGTTGAGGCGGCCATCAAGTTCGCGCGTGTCGCCACCGGCCGGACCGATATTATTTACTGCGGCCAGTCTTATCACGGCCTGACCTATGGCTCGTTGTCGCTGACCGACGACATGAATTTCCGCAGCGGCTTCGAGCCCCTGCTGCCGGGGTGCACCTCCATCCCTTTTAACAATCTCTCAGCGCTGGAAAAGGCGCTGGCCTCGCGCCAGGTCGCGGCCTTTATCGTCGAGCCGATCCAGGGCAAGGGCGTCAATATTCCGGACGACAACTTCCTGCCCGAGGCGGCGGCGCTGTGCCGCCGCTACGGCACGCTGCTGGTGGCCGACGAGGTGCAGACCGGTTTGGGGCGCACCGGGCGCTTTCTCGCGGTCGAGCACTGGAACGTCGAGCCGGACATGGTGCTGCTGGCGAAATCGCTGTCCGGCGGCCACGTTCCGGTCGGCGCGGTGCTGACCCGCAAGTGGATCTTCGACAAGGTCTTCGACCGGATGGATCGTGCGGTGGTGCATGGTTCAACCTTCGCCAAGAATGACCTGGCGATGGCCGCGGGGATCGCCGCGCTCGACGTCATCAAGCAGGAAAAGCTGATCGAGAATGCCCGGCAGCGCGGCGAGCGGCTGCAGGCTTCGCTCGGCCGCATGGTGCAGAAATACGAATTGCTGAAGGATGTGCGCGGCAAAGGGCTGATGCTGGGCGTACAGTTCGGGGCGCCGAAGTCGCTGGCGCTGAAGGCCTCGTGGAACGTGCTGGAGACGGCCAGCAAGGGGCTGTTCTGCCAGCTCATCACCATCCCGCTGTTCAAGGAACACAAGATCCTGACCCAGGTCTCGGGCCACGGCAGTCACACCATCAAGCTGCTGCCGTCGCTGACGATCACGGACGAGGATTGTTTGTGGATCGAGAGCGCGTTCGACACGGTGATCAGCGGCGCCCACCGGGTGCCGGGTGCGGTCTGGTCACTCGGCAAGACGCTGGTCGACAACGCGATGCGCAAGTCTGCCTGACATCAAGTCTGCCTGACAACAAGTCTGCCTGAAGACAGGTCTGTCTGACGCAACTGGCCTCTGTCGGGAGGCCGATCCGGGCAACAATAAAACGGGCAACAATAAAAACGGCCGCAGCGAGATTTCGCGCGGCCGTTGATTTTTGAAATGATTCTAAATTTACTGGCCGTGATTTCTCAGCACGCCGTCGCACGGCTTGGAGATCTTGGCGCGGTTCTGCTGCAGGCAGGCGAGAATGACGAAGTCGCCTTGATCCATCACAGACCGGCAGTAGCGGGAAACGTCTTTTGAGCAAGCCTTTTGTTCGTCCGGTGTTCCGCTCCGGCCCGCACCCTGCTGTGCCAGCGCTGAGGTGGACACGGATGCGAGGACAATCGCGGTCACAAGCAAAGATTTCAACATCACATCCCTTTAATTTGCATTGGAAAGCTTCAGCCCGGACCCGTCTCTAACACATAACGTCGCGCAGGCTCCATGGTTCGCCGTGCCGGCCAGAATTAAGGCGCACAGGCGTGTTGTTTCGGAAACACCCCGAAGTGCACTCCCAGCAGCTGTGTTATGCGTGTTCCGCGGCATTCGGCTGCCTGATACGGCGCAAACGACCTTTGAAAGCGGCCTGGAGATGACGAGTGCGTCATCAGGGGTCCCCGTGGGCGTGAAAATAGCCTAGACACGCCGTCATGACTGAAAGCCCCTTTGTGAACGCCGTCCATCCCCTGATCGATGATCCGTCGATCGCCAATCTGGTGCGAACCTTCTATGGCCGTGCCCGGGAAGACGATCTGATCGGACCCATCTTCAACGCGGCTGTCACGGATTGGGATCATCACATCGGCAAGATCGCCGATTTCTGGTCCTCGATCATGCTGCGCACCGGCCGTTATGATGGCCGGCCGATGCGGCCGCATTTGATGCTGCCGCTGACGGGGGACCATTTCGACCGCTGGCTGCAGATATTTGAAGAGACGGCGCGGGAGCTTTTTCCTCCGGAGGTCGCTGACGCGTTCATCGTGCGGGCGCGCCGTATCGCCGATAGTTTCGAGATGGGTATTGCCACAACACGCGGCGAGATCGCCCGGCCACGGCATAGCCAGATGTGAGACCTCGCTACGCGGTCTGCTTCTGTGTCGCGGGCCAGTAACGATCGCGCAGGTGCCGCTTCACCAGCTTGCCGGTCGGCGTCCGCGGCAGCTCGGGATCGAAGTCGACGGAGCGCGGACATTTGATCGGCGAGAGCTGCTGCCGGCAGAACGCGATCAATTCGGCTTCGAGATCCTTGCCTGCGCGCGTCATGTCGTGTGGCTGAACGACCGCTTTGACTTCTTCTCCCATCTCGTCATTGGGAACGCCGAACACCGCGACGTCGGCGACCGCGGGATGGGTGATCAATATGTCCTCGGTTTCCTGCGGATAGATGTTCACGCCGCCGGAGATGATCATGTAGGCCTTGCGGTCGGTGAGATAGAGATAGCCGTCGGCATCGAGATAACCGACATCGCCGAGGGTGGACCATCCCCTGGCATTGTAGGCGCGTTTGGTTTTCTCCGGATCGTTATGATAGGCGAACTGCGGAGCATCGGCGAAATAGACGCCGCCGATCTCGCCGGCTGGCACCTCTTCGTCGTTCTCGTCCAGGATCTTGATCTTGCCGACCACCGCGCGGCCGACACTGCCGCGATGCGCCAGCCACTCCGGCGAGGTGCTCACCGTCACGCCGTTGCCCTCGGAGCCGGCGTAATATTCAATCAGGATCGGCCCCCACCAGTCGATCATGCGGGCCTTGACGTCCACCGGGCAGGGCGCCGCGGCATGGATCGCGCCTTTCAGCGATGAGACGTCGTAGCGTTGGCGCACCTCGTCAGGCAGCTTCAGCATCCGCACGAACATGGTCGGCACCAGCTGGCTCTGGGTGATGCGATGCCGTTCGACCAGCCGCAGGAAGTCCTCGGCGTCGAAATGCTCCATGATGATCGAGGTGCCGCCCAGCACGCCGACCATCATGTTGAAGCGCAGGGGGGCCGCATGATAGAGCGGCGCCGGCGACAGATAGATGGTATCCGCCGACATCCCGCACATGTTGGCGCAGAGGAATTTCAGGAACGGATTCGGCGTGTCGATGGTGTCGCCGGTGGCCTCGCGCTTGATGCCCTTCGGACGGCCGGTGGTGCCCGAGGAGTAGAGCATGTCATAGCCGGCGACCTCGTCCGCAACCGGTGTTGTTGGCTGCGCGGCAGTGGCCTGATCCCATGAGCGGAATCCCGCGCGCGGTTCACCGGTGATGTAAAAGGCAGTGGCCGGTGGCGCTGTCGCGATCAGCGGTGACAGCGCATCGGCGCACTTAGCCGACGTGATCACGACCTTTGCGCCGCAGTCCGCGATAATGTAGGCGATTTCGTCGGCGGTGAGATAACGGCTGATCGCCGTGTAATAAAGCCCGCTGCGCTGCGCCGCCCAGCAGATCTCCATGAAGGTCAGCGAATTTTCCATCAGGAAGGCGATGTGATCGCCGGCCTTGAGCCCAAGGGACCGAAACAACTGTGCGCCCTGGCTCGAACGCTCATCGAGCTGCCGATAGGTGATGGCGACGCCTGAGCCGGCCATCTGGTAGGCGATCTTGTCCGGTGTGGTCCGTGCATGTTGCGACGGATGCGACATGAGTCTTCCTCTGGCGTTTCCAAGAGTGATACGGCGGCTTCAGCCGCTCGTCTGGTTTGGGAGTTATCAAGTCAGCAAAAAGGGCGGGTTCTTCAACCCGCCCTTGTTCGCACTCTCAGAGCCGTTCGACGATGGTGACGTTGGCCATGCCGCCGCCTTCGCACATGGTCTGCAGGCCGTAGCGCTTGTTGCGCTGCTGCAGCGCGTACAGCAGCGTCGTCATCAATTTGGTGCCGGAGCCGCCCAGCGGATGTCCCAGCGCAATGGCGCCGCCATTGACGTTGAGCCTGGCCGGATCTGCGCCGGTGTCCTTCAGCCATGCCGTCGGCACCGACGCAAAGGCTTCATTGACCTCGAACAGGTCGATGTCGTCGATGCTCATGCCGGCTTTCTTCAGCGCGCGGTGGGTGGCCGGCAGCGGCGCTTCCAGCATGATCACCGGGTCGTGGCCAATCATGGTCATGTGATGGATGCGCGCGATCGGTTTGACGCCAAGCGACTTCAGGCCCTTCTCGTTGACCACCATGACGCCGGAGGCGCCGTCGCAGATCTGGCTGGCGCTGGCAGCGGTGAGCCGGCCGCCGTCCACGATCAGCTTGACGCCGCGAATGCCATCGAGCGTAGCGTCGAAACGAATGCCTTCATCGATGTGGTGGATGTCGGTCGAGCCATCGTCGCGCTTGATGGTCACCGGAACGATCTCGTCCTTGAACGCGCCGGCCTGGGTCGCCGCGATCGCGCGCTGGTGGCTCTGATAGGAGTACTGGTCGAGCGCGTCCTTATCGAGATCGTACTTCTTGGCCATCATCTCGGCGCCGGTGAACTGGCTGAACTGGATGTTGGGATAGCGCTGCTCCATGTTCGGGCTCTTGTAATGCCCGAAGCCGTTCTTGGCCGGCAGCGATGAGGCCAGGCCCATCGGCACCCGCGTCATGCTCTCCACACCGGCCGCGATCACCACGTCCATCGATCCGGACATCACCGCCTGTGCGGCGAAATGCAGCGCCTGCTGGGAGGAGCCGCATTGCCGGTCGATCGAGGTGCCGGGAACGCTTTCCGGCAGCTTCGAGGCCATGATGGCGTTGCGCGCGATGTTGTTGGACTGTTCGCCGGCCTGCATCACGCAGCCCATGATGACGTCTTCGATCTGGGCGGGATCGGCGCCGGTCCGCTCCACCAGGCTGTCGAGCACCACGGCAGCGAGATCCGCCGGATGCCAGCCGGCAAGGCGGCCGCCTTTTCTGCCTCCCGCGCTACGCGCAGCGGCGACGATGTAGGCTTCAGCCATTCTTGTTCTCCTTGGTTGACGGGTTTTCCGCTCGTTGCGGCGAATTAAAGAGATGAGACTGGACTTAGTCAATCAATCAATTAACTTGTAACAGGGAAACGCAAGGGAATGGGACCGATATGGGACCAATTTCGAATTCAGCCGTCGCAAGCCGGCAACCGGCGGCGCGAAACACCACGGCGGAGAAACTGCTGGTCGCGGTCAGCGAACTGATGATCGAGCGCAATTCGATCGAAGTGTCGCTGAGCGATCTCGCGCAAAAATCCGGGGTCAACGCCGCGCTGGTCAAATATCACTTCGGCAACAAGGAAGGCTTGTTGCTGGCGCTGCTCGCGCGCGACGCGGACACCCAGATCGCGCATCTCGAACACCTGCTGAAGCAGCCGATCCCGTCGACCGAAAAACTGAAGCTGCATATCGCGGGCATCATCAACGCCTATTACCGCTTTCCCTACATGAACCGTTTGCTGCATCTGCTGCTGCACGACAGCAGTGACGCGGCCGCAGCCTCG
Organism: Bradyrhizobium prioriisuperbiae; assembly: GCF_032397745.1. NCBI lineage: Bacteria > Pseudomonadati > Pseudomonadota > Alphaproteobacteria > Hyphomicrobiales > Nitrobacteraceae > Bradyrhizobium > Bradyrhizobium prioriisuperbiae. Next base: position 3,113,802 of record NZ_CP135921.1, read on the forward strand.
GTGTCGCAGTTTTTCGTCAAGCCACTGCTCGATTTCCAACGCCGTCTGCTCGACGAGGGCGTCGCTAAAGGTGAGTTCAAGGCGGTTGATCCGGTGTTCTTCTACACCCATCTCGTCGGCGCCTGCGACCATCTGTTCCATGCGCGCCATGCGATGTCGCGGGCGGCCGGCGTCAGTGCCGTCACCGAAGAGGTTCGCCGGCGCTATATCGACTACATGACGGATACATTTCTCGGCGGCCTACTGCGCCCGGGTGTGCAACAGCAGGCTTCGGCGGCAGGCTAGCGCCGGTGTCGTCACGTTGAAACAAACAACACGCAAACAAGCAAAAACATAAGACCAAGAACACAAGACGATATCGGGAGGTCTAGCGTGAGTGAGACAAAAGCGGCGTCCGGGCCGTTGAGCGGTGTCCGTATTGTCGAGTTCGCGGGCATCGGGCCTGGTCCGTTCGCGGCGATGATGCTGTCGGACATGGGCGCGGACGTGGTGGCGATCGTGCGGCCGGGTGCGGCCAAACGCGACGCCCGCGAGTTCGTCAATCGCGGACGGCGCGTCGTCGAGCTCGACCTCAAGAAGGCGAGCGATGTCGCTGAGGTGCTGGAGCTGATTACTTCCGCCGATGTCCTGCTCGAAGGCTTTCGCCCGCAGGTGATGGAGCGGCTCGGGCTCGGCCCGGATGTCACGCTGAAGCGCAATCCGCGGCTGGTGTACGGGCGCATGACCGGATGGGGCCAGGAGGGGCCGCTGGCGCAGGCCGCGGGCCACGACATCAACTACATTGCGATCACCGGTGCGCTGGATTCATTCCGGGCGTCGAATGGCGAGCCGGTTTCCCCGCTCAACCTTGTCGGTGACTATGGCGGCGGCGCGCTGTTCCTGGTGGTTGGTGTGCTTGCGGCGTTGGTTGAAGCAAAGCGCTCCGGCAAGGGCCAGGTGGTCGACGCCGCGATGTGTGACGGCGTATCGCTGATGCTGACCATGTTCCACAGCATGCAGGCGATCAAGCGCTGGACCGAGGTGCCGCGCACCAACATGCTCGACGGCGGTGCGCACTTCTATCGGCCCTACGAATGTTCCTGCGGTCGTGCGATCGCCATCGGCGCGATCGAGCCGCAGTTCTATGCCGAACTGCGGCAGCTCGCAGGTCTCGACGACGAGGCGTTCGACCATCAGATGGATCGGACGAAGTGGCCGGACCTGCAAGAAAAGCTGATCGCCGTCTTCAAGACCAAGACCCGCGACGAGTGGTGCGCCATTCTCGAAGGCACCGATGCCTGCGCCGCGCCCGTGGTCGGCCTGTTCGAAGCACCGTCGCATCCGCACCTCGCGGCGCGGCAAACCTTCGTCGAGCACGCCGGGCATGTGCAGCCGGCGCCCGCGCCGCGGTTCTCGCGCACGGTGTCCACCATCCAGGGGTCCGCGGCGGTGGCGCCGACATCGATATCAGACATTCTCGCCGGCTGGTCGCAGCAAGCGGTCGCCTCCTGAAATCCAGATTCACAGACAGAAAGGCAGCAACATGCAGTTGAAGGACGTAGCGGTACTCATCACCGGTGGCGGCTCGGGCCTCGGCGAGGCAACCGCCCGCGCCATGGCGGCCAAGGGTGCCAAGGTGGCCGTGCTCGATGTCAACAAGGAGAACGCTGAAAAGGTCGCGGCTGACATCAAAGGCGTGGCGGTGTTCGGTGACGTGGCCGACGAGAATGACGTCAAGGCTGCGATCGCGCAGGCAGAGGCCGCTCATGGCGTGGCCCGCGTGCTGGTGAATTGCGCCGGGATCGGCAATGCGGCGAAGACAGTCGGCAAAAATGGAGCATTTCCGCTCGACCAGTTCACCCGCGTGATCCGGGTCAATCTGATTGGCACCTTCAATGTGATCCGGCTGATGGCGGAACGGCTGCAGTCGCAGTCGCCGATCGGCGAGGAGCGCGGCGTCATCATCAACACCGCGAGTGTCGCCGCCTATGACGGCCAGATCGGCCAGGCGGCTTATTCGGCGTCGAAGGGCGGCATCGTCGGTCTCACGCTGCCGGTGGCGCGCGATCTCGCCAGTCTTTTTATTCGCGTCAACACCATCGCGCCGGGCCTGTTCCTCACGCCATTGTTGATGGGCTTGCCTGAAGAAGCTCGCGAAAGCCTGGGCAAGCAGGTGCCGCATCCGGCGCGCCTGGGAAAGCCCGAGGAATACGCCGCGCTGGCCGTGCACATCGTGGAAAACTCCATGCTGAACGGTGAAACCATTCGTCTCGACGGCGCCATCCGCATGGCGCCGAAGTAGTGGCGGCGACGTAACGGAGATCGCATGAACAACGGACCTCTGCTGGTCGAGCATGTCGACGGTGTCGACCGGGTGACCCTCAATCGCCCGGACAGCCTGAATGCGCTCGACACCCAGATGGTCGATGCGCTCAACGTCTACTTCGCGGGCCTTGCCCGCAACCACGACACGCGGGTCGTGGTGCTGAAGGGGGCGGGGCGGGCGTTCTGCGCCGGCCTTGATCTCAAGGAAGCGATGAGCCGCCGCCCGGCGGATGCGCCGCCGGCGAGCGTGGCCGAGTCGCTCGACCACCAGCGCCATATCGCGGACATCGTCTTGCTGATGCGCCGATGTCCGCAGCCGATCATCGCGCTGGTGCAGGGCGCGGCGTCGGGCGGTGGCTTCGCGCTGGCGCTGGCGGCGGATATCCGTATTGCGGCGAAGTCGGCGCGGATGAACTGCGCGTTCATTCGTCTCGGCCTCGGTGGCTGTGACATCGGCACCAGCTATTTCCTGCCGCGGCTGGTCGGCGTCTCCGTCGCGTCCGAGCTGATCCTGACAGGACGTTTCATCGGCGCCGAGCGGGCGCTGGCGGTTGGCCTGGTGTCGGAGCTGGTCGAGGACGGCGAACTCGAGGCCGCCGCGCAGCCTTATGTGGAGGCGATGCTCGCCGCATCACCGCTGGGCCTGCGGCTGTCGAAGGAATGTCTCAACATGAGTGTCGATGCCGGCTCGATCGAGGCCGTCATCGCGATGGAGGACCGCAACCAGGTTCTCACCAGCCGCTCCGAGGATTTCAAGGAGGGCATCCGCGCCTTCCTGGAGAAGAGGAAGCCCGTCTATCGCAATGCATGACGGTCTGCCGAAACCGCAATAGTCAACAGAACAAAAGCGGCAGACACTTTCCGGGAGGAAACAACAAGAATGAGCGCGACGACCGCGGCCAAGCTGCAAAAGCCGGCCTTCCGCAAGATCAACTGGCTGCAGCGCGACATCGCGGTCGAGCGGCGGCCGGATGGCGTCATCATCCTGAAGTCCCGCGTGCCGCTGGCCCCTTATGCGCGGCACATGCCCGAGGCATTGGCGCGCTGGGCGAAGGAGCGCGCCGACCATGTTTGGCTCGCGCAGCGCGCCGGCCCCGAGCGTCACTGGCGCAAGGTGACTTATGGCGAAGCCAAGCACACTGTCGATGCGCTGACCCAGGCGTTGCTCGATCTTGGCTTGCCGGCGGATCGTCCGCTCGCCATTCTCAGCGGCAATTCGATCGAGCATGCGCTGATCACCCAGGCGGCGATGCAGGCGCGCATTGCGGTGGCGCCGATCTCGCCGGCCTATTCGCTGATGAGCCATGACCACGCCAAGCTCAAATACATCTTCGACCTGATCAAGCCCGGCGTGGTGATGGTGCAGGACGGCCCGGCCTTCGAGAAGGCGCTGGCGGCCCTCGATCTCGACGGTGTCACCGTCGTCCATGTACAGCGGTCGCCGGCCGGGCGCGACAGTCTCGCTTACGCCGACCTCGCGGCGACGCCGGTCACGACCGCGGTGGAGGCATCGATTGCCGCCATCACGCCGCAGACCGTCGGCAAGCTGCTGTTCACCTCGGGCTCGACCGGCATGCCCAAGGCCGTCATCAACACCCAGGAGATGATGTGCGCCAACGCGGCCATGATGATGCAGACGCGTCCGCGCCCGCCCGGCGGCAGCGAGTCGGTGTTTCTCGACTGGATGCCGTGGAATCACACCATGGGCGGCAACGCGCTGTTCAATCCGGTGCTGATCGAGGGCGGCACGCTCTATATCGACGATGGTCGTCCGATGCCCGGCCTGTTTGACGAGACCATCCGCAACCTGCGCGAGGTGTCGCCGACCTATTACGCCAACGTACCGGCCGGATATGCCGCGCTCGCCGCCGTGATGGAAAAGGACGACGCGCTCTGCCGCAACTTTTTCAAGAACCTTGGCCTCTTGGCCTACGGTGGCGCACGCCTGCCGGATGATCTTTATGAGCGCATGCAGGCGCTGGCGGTGCGTGCCACCGGCGAACGCATCGTGTTTTATACCGGTTGGGGCTCCACCGAGACCGCGCCGACATCGACCGGGACATACTGGGACACCGAGCGTGTCGGCCTGATCGGCCTGCCGTTTCCCGGTGTCGAACTGAAGATGGTGCCGGTCGGGCCGAAATACGAACTGCGCCTGCGCGGCGTCAATGTCACGCCCGGTTATTACGGACGGCCGGATCTCACCGCAGCCGCGTTCGATGAGGAAGGCTTCTACTGCATCGGCGACGCCGGCGTGTTCGTTGACCCCGACGATCCGGTGCAGGGTCTGATCTTTTCCGGCCGCGTGGTGGAGGATTTCAAGCTCACCACGGGCACGTTCGTCCAGGTTGGTGCGTTGCGCACCGATGCCATCGCGGCTGCGACGCCAGTGGTGCAGGACGCGCTGGTCGCGGGCCAGGATCATCCGTTCGTCGGCCTGTTGGCTTGGCCCAATCTCGATGCCTGCCGCCGGCTGATCGGCGACATGGACGCGACGATGGACACCATCGTCCGGCATCCGCTGGTGATCGCGCGCCTGAAACAAGGCCTGCAGGCCCATAACGCGGCGGTGCGCAATGTCACCAGTATGCGGATCGCCCGCGCCATGCTGATGGCCGAGCCGCCGTCGATCGACGGCAATGAACTCACCGACAAAGGCTACATCAACCAGCGCGCGGGCCTGGAGCGCCGCGCTGCGCTGGTCGCGCGGCTCTATGCCGAGCCTCCCGCAGACGACGTCATCATTATCGATTGAAGCCTCATCCGTTCCTCGTTCGATCAAAGGCAACTGCCATGAATTTCGATTTCTCCGACGACCAGAAGCAACTGCGCGATCAGGCCCGCCGCTTTCTTGCCGAGCATTCCTCGCCGAAGGCCGTGCGTGCGGTGCTCGATGGCGCGAAGCCCTATGATCGGGACCTGTGGAAGGGACTAGCAGGGATGGGTTTCCTCGGTGTCGCCATTCCCGAAGAGTTCGGCGGTGCGGGCGCCGGTCATCTCGAACTCTGTGTGATTGCCGAGGAGATGGGCCGGGCGCTGGCGCCGGTGCCGTTCTCGTCCTCAATCTATCTCGCCGCTGAGGCCATCATGCTGGCCGGCAGCGACGAGCAGAAGAAAAAATACCTGCCGGGTCTCGCTGATGGCACCACCATCGGCACGCTGGCGCTGTTCGAAGGGCCCGGCAATCCGTCCCCGCGCGCGATCAAGGCCGCCGTTACCAATGGCGCGCTCAGCGGCACCAAGCTGCCGGTGTCCGACGGCGACATCGCCGACATTGCCATCGTTGCCGCCCGCACCGCTCAGAGCGGCCGCGAAACCGACATTGCGCTGTTCATCGTCGATCTGAAAGGCAAGGGCGTCAGCCGCAAGACCCTCACCAATATCGACCCCAGCCGCAACCAGGCCGAGATTACGTTCGACAACTGTCCGGCCGAGCCGCTGGGCCCCGCAGCCGAGGGCTGGAGCCTGCTGACCCGTGTGCTCGATCGTGCCGCGGTGCTGGTGGCGTTCGAGCAGGTCGGCGGCGCCGATCGCACCCTTGAGATGGGCCGCGACTATGCGCTAGACCGTATCGCATTCGGTCGTCAGATTGGCTCGTTCCAGGCGGTCAAGCATCTGCTCGCCGACATGTATGTGTCGGTGACGCTGGCGCGCTCCAACGCCTATTACGGCGCCTGGGCGCTGTCGACGAATGCCTCGGAACTGTCGGAAGCCGCGGCCGCCGCGCGCATCAGTGCGACGCAGGCATTCCAGCACTGTTCGAAGAACAACATCCAGGTGCATGGCGGCATGGGCTTCACCTGGGAGTTCGACTGCCACCTGTATTACCGCCGCTCCAATGCGCTGGCGCTGGCGCTCGGCAGTCTCTCCTATTGGGAAGATCAGCTGATCGATCGTTTGCGCACACGAAACGCAGCTTGAGCAGGGACGCCGGCCGATGAATTTCGACGACACCCCGCAGGAAGCCGCGTTCCGCGCCGAAGCGCGGGACTGGATATCCGCCAATGCGCCGCATCAATACAAGGACGAACTCGCCAAGGCCTCGCTTGGCCGTGTGCAGCTCAAGGGCGCCAACATCCTTGAGGTCGGCAAGGCCTGGCAGAAGAAGAAGGCCGATGCCGGCTGGGCGTGCCTGCACTGGCCAAAGGATTATGGCGGTCGCGGCGCGACGCCGATCGAACGGGTGATCTGGCAGCAGGAAGAAGGCGTATTCGGCAAGCTGAGCGGTCTGTTCATCATCGGCCACGGCATGTGCGGCCCGACCATGATGGCTTACGCCAGCGAGGACCAGAAGCGCGAGTACCTGCCGCCGCTGGCGTCGGGCGAGAAGGTCTGGTGCCAGCTGTTCTCCGAGCCGGCGGGCGGATCGGATGTGGCGGGCCTGCGCACCCGCGCCGAACGCGACGGCGACGACTGGATCATCAACGGCCAGAAGATCTGGACCAGTGGCGCTCACTATTCAGACCACGGCATCCTGATCACCCGCACCGATCCCACCGTGCCCAAGCACAAGGGCCTCACCATGTTCTTCCTGGACATGAAGAGCCCGGGCGTCGAGATCAAGCCGATCAAGCAGGCCAATGGCCAGGCCGAGTTCAACGAAGTCTACTTCACCAATGTCCGCATTCCGGACGCGCAACGCCTCGGCGCGGTTGGTGACGGCTGGAATGTGTCGTTGACCACGCTGATGAACGAGCGGATGTCGATCGGCGCCAATGTGGCGACCGGTTTCCCCGAGCTGTTTGCGTTCTGCGCGAACCTGACACTGGGCGACGGCCCCGCGCTTGACGACCGTGCGGTGCGCTCCAAGCTCGCCAACTGGGCGGTGCGGGCGAGCGGCCTCAAATACACCAGCTTCCGCGCCATCTCGGCGTTGTCGCGTGGCGAACGTCCCGGCCCCGAGAATTCCATCGGCAAGCTGGTGGCGGGATCGATGATCCAGGATGTCGCGACCTACGCGCTGGATCTGCAGGGCGCCGCCGGCGTGGTCTCGTCGCCCGAACAGGCCGAACTCGGCGGCAAATTCCAGGCCATGCTGCTGCGCTCGCCGGCCACCCGCGTCGAGGGCGGTACCGACGAGATCCTGCGCAACATCATCGCCGAGCGGGTGCTGGGCCTGCCCGGCGATATCCGCGTCGACAAGGATGTTCCGTTCAACAAGATTCCGACCAAGGGACGCTGACGGCGGCGTAAGCCGCATCTGACACTAAGGATCGTCGGACACAAAGGATCAGAGCGATGAATTTCGATGATACTCCGCAGGAAGCCGCGTTTCGCAAGCAGGCTAGAGACTGGATCGCCGCCAACGCGCCGAAAGAGCTCGAGGCCGAGCTGTCGCGGCCGTCGATCGGGCGCATCAAGCTCGACCATGGCAACATCGTCGATGCCTCGAAAGCCTGGCAAAAGAAGAAGTCCGATGGCGGCTGGGCCTGCCTGCACTGGCCCAAGGAATTTGGTGGCCGCGGCGCGTCGCCGATCGAGCGGGTGATCTGGCAGCAGGAAGAAGGCATCTACGGCAAGCTCGGCGGCGTCTTCATGATCGGGCAGGGCATGTGCGGCCCGACCCTGATGAGTTATGCCGGCGAGGAGCAGAAGAAAACTCATCTGCCGCCGATGGCCTCGGGCGAGCATGTCTGGTGCCAGCTGTTTTCGGAGCCATCGGCCGGATCCGACGTGGCGGGTCTGCGCACCAGGGCGGAGAAGCAGGGCTCGGACTGGATCGTCAACGGCCAGAAGATCTGGACCAGCGGCGCGCACTATTCGGACTGGGGCATCCTGATCACCCGCACCGATCCCAACGTGCCCAAGCACAAGGGCCTCACCATGTTCTTCCTGGACATGAAGAGCCCGGGCGTCGAGGTGAAGCCGATCAAGCAGGCCAGCGGCCAGCAGGAATTCAACGAGGTGTATTTCACCGACGTGCGGATTCCCGATTCGCAGCGGCTCGGTGCCGTGGGCGACGGCTGGAACGTGTCGCTGACCACACTGATGAACGAGCGGATGTCGATCGGCGCGCGGCTCTCGACAGGATTCCAGGAAATCTTCGATTTCTGCAGCAATCTGGTGACCGAGAATGGCCCCGCGCTGGACGATCGCGCGGTGCGCTCCAAGCTCGCCACCTGGGCGGTGCGCAACAGCGGCCTGAAATACACCAGCTATCGCGCGATCTCGTCGCTGTCGCGCGGCGAGCGGCCGGGCCCCGAGAACTCGATCGGCAAGCTGGTGGCCGGCCCGATGCTGCAGGACATCGCGATGTTCGCGACCGAGCTGCAGGGCGCCGCCGGCGCTCTCACCGATCCCGCCGTTGCCGAAGCCGCCGGGCAGTTTCAGGCGATGGTGCTGAGTTCGCCGTCGGGCCGCATCGCTGGCGGCACTGATGAGATCATGCGCAACATCATCGCGGAGCGGGTGCTGGGTTTGCCGGGCGACATTCGCGTCGACAAGGATGTGCCGTTCAACAAGGTTCCGACCAAGGGCCGCTGAGCCCATCCAAGGATTATCGTCATGACGTCATCTTCCGGCGAGCGTATCGAAGCGCTCGAGAGCCTGCTTGTCGAACGCTACTCCTGCCGCGCCTTCCGTTCCGACCTGGTGCCGCGCGCCACCATCGAGCGCATTCTCAGCGCCGCCCAGCGCACCGCGTCCTGGTGCAACAGCCAGCCGTGGCAGGTGATCATCGCCAGCGGCGACGCCGCACGGCGGTTCAGCGAGGCGATCCATGATGCGGCGACGGGAACCGGCACGGCACACGGTGCCCAGTCCGACTTTCCGTTCCCGCGCGAGTACAAGGGGGTCTATCTCGACCGCCGGCGCGAGAGCGGCTTCCAGCTCTACAATGCGCTGGGGATCGAGCGCGGCGACAAGGAGGGTTACAAGCGGCAGACCCTGCAGAACTTCAAGCTGTTCGGCGCGCCGCATGTGGCCATCATCTCGTCCGACGAGGCGCTTGGGGTTTACGGCGCGGTCGACTGCGGCGGCTATGTGAACAACTTCCTGCTCGCGGCTCAGGCGCTCGGCGTGGCCACCATCCCCCAGGCGGCGCTGGCCGGCTTTTCCGGCCTGATCCGCACGCACTTCGGCCTTGGCGAGGACCGGCGGGTGGTGTGCGGCATTTCGTTCGGGTTCGCGGAGGGCGAGCACGCCGCCAACAGCTACCGAACGAATCGCGCGAAGCTCGCTGACGCTGCAACCTTTCTGGAAAGCTAATTTTTTACAGGCCAACCGTCCAAAAGTTGGTTCCTACGTTCATTGGTTAACCAGTCGTTAGGATTTTACGTCGCATTCTCTGTCTCAGGAGAATTCGCATGTGGTCTGGACGCGTCGCTTTTGAAAATGATGCCTGTCCCGTCGGAGACGACCTGCTGGGGCAGTTGTACCGCGCGAATGAAAACGGCTTGCCGGCGCTGGTCGCCTCGGTATCCGCCGATATCCGCGCCATGCTCGCACTCTACTGCTACAAGCGAAGCCATCTTCACGCCATGGGGGTTGCGATCGCAGCAAGCTGCGAGGAGCGCGATCTGATTCAGCTTGGCGGTCGCGTAGGGGCGACATTGTTCGCCATCTCACGCACGACACCGTCTGCACGGCCCGTTGTGTCGTCGGGGCATCGCAAGTCGATCACGCTGTCGACGGCTCCGCTCAGTGCGGTTCCGGCGATGGAGGAAGTCGACGACGATCTCGAGCTGGCTGCACCGGCGATCGCCTGATCCCGGCTTTCGGCGTTTTGCTTTGACGCGTCACTCGCGCGTTGGCAGCGCGTTCATCCCGAATCGGCGCCGCGCCATGGTGCATTCCGGGTCGCCGGGTTCGCAGGTCCGGCACACCTCCGGCCGCACCGCATAAATCCCGCACGATGTCGTCTCGCCGATTTTGCCGGCCAGGGCGCAGCAACGGTCACCCTCACAGCGCATGCCCGAGAGCCGGTCGTTGACCAGATGCGCGGGGATCAGGTCCAGTGCCGCATCGTCCTCGATGGTGAATCGCGGCCAGTTCGACGAATAGCTGCAGCAGGCGCCGCAGGACTGGCAAAGGCTCTCATCTGCGCTCATGGCGTTGGCTCGTGCGGACGCGGCTGTGTGAATGTCTTCATCCATTTCGCCCGCAACGCTGCGCGCCGCTCCGGATATTTTTCGTCCAGGAAGGTCGCATCGGTGATCCGCTCGATGCGGAAACTGCGAAAGCCCTCGCGCAGCTCGCACCACGCTACCAGGTGCCGCACGGTGTCCAGATAGCCGATCGCGACCGGCCAGACGGTTCGCTCTGTCGTTTGTCCCCGTTCGTCACGGTAATGCAGCGTGAGCTTCTTACCGGCATGAATGTGGCCGCGCAGGCGCACCACATCGATGCGGTCGTCAGGCACATCGAACTTCGGCGGGGTGCGGCTGGCCGGCTCCAGCGCCAGCGGCCGCAGCCGTTCCGGCACCGTGTAGGCGATCTTGGCGATCAGGTCGCGCGCAGCGTTCGCCAGTACCGGGTCAGCACGACCGGCCACCCATTGTGCGCCAAGCACGGCGGCTTCGATCTCGTCGGGTGTCAGCATCAGCGGCGGCATGTCAAAACCCCTTTCCAGCACATAACCGGTTCCGGCCTCGCCGCGGATCGGGACGCGCTGTGCCATCAGGGTGGCGATATCGCGGTAGATCGTGCGCTTCGAGGTCTCAAGCTCCGCGGCAATGGCATCGGCTGTGATCGGGCGCCCGGTTCGCCGGAGCACCTGGATGATCTGGAACAGCCGGTCGGCCCGCCGCATCGTTAAACTTCCAGTTACACGTTCACTGCTGACAGCATGGTGGCAGCAGGGGGTAGCTAGAAAACGGCATCTTTTCAACGCGCAACGCCAGAGGATGCCAACATGATCACGCTTTACGCCATCGGAGCCGGCTTCGGTCTCCCGGAAATCAGCCCCTACGTGACCAAGACCGAGGTCCAGCTCAAGATGGCCGGACTGGACTACCTCAAGCAGCCGGGAACGATGCCCGACAGCTCGCCCAAGGGCCAGTTGCCCTATATCGACGACGGTGAGCAGCGAGTGGCCGATTCCACCTTCATCCGCGTCCACATCGAGACAACCCACGGACTCGACCTCGATGAAGGGCTCAGCCCGCGCCAGCGCGCGGAAGCCTGGGCGACCGAGCGGATGATCGAGAATCATCTGAACTGGGCGTCGGGGTATGCCCGCTGGATGCTGCCGGAGAATTTCGAGAAGGGGCCAGCACGGTTTTTTGACGGCGTGCCCGAGCATATGCGTGCAGCCGTTGTCGAGGACATCCAGGGCCGCGTGGCGGAGAGCATGCGGGTCGCGGGCCTCGCCCGTCATGCGCCGGACGAGATTGTCGAACTCGGCGCCCGTTCGTTGTCGGCGCTGTCGCTGATTCTGGGAGATCACCCGTATCTGATGGGCGAACGTCCCAGCAGTCTCGATGCAACGACGTTCGCCGCTCTTGCGGGCCTCATGACACCGTTCTTTGACTCACCGCTGCGCCAGCGCGCGCTGCAGTTCAAGAATTTGGCCGCCTATGTCGATCGCATGATGGCCCGATACTATCCGGAGCATGCCTGGCAGCCGCTTGCGGCGTGATCAGAGCGTTTTCCAGCGAAGTGGACACCGGTTCCCCGCGACAAACGCGAAGCGTTTGCGCGGAGAAAACGCGTCAAAACAAAAATCTAGAGCTTCCGTTCCGATTCTATCGGAACGGAAAAAGCTCTAGGATGGCTGCGGCGTGGCGGCGCTCTCCGGCGCTGCCGCCTGCGGGCCCTTCAGGGCCGCGAGCTCCGCCTCCAGCGCCGCGATCTTCGCATCGCGTGCGCCGATGGCGGCGGCGACATCGGCGGCATCGAACCGCTGCGGAATGTGCTGCGGGCAGTTGGCGCTCCAGGCGCCGACCTCGAACACGATGACCTGCTCGGGCCGCGCCTTGTAGCCCTCCGGCATCAGCGCGCGCATCAACTCGGGATCATCCTCGATCACCCGCGCCGTGCCCCAGATCTTCACCCGGCGCCGGTGCACATAGTCGATCAGGAAGATGTAGGCCTTCGGGTTATCGTGAAGGTTGCCCTGGCTGATGTACTGCCGGTTGCCGCTGAAATCCGCAAACGCCAGCCGCTTGCGGTCGAGAATCCGGATGAAGCCCGGCGGTCCGCCGCGGTGCTGGATATAGGGCTGGCCGTCCGCTGTCGCGGTGGCGAAAAAGATGCTGGTCTGCTCGGCGATGAAGCCGGCCAGATCGTCGGTGATTTCGGTTTCCCATTCGCCATTGTGTTCATAGGCCCGCCGCGAGCCCTTGCGGGTCTGGATCGCCTTGACGGTCGGGGTGAATGCGATGTCGCTGGAAACTGCAAAATGGCTGTCCATCTCACACCTGTTGGGTGACCGGATCACGTCTGGTTTCCAGACCAGTGCCGGTTTCTATCAGGGAACATAAGGCAACCGTTTTCAGGGACAATTGTCGTCCTTGACACTTCATTATTGCCGAATATGGAATAGTTCCATGGATCGTATCGAAGCCATGGAAGCTTTTGTCGCCGTTGCCGATCTCAAAGGGTTCGCGCCAGCCGCCCGCAAGCTGAATGTGTCGCCCTCGGCGGTCACCCGGCTGGTGGCGGCGCTGGAGGAGCGGGTCGGGGCGCGATTGCTGCAGCGGACCACGCGCTCGGTGGCGCTGACCGATATCGGTGAACATTATCTGGAGCGGGCGCGCCGCATCTTGGCCGATGTCGAGGAGGCGGAGGGATCCGCCCGCGCCGAGCGCACCCGTCCGTCGGGACATCTCATCGTGTCCGCGCCACTGATGTTCGGGCGGCTGCACGTCAATCCGCTGATGTCGGAATACCTGCGGCGCTATCCCGACGTCACCGGCGAACTGCGGCTGTCCGATCGCACCGTCAATCTGGTGGAAGACGGCATCGATGTCGCCGTCCGCATCGGCCACCTGCCCGATTCCAGCGTGGTGGCGAAGAATGTCGGCGACATGTACCGCGTGGTGGTCGCGTCTCCCGACTACCTCGCGCGGCGCGGCGTGCCGATGAAGCCTGTGGATGTACGCACCCACGACATCATCCATTGCTCGATCATCGTGCCGTCGACCGAATGGCGCTTTTTGCAGGACGGCCGGCTGATCCGCGTGCCGATCGCGCCGCGTTATATCACCAGCAGCGCGGATGCCGGCATCTGGCATGCCGAGCAGGGCGGTGGGCTTGCCATGGTGCAGGCCTATCAGGCCCAGGAGGGAATTGCCGCCGGGCGCCTGCAGGCGGTCCTGACCGCGTTCGAATTCCCGCCGCGACCGATCCACATCATCTATCCGGCGTCCCGCCTGCTCTCGGCCAAAGTGCGCGCGTTTGTCGATCTCGCGATCGAAATCTGCAATTGGCGCTTCAGCGAGATGGCGGGCGCGCCACCCTTTACGACGGTCGTTTCCGCAGTACCTTGAACGTCGCATTGCCGCGCGCGCAGGGCACACCATCGGCGCTGACCAGGCACTGGGCGAAGCAGATTGAGCCGCCGGTCTTGACGAAATTGGTTTCGACCTGAAGCCATTGTCCCTTGTTCGCCGAGCCGACAAAGTCCATCCCGAGGCTGATGGTCAAAAGCCCGGTCGGCTCGGAGGCATGCATGGCGCAGCTCAGCCCCATTGCGTTGTCGGCCAACGCCGTGATCAGCCCGCCATGGGCGAGCCCCTTGGAATTGGTGTGCGGCTCGGCAATCCACAGTCCGATGAAAACGGCCTGCTCGGTCTTTTTCGAATACAGCGGCTCCCACGGATCGGTCAGCGGGCTGCGACGGAAATGTCGTGCGAATCCCTCGGGAATAGCGGCGGCAACAGTCTCCATGGATCGTCCTTCCTGCTCTCTTTTCTAATTAGATCAGTCTATATAATATTGACGCATCGAATCAATGACGGGACATGCCTGCCGATGGGTGCCTTGCCGAAACACCGCAGTGCCATCATCGAAGCCGCGGCGCGGCTGTTCCGCCGCCAGGGTTATGCCGCCACCGGCATCAACGAGATCGCCGAGGTCGCCGGCGCCCCCAAGGGCTCGCTCTATCATTATTTCCCCGACGGCAAGGACCAGATTGCGGAAGCGGCGGTGCGTTTCGCCGGTGCGCGGGTGTTTAAAACACTCGAACAGTTATCCAGCGAGTCGCCGTCGGCGGCCGCGCTGATCAAGACCTATGGCCGGATGCTGCAGGGCTGGATGGCGCAATCGAAATTCCGCGACGGCTGCCCGATCACCACAACACTGCTGGAAACCGCGCCGCAATCTCCCGAACTGACGGCCGCCGGCCGCGAGGCGTTCGACGGCTGGTGTGGCGTGATCGCGGCCGCGCTAATGCGGGATGGTTTCACGAAAACGGAGGCCCGCAAACTGGCGGTGCTGGCAATCTCGTCGATCGAGGGCGCGCTGATCCTGAGCCGGGTCCAGGGCAACGGCCAGCCGATCGCCGACGTCACCGAGATGCTGGCGAAGACGCTACGGGCGAGATCCTGACCGGCCCGATTCAAGCCGTAGGAGCTGAGTGCTCCGCCTTTGCCATGTTCTGGGCTTTCATGTGCTTGGACAGATAGAAGTCGCCGAATTTTACCGGAGGATATTTCTCTCCGGTACCCTTGTCATAGAATGATGTGATGCAGCGGATTTCTGCATCGACGTTGGGATTGTGGAAGAATGGAATGCTGAGGCGTCCAAGCTTCATGGCTTCCGGTGGCGGATTCGCAACGCGGTGAAGGTTTGATACCCATTCGTCGTTGGTCCAGCGCATCATGAGGTCGCCGATATTGCACACGAACGCGTCACTCCGAGGATGCACGTCAACCCAGCCTCCATGGCGTAACTTGACTTGCAATCCACCCGGCACGTCCTCACCCTTGAGGATGGTGAGCGTATCGTAGTCGGTATGTTCTCCGGCCCGAAGCTGCCCGTGTACGGGCATGCGATCTTGCGGCGGGTAGTAGATCGCCCGCATCGTACTGGTCGACTCATTTACCTTGTTGTCGAAGAAGTCATCATTGAGCTTCAGCGCCCTCGCGAACAGGCGCAAGATATGCACCGCAAGTTTATCCATCTCGTTGTAGTAGGCCTCGAATGCGGCTCGGAACTGCGGGCGGTCCGTCGGCCATGAGTTTGGAAAGAAGAATAAATTTTCCGTCGACGATCCGATGACGGTGGCTGGAGCTGCCTTGACGGGCCCCATGGCAAAGCTTTCCTGGAGGTCTGGTGGTGTTTCTTTGCCAAGCGAAAACGCCAGTCCACGGCTGCCGACATGGCTGTAGCCGCGGCTGATTTTTTCAGGAGGCTGCGGCGTCTTGAGTTTTTCCTCGGGCGGTAAAGCAAAATAAGCGCGAGCTTCGCGCTGGAGTGATTCGATCACCGAATTGGGGACGCCATGACCAATGATCGAAAAGAAGCCGATCTCTTCGCAGGCATGCCTGATTTCGGCGGCCACCTGATCGCGACCGGTTTCTCCAGCTTCAAACGATGGTCCAAGATCAATGGCCGGAACCTCGGTCAATTCGCTTCTGTCGGACATGGAACGCTCCTCTGCATTTGCTCTATGGATTTTAGATGGGCTCGCGCCGGCAGCGACTGGGGTCTTGCGGGCAATGGACCGAGGTGAGGACTGGCGACCATCGACTGCGGCGTCAGGCGCGCCTTTCGGAGACTGGGATTGTTTGAAGAGGGCCCAGGCTGAACGCTTGATCGAGCTCAACCGGCTTGTTGATGACCTTGCTCTGGAGAAAAAAATCATGGGCTGATTGAATGGCCTTCATGTCGAGCCACAGCAATCCATTCTGGGGCGCGGAGCCAGCCGTCAGGAGGCGTCTGTTTTCTCGAAGCGAGTACTCTTCGTGGGTCCGATCAAGAGTCGGAGCGACTTTCAGAAGTGTGTCCAGGGCGTTCGCAGGACTTGCGAAGACATCTTTCCATCCTTTGATGGATGCGCGGATAAGACCGGCAGCCATCGCCGGATTATCCCGCATGATCTTTTCGGAAGTGATGAGCGTATCGCGTGGAACAGTAATTCCCGAATCTTCTGCGATGAAAGTTCGGAGATTATCGCGCCCGAGCCGCTGCTCGATTGTATAAAGCTCGTTATATATGGTTGCTGCGCAGACATCGACGTCGCCATTAGTGAATGGTGTCACGCTCACTTGTTGAGGCTGGATTTTGATGTCGTCTGGACCGAGGCCAGCCTTTGCGAGCATGCCGGCGAGCACATAATTGGCTCCCGTGAACCAGGCAACGACGCGCTTGCCCTTCATGTCGCCTAACGTTTTTATGGGGCCATCCTTGCGCGTCACGAAGACGAAGGGCGTGACTTGATGAGCGAGCCCGAAGCATATGATCGGGAGTCCCTTGTTGCGGGCAACGAGGACACTGTCTGTGCCGCCTGACAGGCCAAACGTATCGGCCTCTGTGGCCACCAAATTCTCGGTCAGCAGGTTCGGTCCGCCTGGAATGATGTCGAGGTCGAGACCTTCGTCGCGGTAGTAACCCTTTTCAAGGGCGACATAGTAGCCGGCAAAAGAACCTTGCGGCAGCCACTTCATGCGTATTGTCGCTTTTGTGGCAGCGCGGACGATCGCAGGCGCGAACGACCAAACCAGGGTTGCACATGCGACTTTAGCTGCGCCACGTCGAGTTATCATCGTTCTCCTCGCCAATCGTTGTTTCACAAGAAGGAAAGAGGGAATCTGCACACCTGGGACATGAGTGTTTTCAAAGAAGTTTCATGCCTCGAACGCCGTATTCTTTGGGCGCCGCAGCCCCAGGTGATCACGCAATGTCGTCCCCTCGTAGTCCCTGCGGAACAGGCCGCGCTCCTGCAGGATCGGGATCACCAGGTCGACAAAGTCTTCGAACCCTTCGTGGAAGTACGGCGGCATGACATTGAATCCGTCGGCCGCACGCTCGTCGAACCATTGCTGCAGGGTGTCGGCGATGCTCTCGGCCGAACCGCACAGCACCCAGTGACCGCGCGCCGCCGCGGTGAGATTGTAGAGGTCGCGCAATGTCATGTTGTCGCGCCGCGCCTTGGACAACATGACCCGTGCAAAACTGTGATAGCTGTCGGGCAGGGTGATGTCCGGGATCGGTCCGTCCAGATCGTAGGCCGACATGTCCTGGCCGAAACGATCCGACAGGATCGCAAGCGCGTTGCTGCCGCTGACGAAGCTTTGCAGCACCGCGAGTTTTTCGAACGCCTCCTTGTCGGTGCGCCCGACGATCGGCATCACGCCCGGCAACACCGTGACGTCCTCCGGTGCGCGCCCGAAGGCCGGCAGGCGGTCCTTCAGAGCGGCGTAACCGGCTTTGGCCTCCTCGATGTCCTGCACCACCGAGAACACGATGTCAGCGGTGCGCGCCGCCAGCGCCTGGCCCGCCTCCGAACCGCCGGCCTGCAGCACCACGGGATGACCCTGCGGGCTGCGGCCGATATTGAGCGGCCCCTTCACCTTGAAGAACGAGCCCTCATGCTCGATCGGACGCAGCTTCGCGGGGTCGATGTAGAGCCCGCTCGTGCGGTCGGCGACGATGGCATCATCAGCCCAGCCGTCCCACAATCCCTTCACGACCCCGAGGAATTCGTCGGCCATCTCATAGCGGCGGGCATGGTCGGGATGCGTGGTGCCGAAATTGGCGGCGGTGGCGGGATTGGCTGTCGTCACCGCATTCCACGCGGCGCGTCCCTTGCTGATATGGTCCAGCGAGGCGAATACGCGCGCCACCGAAAACGGATCGCTGTAGGTGGTGGAGACGGTGGCGCCGAGCCCGATCCGGCTGGTCGAGGAGGCGAGCGCCGCCAGCATGGTCAGCGGCTCGAGCCGCAGTGTGTAGGACGGATGCGCGGCGGCATCGGCGTAGAGATTGTCGCCCATGAAGATCAGGTCGAACTTGCCGCGCTCGGCAGTGCGGCCGATCTGCTGGATCGCTGCAAAATCCTGAAAGCTGTCGACCGCGCCCGGATAGCGCCAGCCGGCGACATGGCTGCCGGTTCCAAGGATGAACAGGCCCAGATGCATCTGTCGTTTCATGTGCCGTTCCCTGCCGCTGCATTCCCTGCCGTTGATGGACTCATTTCCAGAACAGGATCTTGCGTTCGATCAGGCCGATCAGGCCGAAGAAGGTCAGGCTTGCCGCGGACGCCACGAAAATCGCCGACCAGACCTGCACGAAGTCGATCTGCAGCACGGCCTGGTAGATGATCCAGCCGAGGCCGCCATAGGCGCCGAGCATTTCGGTGATGATGGCCACGATGACGCTGCGCACGGTCGAGACGCGCATTCCCGCCAGCATCAGCGGCAAGGCCGTCGGCAGCCGCAGCCGCCACAGGATCGAGAGGCGGCCGGCGCCGAAGCTGCGCAAGAGATCGACCGAGCGGCGATCGACGCGGTCAAGGCCCGCAAGCGTCGACAGGAACACCGTGAAGCTGACCGCCATCGCCACCATCACGATCTTGGACGCCACGCCGATGCCGAACCACAGCAGGATCAGCGGCGAATAACCGACCACCGGCACCGAGTTGATGGCGGTCGCGACCGGCAGGATCGCGACACGCAGTTTCGGCACCATGGTGATGGCGACAGCGAGGCCGATGCCGATCAGGCAGCCGAGGCCGTAACCGACGATCGCCTCGAACAGCGTATAACTTGCCGCTTCGCCCAGCAGCGCGCGCTTCGACCAGACGCTGGCCAGGATGTCGCTGACGGCGGGAAGGATGTAGGATGGCAGGTGCAGTCCGCGGGCCAGTCCTTCCCAGCAGGCGACCAGCAGGAGGGCGCCGAGAATGCCGCGCTGGACCGCGAGTGACGGCGATCGGAGTGTCGCGGCGCTCATTGCTCCGCTCCCCAAAACACCAGGCGCCGTTCGGCCGCGGCGACCACTGCGTAGAAGCCGGTGCCGAGCAGCGCCGACGCCAGCAAGGCGCCCCAGATCGCGGTGACGTTCTCTGTGTACATGGCCTGCAGCAGCAGCACGCCGAGGCCGGTGGTGTCGCCGAACCATTCGCCAACGATCGCGCCGACCAGGCTCAGTGACGACGCCAGCCGCAGCGCCACGAAGATCTGCGGCAGCGCGGTCGGGAGTTGCAGCCGCAGCAGCAACTGGCGGTTCGAGGCGCCGAAGCTGCGCATCAGCGCCACCTGCTTCGGATCGACCGATTCAAGGCCGAGCAGCGTGTTCACGGTCACGGGGAAGAAGGTGAGATAGAAGGCGATGACGGCTTTGGCCAGCAGAGTATTGCCGAACCACAGCACCACCAGGGCGCCGAAGGCGATCACCGGGATGGTCTGCGACACCACGAAAATCGGAAAGGCCATCTCGCGCAGCGCCCGCAGGCGGAAGAAGGCGATGCCGATCAACACGCCGAACCCGCCCCCGGCCACGAAGCCGATCAGCGTTTCAGCCAGCGTGCGCAGGAAGCCGTCGACATAAGCCCGCGGCGTCGCGGCCATTGCAGTGAGGATCGTGCTGAGGCGCGGCAGGTAATGCGGCTTGATGCCCAGCAGCAGCACGGCGCCTTCCCAGACCAGCGCTGCTATGGCGAGGCCGGCCAGCAGCCGCGCCGCCTGTCGCAACGGGCCAAGCAGAGCGACCAGCGACCAGCCGGACGCCGCCTTGTTGTCGACGACCAACGCCGTCGAACCGGCGCTCACGGCCGCCGGTCCACAACCGGCACGCTGTCGATGAAGCTCGCGTCATAGGCGGCGGCGAGATCGATCGGCTTGGAAATCACGGCGTACTTCAGGAAAAAGTCATGCGCGGTCTTGACGGCCACGGGATCGATCCAGAACAGGCCGTTTTCGCTGGCCTTGCCCGCGGTCATCAGCCGCCTCACTTCCGTCAGCATGAACTCCTGCTGCGCGCGGTCCAGCGTCGGGGCAACAGCCATCACGGTGTCGACGGCGCCCTTTGGATCGGCGAAGGCGTCTTTCCAGCCCTTGATCGAGGCGCGCAGGAAGCCTTTTACCAGATCGGGCTTTTCCTTCGCCGTGGTCTCGGACACGATCAGCGTGTCGCGCGGAAAAGTGATGCCGTAGTCTTCGGCCACGAAGGTCTTGAGGCTGTCCTTCGGCATCCGCGACTGGATGGTATAGAACTCGTTGTAGTAAGTCGCCGTGACCACATCGACGCTGCCGTCAACGAATGGCGTCACCGAGACCTGCTGTGGCTGGATCTTCAATTCGTCGGACTTGATGCCTTCCTTGGCCAGCATGCCGTTGAGGACGTGATTGGCGCCGGTGAACCAGGTCGTCACCGTCTTGCCCT
The DNA here is from genome assembly GCF_032397745.1 of Bradyrhizobium prioriisuperbiae. Lineage (NCBI taxonomy): Bacteria > Pseudomonadati > Pseudomonadota > Alphaproteobacteria > Hyphomicrobiales > Nitrobacteraceae > Bradyrhizobium > Bradyrhizobium prioriisuperbiae. The sequence continues at coordinate 3,134,373 of NZ_CP135921.1, forward strand.
TGAAGTCCTGCAGCGTCTTCACCGGGCCGTCTTTTCGCGTCACGAAAATGAACGGTGTGATCTGGTGCGAAATCCCGATGCAGACGATCGGCAGGCCCTTGTCGCGCGCGGCGAACACGCTGTCGGTGCCGCCCGACAGGCCGAAGGTGTCGGCGCCGGTGGCGACCAGGTTTTCCGTCAGCAAATTGGGGCCGCCGGGATTGATGGTGAGATCGATACCCTCAGCCTTGTAGTAGCCCTTGGCCACCGCAACATAGAAGCCGGCGAATTGCGCTTGCGGCAGCCACTTCAGCCGCAGGCTGGCTTTGGTCAGGGTCTCGGCTTCAGCGCGAGGAGCCGGAAGGCCAGCCATAAGTGCGGCGGCGGCTGCAACGGCGAGGGCATGGCGTCGGCTCAACATGGTCGGGCTCCTGGCATCAAGATGAGAGGATCAATTTCGATAGGTCGGGTCGGTGCGATCGAGCTGGCGCATCAGCGCCGGCCATTCGCGTTCTCCGGGCACCAGAATGTCGCCCTGCAATTCCCAGAATTGCCGCGCGGCTTTTTCGCAGACCTCGTGCGGCGGCATCACCAGCTTTGCGCCGGCAGCCGCGGCGGCCTGCATCTGCAACTGGATGCGCGCGGCGCGCTCGAAATAATACAGCAGCATGAACGCCTCGCCGGGCGTGCGGCCGACCGTCAGGATGCCGTGGTTGCGCATCAGCATGACCTTGTGCGCTCCGAGGTCACGCACCAGCCGGGTCTGCTCGTCGAGGTCGATGGCGACGCCTTCATAGTCGTGGAAGGCCTGGCGATCGTAGAACCGCATCGCAAACTGGCTGAGCGGCAGCAGGCCCTTCTCCTGACCGGAGACGGCGACACTGGCGTCGGAATGGGTGTGCAGCACGCAGGCGGCGTCGTGGCTCGATGTGTGGATCGCGGCATGGATGACGAACGCCGCGACATTGACGCTGTGCGGCGTGTCGTCGAGCTTCTCGCCGGCGAGATTGATCTTCACCAGGCTCGACGCCGTGATCTCGTCGAACAACAGGCCATAGGGATTGATCAGGAACTGGTCGTCGTGCCCCGGCACGCGTGCGGAGATGTGATTGTAGATCAGGTCGTCCATGCCGAACCTGGCCACCATGCGATAGCAGGCGGCGAGCTTCATCCGGGCGTCCCATTCGGCGGGATCGATCCTGCGTGCGTCGAGGGAGACCGGCTGGTTGCCGGGGCTTGTGCTCACGAGACCTTCTCCTGTGCCACGGTGGATTGGAACGACTTCATGCTCTCCTCCTCGATCGCTTCGAGCAGAATGCGCTTGAGTTGGATGAAGTCGGGCGCGGTGACGATGTCGGGCTTGCGCGGGCGCGGCAGGTCGACCACCTGTTCGAGCTTCACGCAGCCGGGGCGGGCAGTCATCACCAGCACGCGATCCCCGAGGAAGATCGCCTCGTCGACGTCATGGGTGATGAACAGGATGGTGCGCCGGTATTTTTGCCAGACGTCGAGCAACCAGCGCTGCATCATCGCCCGCGTCAGTGCATCGAGCGCGCCGAACGGCTCGTCCAGCAGCATCAGGTTGCGTTCGAACAGGAAGGTGCGCATCAGCGCCACGCGCTGGCGCATGCCGCCGGACAATTGATGCGGATACTGGTTCTCGAAGCCGGCAAGCCCGAACTCCGGCAACATCCGCAGCGCCTTGGCGCGGGCCTGCGGCCGCGGCACGCCTTCGACTTCGAGCGCCAGGATGGCGTTGTCGACCACGTTGCGCCAGGGCAGCAAGAGATCCCGCTGCGGCATGAAGGAGACGTGGCCCAGCAGGTCCGCCGCATGACAGCTGCGGCCTTCGAAGCGCAGGATGCCGCCGGCGTCGGGCTCCTCCAGTCCCGCCACGATGTTGAACAGCGTGCTCTTGCCGCAGCCGCTGGGGCCGACCACGGTGACGAATTCGCCGGGGGCGATCGTCGCATCCAGCCGGGACAGCGCCGTGACCTGGCCGTAGGTCTTGCTCAGGGCGCGCAGCTCCAGCAGCGGCGCGGCCGCGCCGTCAGGCGATGCGGTAGGGCCGTTTGGAGTGGTTTGAATTGCCGCCTGCACAGACCGGCGCCTCTCTTTGTATAATGACGGCGATATTCCGCATACGTTGGCGGGCCGAATGGAAGTCTCTTAGCAACTCGTGTGCCAGAGCCGCTTTCCGCTATTCGGGCATGAAATTTGCGAGGCGTTGGCGTCTAATGCGGGTGAGTCGTCGCTGTTTTCGCGTATGGGGTCAGCGATGATGTATACTTAGATTTATTCTGGAGAAACATGTGGCGCGGCCTGGTGCACATAATGAGGGCAAAAGAGCCGAAAACGGGCACGGAGGCCTTCCGTCCCTGCCCGGTGTGACGCTGGCGGAGAGCCTGCGCCAGAAGCTGGAGGAGGATATCGCAGCCGGCCGGCTCGAACCCGGCAGCCGGCTCGACGAACAGGAGATCGCACAACGCTTCGGGGTCTCGCGCACGCCGGTTCGCGAGGCGTTCCGGCTGATGGCGGCCAACAATCTGGTCGAGCTGCGGGGGCGCCAGGGGGCCACGGTGCGCGCCATCAAGGCGCAGGCGCTGATCGAGATGTTCCAGGTCATGGCCGAGCTCGAGGGACTGTGCGCGCGGCTCGCCGCACGGCGCGTGTCCCAGGCCTGGGGGATCGAAATCATGGAGATTCATCAGCGACTTATATCGATTGGCGAGACCGGCCAGATCGACGCGTTCTACGACATCAACCAGGAATTTCACGAGGCGATCTACGAGGCGTCGCGCAACGCCTTTCTCGCCGACCAGACCCGGAAATTGCGCAACCAGGTGGCCGCCTATCGCCGCCGCGTGACGCGGATGCCGAACCGCATCGCGGACACCGTGCGCGAGCACGAGGCCATCATGCAGGCCATTCTCGCCCATGATCCGGAGCGGGCCCATAGCGCCATGCGCGACCATGTCAGCCTGCTTGGCGACAATCTGCTGGATTTTCTCGCCGCCTTCGAGTGACGTTCAGTCTCTTGGTATGCAAATTGCTAGACTTTGTATATCGGATTTGCATCTTGGAGACGCTGGCGTGGAACTTAACCTGAAAAACAAGACCGCCCTGATCACCGGCGCGTCGCAAGGGATCGGGCTTGCCGTGGCCGATGTCTTTGCCGCGGAAGGCTGTCACCTGCATCTGGCCGCCCGCAATGGCGCGGCGATGGTGGAGGCCAGGGACAGGCTCGAAGCCCGATATGGCGTCAGGATCAGCGTTCACGCACTGGACCTGTCGAGCACCGCGGCGATGGAGAAGCTGGCCGCCGAGGTCGGCGACATCGACATCCTGATCAACAATGCCGGCGATATCCCGGCCGGCTCGCTCGAGGTTCTGGGCGATGCCGACTGGCGGCGCGGTTTCGATCTCAAGGTGTTCGGCTACATCAATTTGTCGCGGCTCTATTACCCACGCATGAAGGGCAAGGACGGGGTCATTCTCAACATCATCGGCAATTCCGGCGAGAACTGGGATGCAAGCTACATCGCGGGCTCGACCGGCAACGCGGCGCTGATGTCCTTCACCAAGGCGCTGGGCGGTGCGAGCCTCAACCACGGCGTCCGCGTGGTTGCGGTCAACCCCGGCCCGGTCGCGACCGATCGCATGCTCAAGATCATGAAGCGCAAGGCGATCGACATGCTCGGCGACGAGAGCCGCTGGGAAGAGCTGTTCGACAAGTATCCCGGCAAACGGCCGGCCACCTCGGAGGAGGTCGCAGACCTCGTTGCGTTCCTGTCGTCGCCGAAGGCCGGCTACATCACCGGCACCGTCGTCACCATCGACGGCGGCATTGCCGCCCGCGGCTCCGTGATCTGAGACCGCAGAGCCATGTCAAAAACGATGTCAACCGCGCTGATCCGCAACCGCTATTTCGACGAACTCTCGGCCACGCCGGGACTCTACTGGCTTGGCCAGAACACCAATCACATCGAAAGTCATCCCGCGGTGCGCGAGGCGATGGTGCGTTCGATCGAGGCCGGCGAGTTCAATGCCTACGCGCCTCCTCTGGGCTTCGAGGCGCTGCGCAGCGCCATCGTGGCCGATCTCGGCACGCCCGGCGCCGAGGCGCTGGTCACCGAAGGCGGCGTCAACGCGCTGGCGATAATCTGCCGCGCGCGCTGCAAGCCCGGCACCACCTTCGTGACCACTGATCCGACCTGGAAATGGCCATGCCTGTTCGCGAGGCAACAAGGCGCGGAGGTGATCGAAATCCCGATCTACGATCCGGCCTGCAATTATCGGCTGACGCCCGAAGCGCTGAAGGCCCATGTCGACGAGCGCACGGTCATCATCTATCTGGTCGACCCCAACAACCCGCTCGGCATCCGCTATACCCGCGAGGAGATCGAGGCGTTTGCCGCCATCGCCCGCGACTGCGGCGCGCTGCTGGTCCATGACTGCACCTACCGTGATTTTGCCGATGGCCATCACCCGGCGCTGCACGCCGCGCCCGAAGGCGCCGTGGTCTCGCTCAGCTTCTCGAAATGGCTGGGACTCGCCGGACTGCGGATCGGCGCGCTGGTTGCGGCGCCTGCGTTGTTCGAGGAATTTGCGGAGACCGCGACCAACGTGCTGGGGGCAAGCGTAATCGCTCAGCGCGCGGCGCAGGCCGGACTTGCCGTCAAGGCGGAATGGATGACCAAGGTGCGCGGCATCGACCGCGCCAACAAAGCGATGATCCATGAAGCTGTCAGCGCGATCGAGGGCCTGTCGCTGCCGATTTATCCCTCGCATGGCAATTTCCTGGTGCTGGAAACCGTCGCCGCCGGCGTCCGTCCGGAAGCGCTGGTCGAATGTTATCGCCGTCAGGGCATCATGATCCGCCAGGGCACCTATCACACCCAACGCTTCGGCGATCGTTTTGTGAAGGTGAGCACGTCGGTGCCGCCACCATGGGTCGAGACGTTCTGCGCGCTGCTGCCGGAGATGGTGGCGCAGGCTCGCACGCTCAACGATCTGCCGCCGCAATTCTAACAGAGATCAACCGATGTCGATCATCACACGGGATGGCGTGACGCTGCATGTGGAAGAGGCGGGCGAGGGCACGCCGATCCTGTTCATTCACGAATTTGGTGGCAACCATGCGAGCTGGGAGCCGCAGTTGCGTTACTTCAGCCGCCGCCATCGCTGCATTACCTATGCGGCGCGGGGTTATCCGCCGTCGGATGTGCCTGATGGCGTCGACGCCTACTCGCAGACGCTGGCGGCCGACGACGCCGTTGCCGTTCTCGACGGATTGGGCATCGACAAGGCGCACATCGTCGGGCTGTCGATGGGGGGCTTCTGCACGGTGCATTTTGGCCTGCGCACGCCGCAGCGGGCGCTGTCGCTGACGGTGGCCGGCGCCGGGTATGGTTGTGAGAAGGAGTTCGAGGATTACTTCCGCGGCGTATCTCTTGAAGTCGCCGACAATTTCGAGACAAAGGGTGCGAAGGAGTTTTCCAAAATCTATGCGCTCGGCGCCAGCCGGGTGCAGTTCCAGAACAAGGACCCGCGCGGCTGGCAGGAGTTCGCCGACCGCCTCGCCACCCATTCCGATCGCGGCGCAGCCAACACCATGCGCGGCGTGCAGGCGCGACGGCCCTCGTTCTACGATCTCGAAGCAGAACTCAGGCAGATGAACGTGCCGACCCTGGTGATGGTCGGAGACGAGGACGATCATTGCCTGCAGCCGGGCATCTTCCTGAAAAAGACCATTCCCGCCTGCGGGCTTTCGGTATTTCCCAAGACCGGTCACACCCTCAACCTCGAGGAGCCTGCCGCCTTCAACGCGCTGCTCGCCGAGTTCATCGTCCAGGTCGAGGCGGGGAGGTGGCTTCCACGCGATCCCCGCGCGTTGCCGGGCCAGATCATGCGCACGACATAGACCGCCCGATGGTTTCCTCCAACTCCCTGATCAATGGTGATCGTCTTTGGACGCGGCTGATGGCGCTTGCCGAGATCGGCGCGACACCGGCCGGTGGCGTCAATCGGCAGGCGCTGAGCGACGGCGAGATCGAAGCCTGGCGTCGCGTGGTCGGCTGGGCACAGGCGGCGGACCTGACGGTGGCGACGGATGCCGCCGGCAACCTGTTCATGACGCTTCCGGGCCGAGATCCCACCGCGCCGCCGATCCTGCTTGGCAGCCATCTCGACAGCCAGCCCACTGGCGGCAAATTCGATGGCGCCGCGGGCGTGATGGCTGCGTTTGAAGCCGTGGTCACGTTGGCCGAGCAGCGTCTGCGGCCGGCCTGCGATCTGGTCGTGGTCGCGTGGATGAACGAGGAAGGCAGTCGTTTCGCGCCCGGCATGATGGGATCGGAAGCATTCGTCGGCGCGCGCAGCCTCGTGGCCATTCGCGCAGTGCCCGATGCGGATGGCGTTTGCGTCGGCGACGCGCTCGACCGGCTGCATGCGGCCTTTCCCGACCTGCCACACAAACCGCTGGGATTTCCCGTGGCAGGCTATCTCGAGCTGCATATCGAGCAGGGCCCGCTGCTCGAGGCGTCTGAGCATGTGATCGGCGCCGTAACCGGCATTCAGGGCAAGAAGACGTTTCAGGTGGTGATCGAAGGCGCCGAAGGCCATGCCGGCACGCTGGCTCAGAACGAACGCCGCGACGCGCTGCTGGTGTTCGCGCGCATGGCAACCGCGCTGAATGCGGAGATCGGGGCAATCGACGACGCCATCAAATTCACCATCGGGCGGGTGACGGTCGAGCCCAACGCGCCCTCGGTGGTGCCCTCGCGCGTGACCTTCAGCATCGATCTGCGGCATCCGGACAATGCCGTGCTCGATGCAGCCGGTGCGCGTATCGCCGTGCTGTGCCGTCGGTGTGCTTTGCCTTGCACCGTGACGCTGACGCCGCTGGTCGATGCGCCATCCAATGAGTTCGATCCGCGATTGCGCGACCTGATCGTGCAGGCGGCGCGCGATCAGGGGCAGCCCGCCATGGCCATTCTGTCGGCGGCGGGCCACGACGCACGTCATCTCGCCAAGGTTTGCCCGGCGGCGATGATCTTCATTCCCTGCCGGGATGGCGCCAGCCATGTCGAGCATGAATGGGCGGAGCCGGCTCATGTCACGGCCGGAGCCGCCGTGCTGGCGCAGGTGCTGCGTGAGATCGCCGGAGTCCGTTCGTGACCGCGTCTGCAAGCGATGGACCGACACCAGGCGGCGTCGACAGCGGGGACTACCGCGATGCGATGGCCCACCTCGGTGCGGCGGTCAACATCGTCACGACCGACGGTCCCGCCGGCCGTGCCGGTTTCACCGCCTCCGCGGTCTGCAGCGTGACCGACAATCCGCCGACCCTGCTGGTGTGCATCAATCGCGCCTCATCGGCTTATGCCGGCGTCATCGAGAATGGTGTCGTGTGCATCAATGCGCTGTCGGCGCGTCATCAGGAGCTATCGCGGCTGTTCGGCGGCAGGATTCCCGTGGACGAGCGATTTTCGGCCGCGGTCTGGTCGACACTCGAAACCGGCTCGCCGGTTCTGGTCGATGGCGCCGTTGCGTTCGATTGCCGCATCACCAGCAGGACCAATGTCGGCACCCATGATGTCCTGTTCTGTCAGGTGGTTGCCCTGCAAAGCGCCGACCACGCGGACAGCCTGATCTACTTCGATCGCAGCTATCATGTGGTGACGCCGCATCCGGAGTAGGAGGCCCGGCGGGTTGTCGTCTGCGCGGAACCGCAAGTTTGTCCAAGTCCCGATCGGGGCGTTGGCTTAAGGGATTAGCACCACTAATCCCGCGAGAGGTCCGAGTCATGACTGCCGCTTCATCCCGTCGCTTCGCCAACGTACTTCACACCGACGGGCCGGCCCCGGACCGCGCCAATGCGATGGCGCTCTATGGCTGGCTGATCGGCGACTGGGAGATGGATGCCGAGGTCTATGCCGATGACGGCACCAGGCACACCGGACGTGGCGATATTCATTTCGGCTGGGTGCTGCAGGGACGCGCGATCCAGGATGTCTGGATCCTGCCGGGCATCTTCTATGGCACGACGCTGCGGGTCTATGATCCCGGATTGGATGCCTGGCACATCCTCTGGACCGATCCGCTCAAGCAGCTCTATACCCGCCAGATCGGCCGCGCGCACGGGAAGGACATCGTGCAGGAAGGCAGAGCCGACACCGGCGCGGCCATCCGATGGAGCTTCAGCAAGATCACATCGAACTCGTTCCGCTGGCGCGGCGAGCGCTCGTTTGATGACGGCAAAAACTGGCAGCTCCAGTCCGAATTCCGGGCGCGACGCGTTGCGATCTGAAAGTCGAATAAAGTAAGTTATCCGTCACCCTGAGGTGGCCGTGCGGAGCGCGGCCCTCGAAGGGCGACGGCCAATACTTAAATAGAATTGGCCGTGCATCCTTCGAGGCTCGCCCAGCGGTGCAAGTGCACCGCAAGGCTCGCACCTCAGGATGACGGTCAACATCATTTCTCTAATACGGCAACCCGACATAATTCTCCGACAGCGCCGCTGTCGCGGCTTTCGAGCCCACCAGATAAGTCAGCTCAGCAATCTGGATACGCGCGCTGAATTCGTCGGTGTCGGCGAAATGATGCAGCATGGAGGTCATCCACCACGAGAAACGCTCCGCCTTCCACACCCGCGCCAGCGCCTTGGTGGAGTAGGCATCGATGCCGGCGGCGGATTTCTCGGCGTAGAACTCACGCAATGCGACCGATAGATAATGCACGTCACTGGCCGCGAGATTGAGGCCCTTGGCGCCGGTCGGCGGCACGATGTGGGCAGCGTCGCCGGCCAGGAACAGACGGCCGAATTTCATCGGTTCGGCGACAAAGCTGCGCAGTGGCGCGATGCTTTTTTCGATCGAGGGACCGGTGACCAGATGGCCGGCGGCCTCCGGATCAAGACGCCGTTTCAGTTCGTCCCAGAACTTCTCGTCCGACCAGTTGTCGACGTGATCGTCCAGCCGG